>CAISYW010000078.1 GCA_903889795.1 uncultured Chlamydiae bacterium | reverse complement strand
CAACAGAAAGCGCTAAAAGACGTAACAATATAAATCCTTCTCGAGTTTTGATGGAATATCAGATATACCCAACGTAACTCAAAAAATGAAACTGAGGGTATCCCGATGCGGCAAACAATTTGGGGATTTGTAAAAAACTCTCCACTTCCCGTCTTTGCTCTTTTCGGTCTTTTATCAGGCATCTTTCTACGCTTTGGCTTACACCAGCCCGAT
Organism: uncultured Chlamydiae bacterium; assembly: GCA_903889795.1. Classification (GTDB taxonomy): domain Bacteria; phylum Chlamydiota; class Chlamydiia; order Chlamydiales; family SM23-39; genus CAISYW01. The sequence goes on along the minus strand of CAISYW010000078.1, from coordinate 1,410 downwards.
TGGAGCGAATGGACTTGGTATGCCACTCTCGTCGTGGGCGGAGCGCCGATCATATATAAAACACTCTACGGCTTATTCAAGGGACGCTTTGCTTCCGATATCGTCGCTATGCTGGCCATTTTTGCAGCCATCTTTCTTAACCAGGCATTTGCCGGAGCCATTGTCGTGTTAATGCAGTCGGGAGGAGAAGCGATTGAAGCCTTCGGCTTACGAAGAGCAACATCTTCTTTGAGCGCTTTAATGAAACGAGCTCCTCGCATAGCTCGCCGCAAAAAAGATAATCAGATGGAAGAGATTGATGTAAAGTCGGTCAAAGTGGGCGATATCTTAATCGTACGTCCAGGAGATCTAATTCCCGTTGACGGCACAATCGTCAATGGCTCCGCGGAAATCGATGAGTCGGCCGTAACAGGCGAACCATTGACGCGCAATAAAACGGTCGGAGACCGCCTTCTCAGCGGCAGCGTCGATGTCAATGGCGCCTTTGAAATGTGCGCGGACAAAGTCAGTCATGAAAGCCAATACGCAAAGATCGTAACTCTCGTAAAAAATGCACAAGAGGAAAAGGCACCTTTACAGCGTCTTGCAGATAGATATGCAATTTTGTTTACCCCTCTGACCTTGCTAATGGGGGTGCTCGGATATTTTTTAACTCAAGATTTAACGACCGTTCTTGCCGTGTTGGTCGTAGCCACTCCTTGTCCACTCATTCTGGCCGCCCCGCTCGCTGTAATCTGCGCAATCAACCGCGCCGCTGACGTCGGAATCATCGTTAAAGGAGGCGCGCCGATTGAACAAATTGCCTCGACTCAGGCGGTCCTCTTCGATAAAACCGGAACGATTACCTTCGGCGTTCCCTATGTAGAAAAAATTGTTCCTTTGGGAGATGAAAGCGAAGAAAACATTCTTTATCACGCCGCTATCCTCGAACAATTTTCTTCTCACTCCATCGCAAAAGCAATTGTAAAAAAAGCATTAGCCAAGATTAAAAACCTCCCTCTTCCCACGCATTTTCTCGAAACTCCGGGACAAGGTGTTGAAGGTGTTGTAGACAATCAACGATACGCAATCGGATCTCAGCTCTCCATGGAAGCTAAATTTGGAGCGGGGTGTCTCAATCATCATCAAAACATCGCCAACGACTTCTTCGAGAAAAACAACCTGATCATCTACGTTGCAAAAAACGAATCCTGCATCGGCATGATCGTTTTAAGCGACAAGATCCGCCCTGAAGTGCCTGCGTTGATTCTAAAGCTGCACTCGCTCGGCGTCAAAGAAATGGTGATGATTACCGGCGATGGCAAAAGAAACGCCGCTGTCATCGCCAAACAAGCAGGGATTCGCTCCTTTGCCGCCGAATTAAAACCGGAACAAAAAGTGGACATCGTCCGGCAAATGGAAAAAAAATAT
>CAISYW010000077.1 GCA_903889795.1 uncultured Chlamydiae bacterium | reverse complement strand
GATTTTTGAGGGCGAGATTTTGCGTTCCAATGTATTGCGGAGATCGAAGCCAACTTGCAGCAAGTTAGCGAGATCGAGCGAAATATTGGAGCGCAAAAGATGTCGATGAAAAATCAAATGTTCAGGCCGACAGCAGTATAAGAACCCACCCGCGCCCAGTATATTACCGCCCCGGCGGGAATGGATCGTGGTATATCATCTTGAAACCAAGAGGCGATCAAGCTAGATTATATGGATTATGTGGAAATTGGTTTTTCGAACGACTTGTGTGTTATCTCTATTGTTGCTGGCCATCGCTCTGACAGGCCGTTTATGGTATCTTTCCAAAGACGGTTTTAATGTTAACCGGCTCCGTTTTTCTCTACCGGCCGTTCAAAATTTAGAAATTGAAAATGTTGATCGGGTCAATGCGATTCTCAATGAGTCCTTCCATTATATCGGAAGAGGCCGTCAATGTTATGTTTTTGGCAGTTCTGATGGACGATATGTTTTAAAGATGCCGCGTTTTGATCGCTATTCTCTTCCTTTTTTTTGGCGCGCGATGCCCCGTTCATTCATGGATTCATATAAAAAATCGCTTTTTGATGGCCGTCAAGAGCGACTTCTTTTTACCCTGGAGAGCTTTCGAATTGCTGCAACAGATCTACGAGATGAGACGGCTGTCCTCTATCTTCATTTTCATCAGACAAAATCCTTGCCCAGCCGATTTGTGATCTACGATCGATTAAATCGTCCTGTGAAAATTAATCTCAATCAAATGGCGTTTGCTTTGCAGGAAAAAAAAACGATTATGATGCCGCTTTGCATTAAGGCGTTACGAGAAAAAAATCGAGAAATCGCAGAAAAAATGCTGGCAGCTTTTTTAGATATTATTGAGATACGAGCCCGAAAAGGGATCTCTAACCGAGATCCATCATTTTTGAAAAATTTCGGCTGGGATGGTGAAAAAAGCATCCAAATCGATATTGGGAGTTTTTGGCGCAGATCTGATCTGCCTGAAGACAAAGTTTATTTGCAGTCTTTACTTGATGGAACAGCTCCTTTTCGAGCGTGGTTGGCTAAAATAGATCCCGAGATGCTTGATTGGTTTGAACACAGGTTGGAGGAAAAGGTTCTGCGAGAATGTGACACGGCATCGACCAATAATTCGGCGCTGAAATGAGAAGGTTCGATATTCAAATTATCTTTTTAAATGGATTGAACGATATACTCATTGTTAGAAAGTTAATCCTGTCACGAGCGGTATACAATCCCCGAGGAGAAAATCTCAAAATGGAGGATCGATGAAACGTTTTTTTTTGGTTCTATTCATCGCAACCGCATTGACTTTATTGGCTCTCTATCGCATCGATGGTTTTTATCTTTCTAAGATCCAGGGTTCTTTAGCGCAAGGAACGGCTGTTTTACCAAACTCCGCGAGCCTCGCCATTTTGCGCCAGCCTTTTCATTATCTTGCGAAAGGCCGACAATGTTTTGTTTTCATCAGCGCTGATGGGCAAACCGTCATCAAATTCCTCAATTATAGTCGCTTTTCGATGCCTAAATGGATTAATTTATTTCCATGGCTTCATTATTGGGAAATGTGGTTTGTAGTGATGGAAGATAAGCGGCGTCTGCGTTTTGAAGCCACGATCAACAGTTTTCAGATGGCGATGAACGAGCTTCAAGAAGAAACGGGAATTGTCTATCTTCATCTTCAACAAGGTGGTCATTTGCCGATTCTTGATGTTGTCGATCGAGCGCATCGGACTCATCATGTTGATTTGAATTGCACGGCGTTTATTTTGCAGAAAAAAGCTACACCCATTTATGAAGAGCTTGATGAGCGATATCGGACGGGTGGCGAGGCGGCTCTCAATGAGGCACTTCAATCTTTTGTATCATTTCTTCAAAAACGATGCGCCTTGCATCTGGCTGACGATGATCGCGACGTGGGAATTAATTTTGGTTTTTATCATGGCAATGCCATGCTTCTCGATCCGGGAAGGCTCTTTCTTGATCCTACCCTGGCAAATAAGCTGCGAGTTGAAAGAGAGATCAGGATCGCATCAAAGCGTTTGCGTAAATGGCTGATTCAGAATCATCCCGAATCTGTTTCGTTTTTAGATCAACAGATCCGGGCAGCGACTGCATAGTCGTGAAAGTTTTTATCAACCAGATCGGGAAATACGTTCATTTTTGATGTAGATAGATAGAAAATGACTAGAACTTACGGCATGCACAAAGCACTATCGAACCAAGTCATCGAAACACTGGGATATATTCCGAAGGCAATCATCGCAGCTCGGGTAAAAGCTTCATGAACCGCCATAAACGGTCCCGTTCGTACGGTGGTGTGAGTGAGAGGGGGCCGAGAGAGGCTCCCTCCCGCTCGAATCAACTTGTTCAGATTCACATTTCATGTGATCTTAGCATACGATACAATGATCATTCTGAGGATTGATTCTTGTTTTTATTGTTGGCATCAATCTTTCGACATCCCTATATAAAGTAGGTGAAATTTCAGGTAATTTCTCCATTAAGAATACTGTTAATTCTCTGTCCCCGTTTTTCGCTGCTGCCATGATCAACGTATTTAGATAATGGGATGGAAATTTCAAAGTTTTCAATAATGGTAATAGGGATGATAGAGTTTTTTCGTTTTTGAATTTAAATGCCTGAATGATAACCTTATAAAGAGTGTCTATAGGTATGTGGCCGGAGTTTGATACCAATAATGGCAATAGGAATGACAGAGTTATTTCGTTTTTGAATTCAATTGCCTTAATGATAACCTTACGAAGAGTGTCTATATGTCTGGGGCCGGAGTTTGATACCAATAATGGCAATAGGGATGTCAGAATTTTTTCGTTTTTGAATTCAATTGCCTGAATGATAACTTTACAAAGAGTGTCTAGAGGTATGGAGCCGGAGTCTAATACCATTTTTACAGCTTCTATATCATCGCAACCTGTTCTATCAACATTATTTGCCATTGAAGTAACTAATACAAGGGCGTTACTTTCCTCGTTCATTAATGAGACATACTCCGATAATTCAATACCATTACCTTCTCCAAGTGCTTTACTATAAGAAATAAAAATCTGAGGTAAATTGAAACCAGGACCACCACAACTTTCTTCGATAGCAGCTTGTTTTTGTAAAAACGTTTCACATCTAAGAATAGACTCCTGAGAAAAACAGCGCATGACCAACGATTCTTTTACTAATCCTATGATAAAATTAAAGACTAACTGACCCTTGGTTTTGTGGGTGCTGGCTCTTTTGACCCTTTGTATTAATGTATTTATTGATATATATTTTTCAACCATTCCTGCCAAAATCATGGGGTTGAGTTGATTTTTGGGTGTTAATAACATACTACTACAGAATTTTTTTAAATTTAAAACACAAAAACACACCTTTTCTTCTGGTGTTAACTCCGGATCAATAGGAACAAATGATCGGGTCGAAGGTTGAGACACAAAGTTTGTTAAAAGGGTTTGATAAAGAGTTTTACGAAAATACTTTGATGTTCTTGCGATGGCGCTAGGATTATCTGCACGTATAAGAATTTCTCCAAGAATATGTGAATCTAAGTTACTAATACCTGTTTGCCTAACTGACATAAAACATCTCCATTTGTTGAGTTAATTATTAATTTATGTTAATTATACTAAAAAAATTCATTTTATAATACATAAATTTTGTGTTTGGTTAATGGTTAGTTATTTAAAAATTATTTATATTAAATTGTGTAAAACATTTTTTTTAAAGCTTGCAATGCTTTGGTTTTAAGTATTTAAAACTCACATGTTATCGTTTTCTAATTCTGAATTAAAAAATATTTTACAATCGTTTTTAGTATTTATTAAAACAAATGTTTAGTTTAATTATTCAGATTGTTTAGTGTATTTATAATTAATTTAAAAAAAGGAGGTGTAGTGTGTCTAGTTCGAATTTAAGTCTCGTTGACGGAACAAAAGGAGCGGGTTCAAGTTGGTTTGGATCTACAGTTCATCAAACCGTAGCTGGAGCGACAAAAGCGGCCCATTCTGTGGGAACATTTTTCACAGAGGGGAGTTAACGCAGTTCTCGTTTAAAGAGTTGGTCACAATATATACTGCCGTCGGTCTGAAGCTTTGATTTTTGAGGGCGAGATTTTGCGTTCCAATGTATTGCGGAGATCGAAGCCAACTTGCAGCAAGTTAGCGAGGTCGAGCGAAATATTGGAGCGCAAAAGATGTCGATGAAAAATCAAATGTTCAGGCCGACAGCAGTATACTATAAAGGACTGTGCAAAATTAACAGGTGCATCACTGATTGTTTATGTTCCAGGATTGTTTGCTCACTCGCAATATCACACGGTTATCAGCAAGGAGCCTTTAGTTTCCCGGCAGCGGATGCAATGGCATGCAGTATGGGTGTAGCCGTTGGATTCGCTCAGGCAGGAATAATGTATTCCGCCCGACTAAAAAATAAAGAGGGCTCTGGACATCAGGTATAATCGAACTGAGCATCTTCTAACGAGGGAACCCCATGGCTTTCACGCTTGAAATTATCTCAAAAATCCTCAAAAAAGCGACGAAACAGTTTTACTTGGATAGGTTCATAAGTAATTTGATGACTTCGGCATCTTGCGTTTGGGGAAATTCTTCATAGAATTCGCCGACGGCATCAAAGTCGATTGGAGAATAGAGACAAACAATTTCAAATCCTTCGCTTTTCAACTTTTGAATGATTCCATGAGGAGCTACCGGAATGGCGATGATCAGCCGCATGACTCCTTTTGATTTAAGATATTTGAGCGAGGCGCGCATGGTTGCTCCGGTTGCAATTCCATCATCCACAATGATGATCGTTCGGCCTTTGAGATCGGGTGAAGATCGGCCGTGGCGATAGAGCGCGAGGCGGCGTGCGGCCTCTTTTTTTTCTTTGGCCACGGCAGAGTCAATATAGGCAGAATCGATGCCAAGCTCCGAAATGAGTTCATCATTGAGGAATACGATCCCTTCCACGAGCGCTCCGATGGCGAGTTCCGAATTGAAAGGGGCTCCGATTTTGCGCGGAATGATGATATCGAGGGGCAGATCTAAAATGTCGGCGATTTCCGCCGCCACCACCACACCTCCGCGGGGCAGGGCGATAATGAGCCCTTCATTTAACTCAAGGGGTTTCAGCTCAGTAGCTAATTGACGTCCAGCGTCTTGTCGGTTTTTAAACAGCATGACAAAGAAATTCTCTATTTGTAAGGTTGAAGAATGGGTTGGGAAAAGATCAAGCACTATTTTCAGCACGGCCTTTGGGATTTTTCTTTATACGAAAAAAAAGGCTGGTCTCTTTTTTATTATAAAACGATGCGTATCACTTCGTTGGCTATCCGCGGGTTTATTCAGGATAAGTGCTCGCTCCGCGCATCTGCCTTGACTTATTACACGATGATATCTTTTGTTCCTATTTTGGCGATGGCATTTGCTGTGGCGAGTGGATTTGGACTGAAGGAATATCTGAAAACCCAATTACTGGAGAATTTTCCTGAAAATCAGGCTATTTTTCTCAGTCTCTTTTCTTTTTCAGACCGGCTTCTCGAACAGACGCAAGGCGAGATACTCGCCGGAGTGGGAATTCTACTGCTCATTTGGAGCGTAACCCAGCTGCTCAGCAATATGGAAAGCGCATTAAATCATATCTGGGGTGTCAGAAAACTGCGCAGTTGGCGCAGATTGTTCAGCGATTATTTTGCCTTCATGCTCATTGGGCCTCTTTTTTATCTTTTCGCAAACGCTTTAGCCGTTTTGATAGCTCATTATATTCAGGTGGGGATTTTGGACGTTTCTAAAGGATCATTTTTCACTACCGCGATCTTGTATGCAGTCACTCTTATTCCCTATGCGATGTTTTGGGTCTTGTTTAGTTTTATTTATCTTTTCTTGCCCAATACGAAAGTACAGACTCGTTCGGCGTTCATTGGCGGAATTGTTGCGGGCACTCTATATCTGATTTTACAGTGGGCATATATCCATTTTCAAGTCGGCGTCACGCGCTACGGCGCCATTTATGGCAGCTTGGCCGCCCTGCCGCTTTTTTTGGTATGGATTCAGATGAGTTGGTTTTTGCTTCTCTTCGGAGCGCAGATCAGCTTCGCTCATCAGACGCATGAACAGCGCGAATATGAGCCGGCCGTCGAACAGATGAGTTATAGCTTTCGACTTTTGTTGGCTTTATGGATCGTACAAATTTGTATTGAGAGATTTACAAGCCGTCAATCGCCGCTTTCCGTTGAATTGCTGATGAGGAAATATCAGATTCCGTATTCCATCGCCACTTTGCTGATTCATCAACTCATCGATGCAAATATCTTCATCGAAGTGAAGGAAAATAACGATCTGACGCAGGGCTATCTTCCAAAACGCGATATCAACCAATTGCGCATCTCCGATGTGATCGATGCACTGCAAAATACAGGCTCTCGTGAATTGCCGCCGCTCACTTCAAAAGCATTCGAGCAATTGGAAGGAGCGCTCCAATCTTTTCGACAGAAGATGGAGCAAAGCGAACAAAACCGTTTTCTAAAGGATTTATAATATGATGTATAAACTCTATCCAATGCATTTTGAGCCAATTTATAAAGATGCGATTTGGGGCGGTGGAAGGATCGCCAAAAAGTTTCATCGTTCTTCCGTTCCACCCCGCTGCGCCGAATCTTGGGAAATCTCCGATCGAATCGAAGGGCAGAGCTCGGTTATCAATGGTCCGCTAAAGGGAAAAACTCTTCATGAACTGATTGAGCAATTTGGAGAGCATCTGCTTGGTCATGGACGAAAAGATCAACGGTTTCCTCTTTTAATCAAAATTATCGATGCGCGCGAAGCTCTGAGCCTTCAGGTGCATCCCAGCGAGGAGACGGCAGCGATTTGCCGTGGTGAGCCCAAGACTGAAATGTGGTATATTTTGGAAGGAGGTCCGGTCTATGCCGGCTTCAAAAAACCCGTGAGCCGCGAGGATTGGGCGCATGCAGTTGATTCCAATCGGCTCATTGATTTGATTCAGGAGTTTCAGACGAAGCCGGGCGACGTGGTCTTTATTCCCGGCGGCCGCATACATGCCATCGGGGCGGGGTGCATGATGCTGGAAGTACAGCAAAATTCTGATACGACATACAGAGTCTATGATTGGAACCGCATGGGAGTCGATAGCAAGCCGCGGGCATTACATCTCGAACAAGCGAAAAAATGTATCAAATTGGATGACGACAATGATCCGATTACGCTGCCTCAATTAATCGAAGAAGATGGCGATTTCAAGCGCTGGACAATTCTTTCAACACTCTTTTTTTCGATCGAAAAATGGGAAGTTTCCGGCCTTTATCGGGTCAATGCCGATCCCAAATCATTTCAGGTTTTCTTTTATCTCAGTGGTCCGCAAAAGGGGTTGAGCACTCTTTTGCCGGCGAACTCCGACCCCTTGGATCTGCAAGGACCTCTTTCCTTGCTGAGAATTTTTGTTAAGGACTACTAGCTTCGGCGATAGCCAACGCTCCGCACACTCCGGCATTATTACCTAATCCGGGAGCGACAATATAGTTATCGATGTCTTTCAAAATCAGCCTATGCTGAATGTAGCCGTTCAATAATTCTTTAGTTTTTTTGCGAATTTTCGCGTACAACTCCGTTCTAAACATCACGCCGCCGCCGATGATGATTTTCTTAGGAGATAGCGTTAAAATACAATTGGCCATCGCATGGCCTAGATAGTCTGCTTCTAAATCCCAAGCCTGATGGTCAGCCGGTAAATCTGTTGCTGATTTTACGCCCCATCTCGCTTTCATCGACGGACCGGATGCTAATCCTTCCAGGCAATCTTTATGAAACGGGCAAACGCCTGGAAAGGGATCTTTTACTCGATCATGATTAACAAAGGTATGCCCCATTTCCGGATGAATGAGTCCATGCATCATTTTTCCGGCTAACATGCCTCCGGCGCCGATACCTGTGCCAACAGTCCAGTATACCAAGCTGTCGAGCCCTTGCCCATTTCCCCAACGAGACTCGCCTAAAGCGGCTCCATTGACATCCGTATCAAAACCGATGGGTAAATTAAACTTTTCTTTCACGCTGCCAACGATATTGAAATGGCCCCAGCCCGGTTTGGGAGTCGTTGTAATATGGCCAAAGTCAGGCGATTTAGGATCCGGATCGATGGGTCCAAAAGAAGCGATACCAATCGCAGATAATTTGTACTTGGCATCCATCCTCGCTAAAAACTCATTCACGCATGCCATTGTTTCTTTTGGCGTGGTCGTTGGAAAAGTTTCTCGCTCGATCACTTCACCTAAAGAATTACCTGCCGCACAGACAAATTTAGTTCCGCCCGCTTCAATACCGGCAAAGATTTTCTTATTGTTTTTCATATATTCCTTATCGTTAAATTTGATTTGTAGATCTTGGGCAGGAAGAAGAAATGCTAACTTCAGCAACTGGAGAGTGAAGAAGCTTTTGGCTTTCAAGCAGTTGTTTGATTTCTCGAACGATTGTCGTTAAACTGTTTTTGGTGTTTTTCTGAGGCTGTGTTGTAGTTTTCCGCGATGTATTGAGATTTCTTTTTTCATTTACGACTAAACGCTTCATAAGCCCCTCTGTATCTATTTTGTTACATAGGGGATATCAGACACTTTTGCAAGCTGAAAATCCGATTTTTCAAGTAGTTTGTGTATATTTACTTTCTATTCGCAAGGTATACTGCTGTCAGAGAGTGCAAGACTAAATGCCTTTTTGTTGATAGGTTTTCACAGCTCCTCGATTAACAGGGGAGCTGTGAAAGTTTTCATTGTTTTATCGTGCTTTTTTGAGGATTTCTTTAACCGAGATATGGCAGACATCAAGTAACTGATTTTTAAATTGTCGGTTTATTGGAAAATTTTGCAGTAGACGATTTAAAACATCTGTACGCCCATGCATACAAGCTTTCAGAATCGCTTTTTTTCGATCTGCTTCGTTAATTCTCGTGATTGTCTGTATAAATGTTGAAAAATCATCAAAATTTTTGACACTGTTATTAACAGCATCTACAAATAATGGAAGCGTTTTGCTTTTTGCAGAATCTGAAATGTCTGGATTGTTTAAAAAGAAAAAAATCACTCTTTCAATGAAAGGTGTATATGAAAGGGTTGTTGCATGAATAATTAAGCGGCTTAGTTGATCTGGCGTGAGTGGTGGCTCTTTGGAAAGCAAGAATTCTAGCAGTTCATTGTTTTCCATAGAGAGTGCAAATGCGCAAGAGTGCTCTTTAATCCTAGCGTCAGCAGGGATTTTATCGTTTAATACAGTGATGAAATCAACTTTTTTATTATTCTCAGGATGTGATATTACGGCATTGAGCGCTTCAAATAATTGCTCTGGGGTAAAATTAACAATATTTAATAGTGTTTGAAAAGCCTTTTCAAACCCGCGCCCTGCTATATTGAGCAATGCGGGTTTAAACTTGTCTGCCGTCTCATCTGTTATGGGATTGATTCCCTGAGAGAGCAGAGTATTGATTACTTCATCATTCGCAGCGGATGTGCTGGCAACTGATAAAGCAATTATTAGCTGAGCTTCTGTAAGATTGTTATTTCCTAATAATATTCTGATTAGGGAGGGCTTTGTTTGTTGAATAGCAAATTTTAATCCAGCATTTATTGCAGCAGGGTTTAATGTGCCATTTAGCAGGGAAGACAATAACACTTCTTTTTCAACTGGTAATGGTAATTCTGAGAATGCAATGACAGCATTGCTTCGTTCTTCTTCAGAAAGAAGATGTATATATTTCGAAAGAGTCAAAAGTTTCGCTATATTTTTAGCGGCAATGGCGGCAACGATCTCTGCTT
>CAISYW010000076.1 GCA_903889795.1 uncultured Chlamydiae bacterium | reverse complement strand
GCTTGTAATAGATTTCATCCAAGACGTCAAAAGAGGTTGCTTCCAATTGGGGAAATGAAGCTTCGATTTCTTTCGCAACTCTATCCCAATCCGAGAGATTTTTTAAGCCAAGCGAGACCAATTCAATTTTTTGAGTTTTCAGTAATTTTTGCGCAGCGGGAAGCTGAACCCGAAACATGTGGCTATCAAATTCGACAGAGCCCGTATGAAAAATACCCGTCACCACGAATTTATCCTTCTTGATCAACCCCTTGGTGGAAGTGGCAATGACAGTAATCTGTTCACCCGGTTTGACATGAAGCGCATTGGCAAGTCCGCGGCCTAACAGAATGCCGTTAGGTTGAGAAATGAGCGACTCCCCTTCCTCCACATTGAGACTGTGAAAAAACTCGACCTCTTTTTCTGCTTCAATTCCCTGGCCCGCACCGCTGACCGTCGTATTGTCATGCTTTAATAGAGCGGAGAAACTGACTCTTGGAAAAACCTTCTCTACACCATCCAGCTGATATAGAAATTCTTGAAGCTGAGCTCCATCGGAGATCCAATGCTTCGTCGGATCTTCAAAGATGGTATCTCGATATCCTTTTGTGTGGATCTGACCAAATCCATAGTTGGCATGAATGGTGTTGTATCGCAATTCATTGAGCACACCATGGATAAAGCCATCAAATGCAAAAAGAGCGCCTGTTCCCAAAGCAACGGTGAATAGAACGGCGACGGTTCTTCTGAAATTGCGAAAAAGATTTCTCACGGCTAGATAGAACCACATATTACCCTCTCCTCTTACATAACTCATCAACGAGTCTGCCATCCTGAAGATGAAAATTTTGAGAAGCGTATGACTGTACCATTGAATCATGCGTTGTCAAAATCACCGAGCTTTTATTTTTCGCAACCAGCTCTGCGAGAATTTCCATAATCTCTTGCCCCGTTTTCTGATCTAAACTAGCGGTCGGCTCATCTCCGATAATCACCGCCGGCTGTTTCGCAATGGCTCGAGCGATCGCAACTCTTTGTTTTTGTCCGCCGCTGAGCTGTGACGGTTTTTTCATCCGATGCTCCCAAAGTCCCACGGATTGTAAAGAATCTTCCGTACGCTCTTTAATTTCATTTTGAGGAAGTTTTTGCCGAGACAGGAAGTATCTTACGTTTTCTTCAGCTGTGAGAACGGGAATGAGGTGAAATTGCTGAAAAATAAAACCAATCTGAAATTTTCTGGTTTGATTTTTTCTTTTTTCGTCCATCTGACCAATGTCTTCATTCTGAAAAAGCACGGTTCCGTTTTGGACAGGTTCAATAAGTCCCAGGATGTTGAGAAGGGTCGATTTTCCGGAACCAGAGGGACCGGAAATCGTCACTAGCGATGATCGGGGAATATTTATATTTAATCCGCGAATCGCTTCGATTTGCTGCTTGCCTAAAGAATAAGAAAAAACCAGCTCTTCTATTTTGTATAATAAAGAATCGTCGTTTTTCAATATTAACCGCAATTTAAAGTTACGAGATTTAATTATACGATTTTAAACGTTAGAAGCTTTATTCATCAATAAAAGCTATTATTTTGCATACCGATTAATTTTTGAACTCTTGAGGCGGGGTTCTTATCTTCCAATAGTCAGGCCCATAATTAATACAGAGCTGCTCGCCCTTTTTAATTAAACGGCTAACGTAAAAGATCGTATGAGAAAGATTTTGATATACTGCCAAATCGCTCATTAAATTGGGGGTCAAGCTATGATTAATGAAACGGGTGATCGCTCCGTGATTCAAGGCATCGATGGCATAATGCGTATAAACTTCTTTGACGATCGAATATTCGAAACAGTAGGCGTTTTTTAAATCAGATTTTTTCTTACGGCGAACGATCCCTCCATATTCGCCTATATAGTCCATTGGCTTGAGATCCTGCTCAGCAAAGACGCCCCACCCAAAAGTCTCATCGATCCAACGCAAACGAACGGGAGGAACAGTGGGCTCTTGAATTTCTTTTTTAAAATAATCTCCCAGAGCTAGCTGCTTTTGATCCAACATCCCCTTGTTGCAGAATTTGCCGATTTTTCGGCTAATTGCAACGAAATCTTTCCAGTGAGCAAATTCGATACGCGGTAGATAGACGAGGCCAAAAGCTGCTTCAAACTCAGCAGGAGTCAGAACGGATGATTTGTCATCCCTTTCAACGATAATGCGGTGATGATCGCATATGTTTTTTTTAAAAATCAGCATTAGACTCCTTGTGCAACCAAGCTTCTGTCGATTTTGGGGTTCTTTTGAGCCGAGTTTTCGATTTTTTTTTGCGAGGGATGTATCAACATCTCGTATACAGCCCTCGCAAAAAGAATCAAAAATCGGCCAAAAAAATCTCCAAAATTGACGAAGCCTTGGTAACGCAAGGAGTCTATTATTGCGGCGGGGTTCTTCTCTTCCAATAATCGGGTCCATAATTATAGCAAAGCTGCTCCCCCTTTTTTATCAAGCGACTGACAAAAAGAACGATATGGGAAAGATTTTGATGCGTTGCAAGCTCGCTCATTAAGTTGTGGTTCGCGCTATGATTAATAAAACGAACGACCCCCCCTTGATCGAGGGCATCGATGGTGTAACGTGTGGAATCACCACTGATGATTGAATATTGAAAACAATAAGCGTTTTTAGCATCAGATCTTTTCTTACGGCGAACGATCCCTCCATATTCGCCGATATAGTCCATTGGCTTGAGATCTTGCTCTGCAAAGACGCCCCATCCAAACGTCTCGTCGATCCATCGCAAACGAACCGGAGGAACGAAGGGCTCTTGAATCTCCTTTTGAAAATAAGCACCCAGCCATAATTGTTTTTGATCCAGCATGCCCTTGTTGCGATATTTACTGATTTTCTGACTGATCGCGGCAAAATCAGTCGACAGAGGAAATTCAATGTGCGGTAGGTACACGACGCCAAAAGCTTTCTCAAACTGCGCCGGAGTCAGGATGGATGTTTTTTCATCCTTTTCAACGATAATGCGGTGATGGTCGCATATCGTTCGTCGAGGTGCTTCTGCAACAGGCGTTTTCTTCCAAAAAATCATATATTTCTTTTCACTTTATGCGGTGACTGCTTCCAAAAAGTTTTGCCGTAATCAAAGGTTAACTGGGTTCCTTCGGGTATTTCCTGCAAAGAAATAAAAATGAGCCGCGGCAACCCGCGCCAATAGGCGCATACAAGGCTAATATTGGGAGTGTCGCTATGATTGATGAAACGCGTAAAATTTCCCATATTTTGGGCATCGATAACGTATTGGCGTTTGCCCATCGACCAGGAAGTGTATCGAATGCAATAATTCGATTCTTTGATATGTTTTGATTTTCTCTCTTGAATCACACCGGTATATTCACCGACATACAAACAAGGTAAAATTCTCTCGGCAGCATAAACGCCAAACCCAATCTCTTCATTAATCCATCGAACGTTCATGCGCGGGTGGATGCCTTGCTGAATTTCCTTGTCATAATAAACTCCCATCCAGATGCGATCGCTCGTTATGATTTCATCGTTTTTCGCTTTCTGAGTGGCGGTCAATATTTCATCGAGAAGATCCAAACTATCGAAGATGGGCTGGGCGAGATATTCACAATGGATGGTTTCAAGAAAATCATTTTTTTCAAATTCAACATTGGGCTGCGTGAAAAACCCACAGCAGCGCGAAGCCCCCATCAAAACCGAAGCGCTTTTTTGCTTATGTAAATAAAGAGCCAATTCGAGAGGAGTGAGCCCAAAACGATTACGACGCTCGAGGAGTGACTTTTCGCTACCGAGCATTGAGATATAATCCAACTGATCATCACGCACCGCTAAATGAAGAAGACTCTCCTTATCGGACGTTTCTGCAAACTGAGAGAGAAAAATTAAGGAGGGTGGGGAAATTGCCCGTAGTTCTTCGCCAATTTGAAACCAGAGCGATTTGTCATGAGCCAAACAATCTAAACGATCGCACCAATAAGCAATTTGTACTTGCGCTTGGCTCTCTCTCCAAGGCTCTGAATCAGGAAGCCGATAAGAGCCTTGAATTTTTGGCATGGGCAAAAGGAAGGCGTGCTCCAAAATAGACCTCGTTAGGAAAGACATTCTTTAGCATTTTAGAGCTGTTTACACAAGAATCTTTTTTGAAAGCTATATAGAAATGCCTCATAGACAAGGATCTGCCTTAAAATAAAGCGAACCGGTTGGTCTTATTTTATATAGCAAAAGCAGGATATCGTTTTTCAATATCTTGCAGATCTTCTGAATTAACCCATCCTCTCACTTCAGATACATACACAAGATTGGTTGGATTTTTTTCAGCGCGAAGAACGGCTTGATGAAGCTCTGAACGGAATTTTTGTTTTGCCGAATCAGGCTCAGAAGTGATTACACTAATGGGTTGACGAAGCTCAAAATGATGGTTCCTACGAAAAACGATATAAACTACAGCAACGGTACCTATGAGCAAAGCACCTTGGCCACCCGGAATCATTCCAGCCCAACCCCAGACGCTTTTCATCTCTCCGTACATCCAGGAAGCCCCGTCGAATAGCAGTATTCCCGTTCCATGGACCACGTCCCTAGCAACCTTTGTTTTATCCCAGGCAGATTGAGCAGCCACAGCTACATCATGGCACGTATCTTGCATTTTCGTCTGTTCGCAAGCCACATTATAGACCCAAACTTTTGTTTTGTTTAAACCGACAACAATTGGTGCGGTAATATTTAAAAACATTTGATAGGCATAAGTAGAAGTTATGTTTGTTAAAACTGCCGATGAATTCGCAGCTGGGGGTGGAACAGCCTTCGTAGTGGGTTCAATAAGGTCCGCATATTCATTCTGTTGAAGCTGTGTAAAACGAGAAGCTACCTGTCTTATTGTCATTTATGCCTCGAAACATAAGAGAAAAAACGCAAAGATTTTAAATCACCGTCAATCAAACGTCAATAGGAATACTGCTATCGCTAAACTATAAATTTTATTACCTAACCATCCGCGTGGAATTTGCGAACAAATATCCCCCATTCTCAAGTAATTTATGTATAAATCTTGATGGGTTGCACAAGCTCATAATGATGAGCTCGACGAATAAAAGGAAGCCAAGGCCACCACCCGGGACGGGGAGATCGGCGCTTTGAATTTTGAACTTCGCTATAACCAAAATACAAAAAAGCGAAAGCAACGAGAATAAGTGTTGGGCGGCCTCCGGGTAATCCATCCGCTTTTTCCCAAATCCAGTTCCCCAATTGTTGCAAACCAAATTCACTTTCGACATGTACGCGTTCATCAATTTTCACGATGGGGTAGAAAACTTCGCTCGCCTTGATTAAGACGGGTTGGACAGCTTTGATCACCTTTGGGGTACTGCTATAAACAATTTGCTGGATGTCAGTCAAATTGTGTAAACCGATCCCGGTGTCAGTCAGACTAGGTAAAGGGATAATGGGTGTTTGGATGTGCGTCTTTAAATAGACGTACATAGCCAGTATTGGAAAAACTTCTATGCTTGAACTAGAACCCACGAAGCGCCCCAAAAATAAAAATCATTAAGAAATTTTAAACCCCCGACTAATCTAATGTCAATACCATAAACAAGAGAATCTCTCAGAAATGAGGAGTCTTGAAAACACCCTATCGAAAAAGGATGCTATGCAAATTATATCCGGTTTGTTATTCAAGTAAAAAAGAGAGGGTTTATGATCAAATTTCCTGTCAAATGCGAAGTTAAAGCCTCAGCAACAGAAGGGATCCGTAAATCGTGGAATGCTCAAGCGGGGTCTTTACCTGTCATTATCTCTGCGATCCCCCCTGAATTTCTAGGACCGGGTGGCGGATACTCTCCTGAAGATCTCTTCGCTCTCGCTCTTTTGAATTGTATTATTGCAACGTTCAAGGTGTACTGCGAAAAATCGAAACTTTCATTTGTTGATTTGAAAAGCCGTGCGATTTTGACAGCAGATCAGCAGCCTTCAGAAAATCTCATCTGGATGAAGCACGTAGAAGTCTTTGTTGATGTGACAGGCTCATCGGATCCGGAAAAAGTCCGAAGACAACTAGAAAATTCAATCAAAGATTGCGCTGTAAGCAATTCCATCAAGTCAGGTAAAACCTTCCACTTGAGTGTAAGCTAATAAGTTGTCGAATCCAGACCAGCGAAGTCATGGATTCGACACTACTTTTCTTAGAGAGATTCTTTTGTTTTTAGAGTCGAGAGAGCTAACAGGATATCTCGAAACACCTGCTCTTTCGGATTTTGACTATCCACTTCTCTCAGGGAATCATTTTTCTTAGCGTAGTACTCAATCAACGGTTGAGATTCCTCGTGATATACTTCGAGTCTCTTACGTACGATGCTTTCCTGATCATCTTCACGAGTGACTAGCGTGCCGCCGCAAGTATCGCAAACATTTGCTTGTCTTGGCGGATCAAATCTCTTATGAAACGGTTTTTTGCAATCCTTGCAAACAAGACGCCCCGTTATTCGTTCGATCAACACTGAGTCGGGTACATTAAAATTCAACGCAATGATGCGCGTATTTTTGCTAAGTTTGGCATCCAACGCCTGCGCTTGCGCGACCGTTCGAGGAAAACCATCCAGAATACAACCGCGGGCGCAATCAGGCGCTTCCATCCGTTGGAACAACATATCCAACACCAATTCGTCAGGAACAAGTTTTCCTTGATTCATGAAAGACTTAACATTTTGACCCAAAACCGTGTTATTTCGAATATTTTCACGGAACAAATCGCCCGTTGAAATATGCGGAAGGGATAAATGTTCGCTCATTGCGGTAGCATGGGTTCCTTTACCTGCTCCGGGAGGACCCAACAAAACAACAATCGTCGCAGCTTTTTGATTTGATTGGCTCATTGCTACCCCTTGTCCTGTAAGTAATATACATCCCATTACAATCCATCCAAACATCTTTTGAAACATACCCACCTTCGTATGAAATTTGCAGGTAGTATATCCAAGAAAATCGCAGATGTCAAAATGGAACTTTTTAGGGTCACATAATGACTTATCTTATTTATTACCAGTGTTTAATGGCTGACCTTTTACATGAAGTTCCGTTCCGAGCAAAGCAACAATTTGCTCGGCGCGCTTCAACGCCGCATTGATGTCGGGAAAAATATTTTGATCGCCAATCAGCTCATACATACCAAATTTTTTCAATGCATGCTGCGGCCGACCGTAAATGTCAGAAAGCAACAGCTGGATATGAGTTTTTTGACAGCGATGATAAAATTCTCTGAGCGCGTGCATCCCTGAAGCGTCAATAATCGGAACATGCCGCATTCGTAAAATAAATACCTTTGGGTGTGTTTGCAAACTGCTTATAACGTCTTGGAGCATATCAGCAGCGCCAAAGAAAAATGGACCATTAATCTCATATACTTCTACATGGGACGGTACCATTTTTTTAGATATCGCGTCGGGATCGGTTCTCTCGGGAAATTCAGCGCCATTTTCGCGAAAAAGCTCGGTAAGTTGAATCGTTTTAGAAAATTCACTCATCCGTTTCATAAAAATAAACATCGCGAGAATCATTCCTAAAGCGATCGCAAAAGTAATATCGACAAAGACAGTGAGTAAAAACGCGGTTAGCAGAATTGCAACATCGCCGCGCGGAGCGCGCAGCAGCGCGTAAAAATAATGAACTTCGCTCATATTCCAAGCCACCATGATGAGGACTGATGCAAGAGCGGCTAATGGAATTTTGCTAACGACGGGCGCTAAAAAGAAAATAATGATAAATAAGACAATCGCGTGAATCATTCCCGCCATCGGTGTTTGCGCTCCGGTCTTAACATTCGCGGCCGTTCTTGCAATCGCTCCTGTCGCCGGAATTCCCCCAAAAAGTACGCATACAAAATTAGCGATACCCTGTCCAAGCAGCTCGCAATTGGATTTATGGCGTCCGCCGATCATTCCATCTGCGATCACCGCTGATAGAAGAGATTCGATACTCCCCAAAAATGCGATCGCCAACCCATCAAAAAAATACTCCTGTAGTTTTTCAGAGGGAATATAAATAGATGGTAGAGCGGGCATGGGAAGAGTACTGGGAAGCTCTCCAAAGCGCGATTCGATCGTCGCTAGTGGAATATCAAATATGAGATAAACTAAAGTCGCCAAAACAATTGTGGCAATCCCCCACGGAATTCTTGGAAAAAATCGCCGTAAGATCAAAATAAGTCCCAACGATCCCGCTCCCATAGCGAGCGTTGGAAGATGAAGTGTTGGAAAAGCCTGAAAATAGGCGCTCCATTTTTCAATGAAATCCGCAGGCACCTGCCCCATATTCAAGCCAAAAAAATCCTTAACTTGGGACGAAAAGATAATCACGGCGATGCCGGTTGTAAAACCGGTGATTAAAGGATAGGGAACGTATTTGATCCAAGAGCCGAGTCGACAAAGCCCCATAAGCATCATCAAAACAGCCGCAATGAGCGTGCAAATTGCAAGCCCCTCATATCCATTACGTTGAATAATCCCATAAATAATCACAACGAATGCACCGGTAGGCCCCCCTACCTGAACTCGGCTTCCGCCCAATGCGGAAATCAGAAATCCCGCGATAATTGCGGTGATGATTCCCCGTTCGGGTGAAACACCCGATGCGATGCCAAACGCCATGGCTAATGGAAGCGCAATCACACCGACAGTTGTACCGGCGATCAGATCTCTTTTGAATGTATCCCAGTTATATTTATGGCGAAGATAGAGATAGGACTTAGGAATGAATTCCTGCCAAGCTGCTCGTTGCATAGTTAGTGCTCGTAAGACAATGAATTTATCCATTGGGCGGCGCCAAAGCCCGTAAAATCGACGATCGCAAGTTGATTCGTATTAGATTAGTACGGATCAACTTGCGAAGCCTGCGGTCGATCGATTCTACGGAGCTTTCGCGCTTGCCCAATGGGTAAATTTATTGCCTTACGAGTCCTTAGAACCTTGACTTTGGAAAACTTCACTTTAGCGCAATAGCGAAATATCTGCCAGAACCAGCCGAATAAAACGACCCGTTGTTGACAAATAAACAATTACTTTCAAATAGTGGAATCAGGGATCTAAATTTTTGGAGTCCTTTTGATTTTTTCGTTCATCGTTGGGATATTAACTATTGCAACATTTGTATATTTATTAATATCGATCATTT
>CAISYW010000075.1 GCA_903889795.1 uncultured Chlamydiae bacterium | reverse complement strand
ATATTCTTTCCAGTTACGGGTGCGGTATCTATCTTTCTTCATAAAGGAGGTTTTATCCTTTTTGGTAGCCATGTCGAGCCTAAAGTTTTTGTCTTGCAACAAAAAATTTTAAAGACTCGAGACTCTTAGGGCAAAAGGATCCTCACCCGTAGTTATTTATGCAACAAAGTCTCGTAGCGGCCCAAAACCTGCGGGGGTATATAGGTTCGTCGCAGGATCAGATCTTGCGCAGTGTGGATATGCAAATCTATTTCTGTGCAGACGATTTGCCCTGAAAAGGGATTGATCACGCCATCAATCAAATGATCGCATTGCAACGATGCGATCTCCTCCGGAACGGATGGAGTTAAGTCCTCAATCAGTTCCGCAAAAACGCGGACGGCAAAAAGAAGAAAAAGAAAACGATGCATATAAATATCTGGAAATGAATTGGCTGGGGAGTTTAGGTAAGAAAAATAAATCTTGTAAATAGAAATCGTTTGATTTGTTTTCTATGGCCGAAAAAAAGGGCGGGATCTTTCAAAAAACGAACAGAGAGAGAGACGAATCCCCCACCCCGACCAATACACTCCCAGGCCTTATGACCTGGGTTTTCATCAAGAATCTAAATACTACCGCATTTCCTGCACTAACTGACCCGATTCGTAGTTCGATACAGTCACATGGCCATCCGGATCATATTTTTTCTTGAGACCATGAAGCTGATCCGATACATAAAACTGCTCCAGATAGGGTTTTCCATCTTCATAAAACTTGTTGAACTTTCCCTGACGCAAGTTGTCTTTGTATTCTCCCTCAAATACGAGAATCCCTTTCTCATTCCAGCTCTGGCTCAAACCGTTGAGCTGATCATTCTCATAGCGCGAAATAGAAATTAATTGGCCTGTTTCGGAATATGACTTCTCCTCGCCAGCTCTCATTTCATTGATATAAGGTGTTTCTCGAAAAATAGCGCCCGACGGAAAATATTGTGTCATAAATCCGTTGCGGCGATCGTCGGAAAAAGCAACTGTTGTCGTGATCTTTCCTTTCGGATCAAAAAAAGTAGCGAGCCCTTCTTTCTTGCCTTGAGCATAGAGAGTCTCAACCAATTTTTGGCCTTTATCATTATATTCAATAACGGAACCCTGAAGAACATCGTCTTCGAAATTCGCCCGAACCGCAACAAGCTTCTCACCGGTTGCATTAGGAGGAAAATAGAGAGTATGCGGGCCGTTTTTTAAGTTATTTTTATATTCAAAAACAACTTCACGCCCTTCCGATGTTCTTTGCAAATAAGATCCCTCGAGCTTCCCATTCACATAATGAGCTTCTTCGACGAGCAATCCCTTTGGATCGAACATCTGTTTAATCCCATTTATAGACCCTTGATCATAGACGATTGAAGATTTGAGCTTCCCATCAGGATAAAATTCCTTTTGTTCTCCATGCAACCGTCCCTGCCCATCGAAATGATAGAGACGAGCGAGGCGATCCGCATCTTTCTGCTGCCCATTTTCCTTAGAGTAATAATCGATATGCTCAGCTACGGGCATGTTGGCTTGAAAATGCTGAATGGAGCGAATCGATCCATCGGGATACCACGATTTCCATTCCCCCGACATGAGGTCGTTAGCAAACAAGGCAACGCGCTCGTTCTGTCCATTTTCATAAAACCATTCCTGGATGCCCTCTTTTTTCCCATGCTCAAAATGAAACCGGGTATGGATCTGATCCTTATTCCACCAAACGAGAGCGGTTCCGTGGGGTTGATCATGCTCAAAATAAGCCTCAGATAAAAGATTTCCCGAATCATCCCATTCTCGGTGCCAGCGTTCCTTTAAGCCGGACGCGAACTCCGATCGCTTGTTTAACTGTCCATTTTCATGCCATTCGGAGATGATGCCATCGGGCCGATCAAGTTGAAAATAGCCTTCCGACTTGCATACCCCATTGGGATACCAAAAAGCGGCTTGCCCTTCTTTAACATTTTCTAAAAAATGCAACCGGCTCGCAAGAACTCCGTTTTCATGCCACTCTTCCTGAACACCATCGCGAATTCCATTTTTAAAATTGGAATGCACTTTTATTTGACCGCTCTGAAAATATTCTTTTTGCTCGCCGTCAAACTGACCATCAACAAACTGATATTCCAATTTCAAGGAACCATCATCATACCATTCAGTATAAGGGCCGACTCGCTTCTCTCCTTGGAGAGAAAACTTTCGAATGCATACCCCTTGGTCATTATTTTCAACAATCGGGTCAAGCAACAGACCCGCGTCATCAAAAAGTGCCGTCATCGCACACAGCCCATTCGAATGATTGCGCCAATGTTTGCCGACAGGGGCTCCATCATTAAACAAACCCTCGCCAAGTAACGTTCCATCCTCGGCAAAAATTTGTTCCCTGCCATCTTTCTTCGAATTTTTGTAATTGACGCGATAGCTTTCCTTGCCATTCTGATGATAGCGAATATGCAATCCGACAGGCTCTCCCTGTCGGAAATCACAAACTTCAATCAAGTTTCTTTTTTCATCATAAATGGCCAAAGCGGGGTTTTTTCCATCGCCGTGTAATTTTCCATTAACGAATTGCCGCTGCGACTTAAGGGCTCCGCTTAGATACCACTCCAATGCGGTCCCCTGAATCAATCCCTCAGCCTGGACAACGAGATTTGAGCGCACACCGGTAGAATAATATTGGGCGCATTCACCGGTCAGTTTGCCATCAACATAACGAGCTTCTTCCTTCTTCTGACCATTCTCATAATATACTTCGGCTACGCCCTCCATTTGGCCATTCGAGTAATGAACGATCGCTTCCGTCTGACCGCTCGGAAAGAGCGTCCTGCATTCGCCATGTAGAGCGCCGCGCACAAATTGAGATACTTTTGTAATCGTGCCTGTGGCGGAAAAATCGACTTTAGGTCCATGCGGAACAATCGTTGATTTCCAAATGGCATAACCCGGATCATTTTCCCCGATCTCGACAACATCAGCTTCAGATGCAATACCACCCTGTTCGTGATAAAACATCTGCTTTACAGGAGCCTCCTGATCTTTTGCTCTCGGCTCATAAAAAACGACCTGTTTCGGCTGGCCATTCGGATAGGACTCGACGATGTCGAGCCGCCAATTGGGTTGACGAGGCTTCATCGAGATCGACATCTGTGGAGGAGCTGAAAGCTCTTTTTCTGCAAAAACAGGCTGCGCAGCGATTAATACTAAGGCACAAAGCAAGATTGAATATCTCATAGCATATTCCTTTAATATTCTTTGATTATGTGATCTAGATTCATTTTATGGTATTGTTTTTCATCCAGAGCCGTTCGCGTTGTTCCTTGCGAAAAATTGTCGAGAAGAAATTCAGATTTTTCAAATAACTTGTGCATACCGGGAGCGATTCAAAAATCGGGAATAGGCAAGGAGGCTTTCATTCCGGCCTGCGCACCGCCCCATCCGATCCTTCGGTTATGGCAAACCGCCCAGGGAAACTCCAGGAAACGGTATGTCCGGATCCTACAATTTCCAACAAGCCCGCAGGCTCCATTTTTCCCGTTGAAGAAAAAAGAAAAGCAATTTTGTCGATGGGCTCATGATTCCAGCGAAGAGAACAAGAGGCTTTCCATTGGACGGCAAACGACTTCGTAACCTCAGGACATGTTCGATATAATAAAATGAGATCATTCTGTTTTTCAAGAACGACACTCCAGTCGGCTTGCATATTTAAGGCCAGCCGCCGCGAGGATTCTAACTCTGAGTAAAGTCGATCAACAGCCGATTGAAATTGTTTTTCATCCAGAGCTTTTCCCAAGCGAATCCCTATGACGCTGCCGGCAAGGGCCAGAATAAAAACGGCAATCATCACTTCGAGAAGGGAAAACAGCCTCTTCGTCAATCATCCTCCTCATCCGAAGCAATGTTCGATGCCTCGGGATGTCCCAATTTATGGCTCCGGTTAAAAATGTCGAGACGATCCGAGTGGATGATAAAATCGTTTTTGCTTTTAGTGGCTTTGATTTCAAATGGAACGCCCCAGCCATCTTTTAAAAGTTCTTTTGGATTTTTAGCCAAACCGGTTGTCGTTATTGCGTTTTCAATGTTTTTTAAAATTTGATCCGTATCCTTCAAGTCAGCATAACAATAGAGCAATAAGTCATGGAGCTGCTCTTTCGCACGTTCCGTACGAAAGGCCTTTCCCTTCTCAAGGGTTCCTTTCATGTTATAGCCAATCGCGCCTGTGATAATCGTAATCAAAAGAATCACTATCATAATTTCAAGCAGAGTAAACGTTCTTTTCATCTGATTTCCCTTTTAGGTTGCAAACGAACTCACATCGGTCAGCGGTAGAAGAACCGAGAGGAGGACAAAACCCACCATTCCACCCAGAGCGAGAAGTAAAATAGGCTGAACCATTGACGTGACTCGTTCAATCGTTTTTTCCAAATCATCTTCATAAATCGAAGCGATTTGGTGCATCATGGGAGATAATTTTCCGCCCTCTAATGCGATACCCAACATCCTCGGAACAAGCGGAGGAATGCCCGCGCGTCCTTGCAAAGCACTTTGTAAAGTCTCTCCTTGAGAGAGGCTCTGAAAAGCTTCTTGCATCGAGCTCTCGAGCAAAGGATGCCGCAGCGTTGGCTTGGCTTGCTGCAGGGCAAAAAGCGCCGGCAAGCCTCCCTCAATCAAGGTCGCCGCTGCTCGAAAAAACCTCGAAAGAGCCACGGTTGCCAGCAGTTCGGATATGAATGGCGCTCGAAACAGCACTTTTTTTGCATAATAGCGTCCTTTTTCTGAAAAAAACGACCATCCGGCCGCTCCCAACAGCAGAGCCGCGAATAATGCAAGAAACCACTTGGCTTTCAATGCAAACCGGCTGCAGGCAAAGACAAAACAAGTGAATGGATGCAAAGAGCGGCCTTCAAACAGATCAAACAATGAGGGAATGACGAAAAAGAGCAAAACAGAAAGAACGATCAAACAAAAAACTGATAATAACGCAGGATAAAGAAGAGCCCCTAAAATCGTTTTTCGCACGTGTAGTTGCCGCTCAATCAAGTGGGCGAGCTCGTGAAGCGCTTTAATTAGATGACCGCCTCGTTCGGCATTGGCGATCATGGAGCAATAGAGCATATCGAAGCAGATCGGATGGGACTCAAGAGCCAGCGAAAAAGGCTGTCCGGCTCGGATTTTGTCGCAAAGATCGAGCAGCAGTTCATGCGCTTTCAAGTTGCGGTATTTCTCCTCAAGAACACTCAACGCTTCAAAAAGAGGCAGCCCCGCCTCCAACAGACGCGCCAACTCTCGAGTGAGGGAGAGAACCTCGCTCTTTTTTAATGAACATCCGGACTTATTTTTTTTTATCTGGGTGACTTTCGTCACAAGAATCTGACGGCGGATCAACTTTTGCTTTGCCTCCAAAAGTGAATCTGCATCGACGATGGCGCTTACCATTTTTCCCTTTTCATCAAGAGCCTCGTATCGAAATAAAGCCATATTTATTCCTCGATTTGAGCCCCTTCGCCAATTCGTGTGACACGCAAAATCTCCGCACTGGTCGTCAAACCATGTGTCACCAACCGACGTCCATGCTCAAATAGAGACATCATCTGATAAGAACGGGCCGTTTTACGAAGTTCTTGCGCATCAGCGCTTTTCATAACCTGGGTTTTGATTTTTGCATGCATCGGCATCAGTTCATAAATTCCATGGCGGCCTTTATATCCCGATCCAAAACAATGCTTACACCCTTCCCCCCGAAACAGGTTGCCATCGGAAAGAAGTTCTTTCTGAAGCCCCAGTTCATCCAATTCATCAACGGAAGGGCTATAACTTATCCGGCAATTGGGACAGATGCAGCGAACCAGCCGCTGCGCCAAAACCCCCAAAATGGAAGAAGCCAATAAATAGGGCTCGACCCCCATGTCAGCGAGACGCGTTAAGGCGGATGGAGCATCGTTGGTGTGCAAAGTACTCAAAACCAAGTGGCCCGTCAGAGATGCTTGAATGGCAATTTCCGCGGTTTCGCGATCGCGAATTTCCCCGATCATGATCACATCAGGATCTTGGCGCAAAAAATGACGCAAGCCTTTAGCAAAATCGAGCTCAATCCGCGGATTCACATTCATTTGGGAAATGCCCTGCAATTTATACTCAACGGGGTCTTCAATCGTCAGGATATTCATTTCATCGCTATTGATTTCTGAAATCGCGCTATAAAGGGTAGTCGTTTTCCCGCTGCCGGTCGGCCCTGTGACCAGAACAATTCCCTCCGGCGCATGGATCAAGCGGCGAAAGGCTTTCAGCGTCTTTTCCTCCATGCCAATCTTTTCCATGCCGAGAACCACGTTTCCCCGATCAAGAATACGCAGCGCTATTCGTTCGCCATAAACCGTAGGAATCGTACTCACACGAAAATCGATTTCACGCCCACCGTGATTTAACTTGATCCGACCATCCTGAGGCAAACGGTGCTCTGCGATGTCCATTTTTGCCATCACTTTGATCCTAGTGCTGATCGCAGATGCGGCTTCTCTCGGGGGTGTGTCGCGTCTCAGTAAAACACCGTCGATACGAAAGCGAATATTGAGCTCGTTATCAGTCGGCTCGAGATGAATATCCGAAGCACCCTGCTGAATCGCCTCGAGGATAATCGTATTGACCATTCGAATGACCGGATTTTGGTCATTTTGTTCCAACAAATCATAACCTTCGATCGTCTCTTCTTTATGCAATGAGCGAATGGGATTAGACAAGTCGGAAAAAAGACGTTTGGCCTCACCCTCTTTTTGGCGGTAGCATTGCTCAATGGACGACTCAATCGTCGATTTGCTGCAATAAACAGGCACAAGCGGTTTTTGCAAATAAAGCCGTAATTCTTCAAGCGCTTCAAGATCGAGAGGATCGCTGATCGCGACAACGATCTCTTTTTCATTTTGTTCGAGAGGGAGAAGTCCCTTTTGCTTGGCAAAAGAATAAGGGATCAGCTGAATTTTATCGCGAACGAGAGGAAAATCGGCTATCTCTTCGCAAATTCGAATACCGAAGCGGCGAGCGAGGGCTTTCGTATCTTCTGTATTCTGTGCGATTGTCATGTTAATGCCGGTCAAAAAGCATCTTCATACTATTAGAAAAAAGAGCTTTTCTTTCTTTTTGTTTTGCCTCATCAAGGCGGATCAGAAATTCAGGAATTTCACCCGCCCGCTTTCGATATTCTTCCTGGCGGATACGTCTCAAATCATCAATGGGATCGTGAATAATGTGAGGAGTAATAAAAATATACATTTCCGTACTCGTGTCAATCGCCTTGTCAGCCCCGAACAATTTGCCAATCCCGGGCAAGTCGCCTAAAAAAGGAATTTTTTCTGACCGATTCTCTTCCGACTTTCGGCGCAAGCCACCCAAAATCACTGTCTCTCCATCAGCTATCTGAACATCATTCGTCACATGGCGCCGAACCACAGGAGGACGCTCATCCAAACAAATCGGCGGCGTGTCGAATGTGACATCAGTATGAAGAGTAACAAATCCCGGATAATCGGAGTTTTCTTCCGGATCAGGCAAATGGATCGTTGGCAGCATGAGGATCGTTGTACCGTATTGGGTTCGCGTATACGATTTTTCCGACACATTCGATAAGCCGCTTGTCACGACAGCCCCGTTATTAATTGAAATTTCATCCACAATCGATATTTGCGCGGGAGTCTGGTTGATGGCCAAAATCGTGGGATTGGCATTAATCCGCAAATCTTCCTGCGCCAATAAAAAATTATAAGCCAGATCAACCCCGGGAAATTTCCCCGCCGGCCGTTGAAAAATAAATTGCAAGAGTCCCAATTTGCCCGGTTTTTGATCATCCGTCTGAAAAGAGGCGCCGGTTTCGTGAGGCACTTTTAAATTGCTATTAATGTTGAGCAAATTAATTCCGACCTGTCTGCGGTCAAGCATCCGCTTTTCGACTAACAATACATCGATTTGAACCATTCGCTTGGGTACGTCGAGTTTTTTCAACAGCGTTTTAATCTTGGATAGTTCCTCACGGCGGACAACCATTAAAATCGATGAGGTTTTGGGATCGACCACAAAGTTTCCGAATGCCGACTTTTTCTGCTGATCGATCACCCCCGGCTGAATAAAACCGGGGTTAACGGGATTGACGGTGTTATACATTGAGCTGGGGCATGGAAAAGCAAGCGAAGGACAGGGTTCCTGCAAAGGAGCACCGGGAGGTGGCGATGACGTAATGGGGCCGCCGGGAGCATCCTTTTTTTCAAAAGAAACTCCAATCAATGAATCGTATACCTGGGTCAAAACAGAGGCGATATCATCAGGATTCGAATGTTTGCAGGAATACCAATAAACAACCTTTTCACTGGGATCTTCCAGCTGCAGTTCCAAGTCGAGTACAATTTTTTCACCGCGCTGAACGGCCTCGGTGTCCCCGGCCAAAATAAGGCCCTGCGGCAAAGTCAATATGGAAAGATCCTCAGAGCCCGGATAAGAAGGACCTCTCGATTTCATCGCAGAATCGCCGAAAACAGCTTTTAAGACCTTCTCCGCTTCCGCCGGAGCGATTTTCGCAAGGTTGACTAACCGGACGATCTTACCGCGATCTTGTTCCCATACGGCCCGATAGAGGCCAAGCATCTTCTCCACAGTTTCTCTCGTGGAAACCAATACGATTTTTGATGCAATGGATTGCACAGTTGTTTGGCGAGGATCTGAAAAACGCTCGAAAAAGCCCTGAATCGACTTAACTTGCTCAGCTTTGGGTGAAAAGACGAAAAAAATCCGCGCATGGGGTTCAATCAGCGCGAGATCTTCCTCGCGGCTAACAATTCCTTCGATTGCCGAAGGGTCGAGCTTAAGAATGTAAAGCTGCTTGACCCATGGATTTAATCTTTTGACTCCCACGCCATTATGAACCAAAATCATTTCCATCATCTCGCCCCAAGATTCGCGAGGCAGAGGAATGCTCGAAAAAAGACTGATCTTCATTGCAGTGAGTTCGGGGGGGATAATATAGAGAAAATCGCTAGCGCCATATTCCATGATCAATTGGGAAAGGGTGGTCTCTCCCATGTCCCAAAGCGCATAATTATCATCGCCTCCGCCCGCATCATCAGAAAAAGATTTCCGCCATTTTTCCTGGAGGGCCTCCTTCTCTTTTTTGAGAGATTTCATCTCATCGACCAAGGCGAGATAATTCGATTCGTTTGCGCCCTTGCGGACAAGCTGAGAGGCTTTTTCGTATATACCTTTAACCTGTTCTTTGAGTTTCTCTGCTTCCTGGTTGTATTGCTGCACGACCACAGATTCGCCCCCCTCTTGGGGTAGATCAGGCCATGCTGTTGCAAAGATCAGAATCGAGCCGCAAAGAAGAATCGTTTTTATCATGCGCTTTTTCCCTTGCGTGGCCGGTGATTTGCCTGCGAAGCCGAATGTTTTTTGTCATGCCTGGAATTTGACGCCGAAGCGATGACCTCAACCACCTGCGTTCGGTTAGCGAAAAAGAGCCTTCCCTTAATGTTTTTTTGCTTGTTATCAATTTTTTCCAAGACAAATAAATCACCCGCTCGAAAACCTTCAAGGAGTTGCTGTTTGTCGTCCGACTTCCGTAAGATTCTCCAGTGGCCATTTTCCTTCAAAACCCAATCTCCCAATCGAAGAATAAAACTTTGTTTTTCAATCACACAACTCACTTGCTTGTCCGAACGAATTCTGAGAGAGCTCATCCATTCTTCCGTCTTAAAATGAGTGGGCGGAACGGCCGCCAAATTACACGAAAGCCTCGTGTGAGCCGAATCCCACACATCCCATTCCAGCATCTGCGGCAAAACAGATCGAATGCGAGCAACAGGCGCCTCTCGATCATTTGCGGGGCGATCCACCTTTGACCATTTTCCATCCAGCCAGCCAATCCAATCATTTTCCCCCAGATCCATAACAACGGGACCAATTTCCAACCGCTGTTTCGGTTGAGGAGAGGAGAGCGCGGAAACCAGATCTACACCGCACCAACGAGCTTCTCCCAAAACACGCAAAGCGGATCCGGGCAAAAATTCTTCCGCTTTTTGCAATGGAGAGGGGTCGGCGCACCGTGAAAAAACCGCGTGCTGCACCTCTGCATCATCGATAACCACCATCACCTTAGCGATCAAATTGTCCTTGCCTTCGAGCGAAAGATCGACCCAAAAAGGTCCATTTTCATCCTGAAAACACAAAATTCCCTGATCGTTGAAACGTAAATAAATCCGACTCGGCAAGGGAACTCGGCGCGATTGCTGTGCCGTTTTAAGGCGTACATGAGTAATCGAGCGTGACGAATCACTCCCCGGACGAGCTGGGCTGAGTGAAATGAGCATTTCATCCTGAATCGATGGCAATTCCCACAATAATCGACGACCCCGCTTTTCTATCTCTAAAGGCACGATGGCTTGCGGCATCACACCACAAGCCCCTTTACGAGGCGGCAAGGGAAATGCCGGTTGATCAGCTATCGGTATAAGTAGTGCCCCGGATAAAAAAGCTAACACACAAAGAATAGCGCCTCCGATCCATAAAAGTCTTGAGGGATAATGAGTAAAGTATTCTTGCGATAGCATTTGTCCAGGAGGCTCAGTTAACGAACCTTGCATTTTAAGAAAAACGGCCAAAAAACACAAACCCTGATCCTTGAGAGCTATTCCCGCGACAGCACGAAGGGCTCGTAATCGACAAATATTGCAAATAATTGAAATTAATTATTTAATGAAAAATAAGAGATCAATCATTAGATAGGAGTGATCAGGCAATGGGCAAAAACAAATTTTCAGAGAAATTGAAAGAAGGTGTTTCCGTTAAAGAAATTGAAGAATTCGCTAGGCACCATACTTTCGAAGTTTTTTCAGTCCTTGCAATCATCATCGCCACAATCACCAGCAGTTGGGATTATTTCACCGGCCCACGGCTATCGCTCTTCTTTGCCGCTCTAGGAACCATTGCGACCATTTTATTTCCCGTGCCGATCGAACGAGGCTTAAAGCAACTCTATATTTTCTCGCTCAAGCAAGAAAAATCAACCCAATTGATTCTAGGCGCCGTAAAACTTGTGGCGGCCATCTTCATTCCCTTCATTCTATTTGGAATTGTCGGCCTGCTCGCCGGCAGCTCTTTCCACTACTACATTCGCCATGCGCAAATTACGAATGAAAACCAACCTTCCAAATCAAAACGCAGCAGTGAAGGCGGCGAACACGATTAGCCTCAACAGAGAATCTCATTGATCCCGCTATCAGTATGAAGCTTTGAAATGTAGGTATGTTTCCTATTCAGTTTTAAAAAACTGATGATAGCGCTCAAATAAGGCTTCGACCTGTTTTTGCTCTTGATCAATGAGTGCAATCAATTTTCGGATCTGCTCGGCATTTCCCCCCTGAGATACCCTCGCCAATTCCTCGCTATGCTTGGTCAGGCTCTGCTCGAGCAAAATAATTTGATCCTCGCATTTTTTAATCTCGGATTTAGAGGATTTAGACGGAGGAAGCGGTTTGGAGACGGGGGCTTTCTTTTTTGGTTTAGTGTCTTCTTCTACCCAGCCTACTTGCGAAAGAAATTCATCATAGCCGCCCAAAAAGAGATCCTGCTTATGGTGATGGCAGATGATCAGCTTATTCAAAGGAATACGCCGCAATACCCATTCGCTATGCGTAACAATGACCACAGCTCCATGAAATTCTTCAATAGCATCGATAAGAGCTTCGATTGACTCGATGTCCAGGTGATGCGTCGGCTCATCAAGAAGAAGCAAATTGCATGGCCGAGCGACAATCTTCCCCAGCAAAACGCGGCTTTTCTCGCCGCCGGATAAAACGGATATCGGTTTTTTCGCAAGATCCTCATTAAACATCATTAAACCACAGATCGACCGAATTTGAGTCGTATTGAGATTCGGGTTGGCGCTGGCAATCTCTTCTTCAACCCTGAGCGTGGGATTCAATCGTTCAATAGAAGTCTGGCCAAAATATCCAATCCGCGTCGCCGCCGAGCAGTTGAATTGGCCTCGTTGCGGAGATAGCTCCTGTGCGAGCAATTTCAAAATCGTCGATTTTCCATAGCCATTTTTGCCGATAATGGCGATCCGGTCCGTTTTTTCTATCATCAAGGAAAAATTTTCAATCAGCGGGTTGGCATCATAAGAAAAATATAGTTGGTTTGCCTCCACCATTTTTTTCCCATGAAATGGAACCTCCCGAAAAGCAAAATCAAGATGGTGCATGTTTTTTAACTTCTCCAGAGCAGGCAAACGCTCAATCATCTTGAGTTTTGACTGCGCCTGAGCGGCTTTCGACGCCTTGGCGCCAAAACGGTCGATAAACACCTGCATATGCGCGCGCTTCTTCTCGATGTTTTGACGCGTCAGTTCATAGGTCTCTTCTTCCTGCGCGATGATTTGGAAAAGATCGGCGCTTTTTCCTCTGATCTTAAAAATTTTTTTGCGATGAATGCCCATCATGTGGGTGGTCGTCGCATCCAAAAATTCCAGATCGTGCGAAATTAAAATCATTTCACCTTTCCAATCCTGCAAAAAATGGGATAGGAAGCGGATAGAGAGGATGTCGAGATAATTCGTCGGCTCATCGAGAAGAAGACAGTCCGGCTCGGACACCAGCACTTTGGCCAGCTGCACCCGGAGCTGATAGCCCCCCGAAAGCTCATGCGGAGATACGTTAAGCAACTCTTCGTTTAGTCCCAGGCCAAAAAGAATATGCTCCACCTTGTAGAGACACTCTTTTTCATCTTCACGCAAACCCAACGCGGCTTCCTGCAAAACCGTTGGCTGGCTAAAGTGAATCTGCTGCTCCAATACACCGATTTGATAGCTTCTGGGAAGGGTGATCGTTCCTTCATCCGCTTTTTCTTTTCCCGTGATGAGGCGAAAAAGTGTTGACTTACCCGACCCATTACGGCCGATCAAACCACACCTTTCACCTTTCTGAATGCTAAATGAAGCTCCATCAAAAATGACTTGATCACTATATGATAGATGTAATCCTTCGGCTTGAATAACTCCCCCTCATCAAGTTCGAAAGTGTAGTAATTTTTCTTTTCGCTCATCGACATAAGATTCAAAATGAACGGCTGGAACATCAGTGCCTTTGACAAAAAATCCCAGAGCGGCCGCGCGCTTTAAAAACCCGGATTGATCGAAATCGCGCCATGCAGATAATTCGCCCGCAAAATTGTCCATCTGCTGGTGCAAACAGGCGATTCGAATTAAATTTTGACCATATAATGGTGTTTTATCTGAGAGCTTTTCTTTCAAAGAGACCGATTTTTCGAGAGCCTCTTGATACTGTTTTCGCGCGATGAGTAAGCTGATCTCGGAAAACTCTGCGTATTGGGGCGCGATCGCACGGAGCTCTTTCAACGATCCTTTGGTCATCTTTTCTGCATCATCGATATGACCGGACAGCAATAACAGCTGGGCCATTTCTCCGCCCAACACCTCTCGGATTTCAGGAGCCTTGGCTAAAGATTTTTCAAACAGTTGATATAGCTCCTGATCGTCAGGCTTCGCTTTCCACGCAGCATAAGCATCTTTTGCTTGGTGAACCCCATTCTCATTGGGAGCTCGAGCCGCTTTAATCGCTCCCCAAATCAGCAATACTAAAACAACCGTTCCAATATTGATCAGAAGATTTCGATGCAGGACAATCCATTGCCCCGTTGGTGAAATCAAAAACCGATCTTTTAGACTAAATTGAATCTCTTCGCCTTCCATCGCAACCTCAAGTGGGAATCATTGTATTCAACTGTTAACTATCTGACTATACATAAACAACCTGAAAAATCGGAAATTTGGCAAGAAGTCGCCCGGGATTTGATCCCGTGGCTGACGACGCAGCCGAAAACCGATTTTTCAGGTTGTTTGTGTATATACCGCTTCCATCTGATCGAGAGTATGTTGTATCGTGAAATGATTGAGCACGAGCTCGCGAGCGCTCTTTCCCAATTGAATCCGTTTATCTCGCTCAAGCATCAACTCTCCTACAGCATCAGCCACTTTTTGCGGCGCAAAGGGCGGAACTAAAATACCGGTTTGGCCATCTAAACAAATCTCTGAGGAACCCCCGACGGGAGTGGCAATCAACGGTTTTGCCAAATAGGCTGCTTGAAGAAGCGCTTGCGAAACACCTTCATGCGCCGTACTGAGCAGGGCAAACGCATCCAACGCCTGCAAAGCAAAAATCGGATTTGCTAAATGACCGGTAAAATAAACAATTTTTTCCAATTTTAATTCGGCGGCGCGCTTTCGATATGCTTCTTGATGCCCTCCGCCGATGATCACCCATCGGAGGTGCTCAAGGTTTCGCAATAAGTGGGCTGCTTCCAAAAAATCGTTGATCCCTTTCCAGGAGCGCATAAAGCACGCCGTGCCAACCAAAAAATCGTCATCTGACAGATTCAGCGATTGGCGAAAGTTTTTCGTCTCTTCATCCGAGAATTCCATTCGGGCCGGATCAACACCCGTCGGAATGGATCGAATGGACGAGAGAGGTTTTCCGGATTGGGAGGAAATCATCGGCAGAATCGTTGAGCAGGTCGTCACAACGAAATCGGCAAGAAATCCATAAAGAATTCGACTATTCAAACCGGGCTTTATCGGCGTGGACAGATGACGAGTGCGGACGATCGGAATTCGCATCAAACGTGCAGCTAAACCGCCGATCCAGCTATCCAATGACGAGTGAGTATTCACCAAATCGATGCAATGGCGCTTCATAATCATCAAAAGCCGCACAAATGCAATCGGCCAAGCCATTTTTTGATAAGCAAGTTCATATACTGTAAAGCCGGCTTTACACGCTTCAGCGACCAACCCGCCGCCCTTCATGACACAAAAAATAACTGTGTGGCCGCGGCTGCGCATGCCCTCGGCCTCGCGCAAGATCCGGATTTCCTGTCCGCCCCAGCCGGGCGAGGCTTCTAAATGCAGAATGTTCATATTTTCAAAATAACATCATTTGAGGGTCAATCCGCTGTAAAAAATGATCAAGGACCCGTCGATGGCCGGCAGAGAAAGGCAGTTGATCGATTTTGTCAAAATGAACCCATTCAAAATCTTTTATCATTTTACGTTCATTCGTGCGCAAATGAATTGGAAACAAATGGGCTTGATAGCGAGTGAAGCTATGCCTTACTGAGGGCAAGCTGCAAACAAAGGTCGTTTGGAGACCCCACAATGTTTGAATATGATGAGGAAGAGGATGGTCAAGCCCTTCGAAGTAAGGAAACTCGTACAAATCCGCCATGATTTTTCCCGGAATGCCCTTTCTCAATAAAAGAGAGCTATTTTCCTCAATCACCGCAACAGATCGATTCAATATTGTCACCTGCGTTTCCTTCGATTTGACAGGAAACTCTTCCGCTCTATTTTGGTTGGATGCAATACATGTTGATTTGAGAGGACAAAAGGAACAAAGGGGCTTGGACTGACAAAGCGTAGCCCCCAATTCAATGAGCGCTTCAGCAGTGATCCAGGGTTTTTTCACATCCAGAACTTCATCAGCCAATGCCTGAATATTTTTTTTCGTAGCGTGGCGAGCAATATCGTCTTCAACCAAAAAATGGCGCGCCAACACGCGTGTGACATTGCCATCAACCGCAGCGGCCCTTTGATGAAAAGCAAAACTCAATATGGCGTTCACCATATAGGGACCCAGTCCCTTTGTTTTTTCAAGCTGTTCCCGATTGGATGGGATAATCCCTTTGTACTGACTGACAATCTGGCGAGCGCCTTCATGCAGATGCCGAGCTCTGCCGTAATAACCAAGACCTTCCCACGCCTTGATCACTTCTTCGAGAGAAGCAGAGGCCAAACCATGAAGGTCGGGAAATAGCTGCATCCACCGTTCAAAATAGGGTATGACCACTGAGGCGCGGGTCTGCTGCAGCATGACCTCTGAAATCCACACGCGATAGGGGGTCGTGTTTTCCCTCCAGGGAAACGGACGGCTCGTTTCTTTAAACCACTGATGAAGAGCTGCGGTATCGAGATTTTTCATAGACAAGTGCTTTACAATAGTGGAAATAGTAGCGCAAAATGGATTTTAAGGTGACCCTCATGAAAAAAAAATCACTAATAACCCTTCAAAATCCAAAGGCAGCGGGTTTAATCTTTGATTCCTCAATCCATTATTTGGACCATCTGGCTCCATTTTGCGCTCTCCTGAAATGGCCCCTAATCATTACGGAACCGCAGATTCAAGAGTTGGCCGAACGTTTTTATCCCGGACTTGAAATCATCGAATCATCTGTGATGGATATCAGACAAACGCTTCAGCCTTTTAGCCATCTCGTGACGTGTGCTCCGCGTCCGCTGATCACCGCTTCCCTCGGCCCGATTTCTTGTCGGACGATTTGGCTGCCCCACGGCAATTCTGACAAAGGGCGCATTTCCCCTTACTTCGAGGCTCTCCGAGAAGAAGAGCTCGTCCTGATTTACGGCCAAAAGATGGCTGATTTTTTAAAAGAAAAAAAAGCTCATCCTCCCGTTATTCGCATCGGCCAATATCGCTATCGCTATTATCAAAAATGGCGCTCATTTTATGATGCGCTGCCAATCGTTCCGTTTTCAAAAAAACAGCCCACAATCCTTTATGCGCCCACATGGGAAGATTCGGAAAACAACTGTTCATTTTGGAATGCTTTTCCTCAAATTGCAAAGCAGCTGCCCGACTCGCTCAACCTTCTTGTCAAACTACACCCCAACACAGCCGCAGAACATGCCCCCCGAATTGAGCGTTTGATTGGAAAACATGAAAGCGGCCATCTGCAATTTATGCTCGATTTCCCCCCCATTCTTCCGCTTCTCAATCGTATCGATTATTATCTCGGCGATCGTTCATCCATCGGCTACGATTTTCTCCGTTTCAACCGACCGCTTTTTTTTCTTGATCCTCATGACTGCAAAGAAGGGCGCGAGCTGACATGCTGCGGAATAACCGTATCGCCAAATGATTTTTATCGCTCGCTGCTCAATGAAAATCACAACCGCTTTTCAACAACACGTCAAGAAATGAATGCTTATACCTTTGATAAAGTGCCGATCGCTAAATTGAAAAGAGAGCTGACTGCACACACTAATCCTTACTAGTCCCTAGTGGGGGCATGACAAAAACAGTTTGCAAATCCATTAAATCCCCAGCCGTAGGCTTTGCCTCTAACTCATATGTAAAGCCGCCTTCTTTGAGAGGGGCAATCGATGTTGCGATTGCAACAGGAATACCGGCAGGAAAAACACCGTCAAAACCACTAGTTACCAATAAATCCCCCGGCTGTATTAACAAAGTTTCTTTAGAAAAATGGTCTCCCAACACTCGTCCTGTCTTGATGTCTCGCGCAGGACCGGCCTCGTCAGGAAAGTCATAATTGAAGCCGGTTCCCTTTAATATGGCTTTACGAGAGCGAAAGAGCGGGGCGCTGCACCCACAGATCTCGCCTTTTGCCAACTCTTCTTCTTCAGCGTCATTCAATCGGTTTTTGAAGGCCGCGAGCATATCAACAAAACGAGCCTGCTCTTCTGTAGAAGCAAATAGATCTTGCCGAACTTGAACATGCGTCAAAAGATTTTGAACATGCTGCGTGAGTTCATTGTTTTGCATCCCTCCGCGCACGGATCGAACCGCGCATACCATTCCAGCGTCGCTGATAAGCCTGACCCGCGATTGCGTCTCACCCACATACTCAACCACGCCAACGAGAGATTGATTTGCCAGCACGGGGCTATTTTGAGCGACAACCGTTGTTCCCAAAACCCGGTTATCCGCTTCGCCGACAGAAATCCAAATTGTACTGCTCCACGAAGAAGGTTCGCGAAAGATCACTTGCGCCGGAATCGATTCATATTGCAAAACCAAAAGCCGCTT
>CAISYW010000074.1 GCA_903889795.1 uncultured Chlamydiae bacterium | reverse complement strand
GGAGAGCTCTATGAATGTCCATGGGTGAATTTTGCATATAATCGTAATGTAGCTCTCGATTTCGCGAAAAACAAAGGCGATTACATTTTATTTATTGATGCTGACGATTATCTCAAAATATCCGCCTCTTTTGTTATGCCGGCTCTTGATCAAGATTATTATTTTGCCGCATGGCATGTCATGGATGATATCAATCGTCATCTTCTTCTTTTCAACAATCAGCTTGACTGGAGGTGGAAGGGAGTCGTTCACGAAAGACCTGAATGTCCGGACGCCAAAACGAGCGATGATATTGAAGGCCTGATTTTGGTCTCGACGCAGGATGGCATGAGATCAAAGGATTTGAGACAAAAGTATCTCGATGACGCCCTTGTTCTGGAGCAGGCGATCCGAGATGATCCCGAAAACCGATCCAATTTCTTTTATTTAGCCATGTCGTATGACTTCGCTCAGGAATATGCCTCGGCGTTGAAAATTTTTGAAAAACGCGCTGTGATGGGAGGTTGCGAGTTGGAGGTTTTCGCCTCCCTGTATCGCATTGGCTTTTTACAGGAACAACTCGGGATGCCGTCTCACGAATGGATTAATCGTTATATTCAGGCGCATCTCTATCGCCCCACGCGCGCTGAACCTCTATTTTGTTTGGCGAGCTATTTTCTCAAAATCGGCTGCTGTTTTTTGGGTTATTTAATTTCGAAATATGCCGTTTCCGCTTCCTTGATCAACGATTATTTCTATTCTCGAAGCAGCCTCTATGATTATGAACTGCTTTGCTTATATGCGGAGTGTTCATACAAGATGGGCCATTGCAATGAAGCCTGCTACGCTTTAAGCAGGGCTCTTGATGCCGAATCATTGCCCGCTGATGCTCGATCCTTTATTGAAGGTGCATTAAGGAGATGATGGGATTTAATCCCGGCATAATCTCATCGGGCGAGTTTAATGCGACAGGGGATTTTTCGGGAGAATAGACGAGAAAATGGTCGATTGCCTTTGATTTAAACACATCGGGCGAAATGTTGGTGCAGTAGGGTGAATATAGTGAGAATGACGAGTTGTTTGGGAAGGCTTGTTTCATCGCATCCTCCATCTCTAATTCATCAAAATTCATGTCTCCCATGGCGATCGTAGTCAATTCGGGATCGAATGTTCTAGCCAAGTATCGGGCGAATTCAAAACGACCCGGCTGAT
The DNA here is from genome assembly GCA_903889795.1 of uncultured Chlamydiae bacterium. Lineage (GTDB taxonomy): Bacteria > Chlamydiota > Chlamydiia > Chlamydiales > SM23-39 > CAISYW01. The sequence goes on along the minus strand of CAISYW010000074.1, from coordinate 5,791 downwards.
TCGGATCTCCGGGTAAATGAGCGTTAATCAGGCGTAATGGTTGTCCAGTATCACGACGACGGATGGAGATATCTTGAAATGATCGATAAGGTGCGTCGGAAAAAACACCGGAGACTTCTTTTGCAGCTGTGAGATCAAAACAGTGTCGGTCAAGAAGGACTGCATTGCCATGGTTTGAAATAATTTCAAAGTAAGAAGGCAGCCGTTGCCGCAGTTCTTCAATAAAAGATTTGCTGCATTCCTGTAGAGAGAGGATGCTGCGCGGATGGGTAGGGTGCGAGACCATTTGGAGAATCAGATCAGCTATATGTCGATCGCGAATAGTGAGCCTGGACTGATTGATATAGACATGTTCATCGGCGATCATCGAACGGCTGATCCCTTGTGAATTCTTCTCAGTAACCCAGCTCATGTATTCGGCATCAAGCACGTTCCATGAAACGAAATTGAGATGATCTAAAGTCATTGCAATCGGCAAATGGTCGGAAGGAAATTGCCAGAGTTCTTGCAGCTCGCCCACATAAGTTCCCATGGGCTGCGATTTCTCGGATAAAATAGTATTGGGGATCGTTTGGGGATAAGTTAACGCGGCCGGATGCAATGAAATGGACAAAGAGATCAATGAGATACCCAGCAGCGTGGACATAAAGTTCTAGCGGAAGTTTCCCCTGGGACGTTTATTGTAAGATGATCGGTTGTTTGAAGATGGTCTTGAACGGGATTGATTGCCGCCGCCGCCGCCTCTTCTTTGGAAGTTACGGCCGTTCGGGATGGGCTGGGCTTTAATGGAAGGATCCGGCTCATAGCCGGGGAGGACCACTTTCGTAAGTGAGCATTTGAGAAGATGTTCGATTTTTTTCAACAATTCATGTTCATCGATGCAAACAAGAGAAAATGCTTCTCCCTCATTGCCGGCGCGGCCCGTTCGTCCGATGCGGTGCACATAATCTTCAGCCACTGTGGGAAGCTCGAAATTGACGACATGGGGTAATTGTTCAATGTCAAGACCTCGGGCAGCAATGTCCGTGGCGACTAACACTCGTACAGCCCCTTTCTTGAAATCTGCCAAGGCTTTTGTTCGGGCTGCCTGTGTTTTATTGCCATGAATTGCAGTTGCACTGATGCCGTCGTCGCATAGTTGCTGCGAGAGGCGGTTGGCGCCATGCTTTGTGCGGGTGAATACGAGAACCTGCTTCCAGTTTTTCGATGCGATGAGAAAAGAGAGGAGCTCGCTTTTGCGTCTGTTATCCACCGGATAGATGGTTTGCGAGATGCCTGCGGCAGTCGTGTTGCGTCGAGCGGCTTCAATCAGTTTCGGGGATTTTAAAAAGCCGTCGGCCAGTCTTTTAATTTCATCGGAAAAGGTCGCGCAGAATAATAAATTTTGTCGGGTTTTGGGGAGATGGGAGATGATTTTGCGGATGTCGTTGATAAATCCCATGTCCAACATGCGGTCAGCTTCATCCAGGATGAGAATCTCAACTTTGGATAGATCGGCCGCTCTTTGCGAGACGAGATCTAAAAGACGTCCGGGCGTTGCAACGAGTATATCAACACCGCCGCGTAAGATTTTCATCTGGGAATTGATGTTGACTCCCCCGAAAACGATTGTTGATTTTAGGGGTAGGAATTTACCGTAGGTGCGTACGCTCTCTTCCACTTGTACGGCGAGTTCGCGGGTCGGTGTGAGAATCAGGGCGCGAACGGAGTAAGGGGTGCGAGTTTTGGGTCTGGTACTCAGGCAATGCAGCATCGGTAGGGTGAAGCCGGCTGTCTTACCAGTGCCCGTTTGTGCGCTGACAAGCATGTCATGGCCTTCTAAGACAACAGGAATCGCCAACTGTTGGACCGACGTTGGCTCGCGATAATCTTGATCGGCAATCGCGCGGAGTAATTCCTCTGATAAGCCAAAGTCTTTGAATGACATAATACCTTTGTTGTTAAAACGAAAATGATAAAAAAACGCTCCTATCGGCTTAGGAACCCTATGCTTTAGGAGACGATTACAATATAAACAATTAAGGGGAGTGCTGGTTGAACTCCCCACTTATCACTGATTCTAAGGAGACGCCACATCGACTCAAAGAGTCTGTCATTAAGACAGAACTGCAATGAGGGATCGGGAAATCCCTTTTCAAGTGGTAAGACGTACTATAGGATGGTCACTTCGGTCGCTTCTGGGCCTTTGCGTCCAGGTCCTTCGACGAATTCGACTTTTTGTCCTTCGCGTAAAGACTGAGCATCACCTTTAACATTGTTAATATGGACAAAGAGATCTTTGCCATTGTTATCAGGTGTAATGAACCCAAAGCCTTTTTGTGCGTTGAAAAACTTGATTGTACCTTTTGATTTTGCCACGATATTTTCCTCTTTTGATTGGCATTATGCCATAAATTTTCAATCTCAATAGCCCTGGTTTTTGTTGATTTGAACTCAAACCAGAAGCTTCTTGGGACATGTTTTCTACAAATGCGCCACAATGACACACCGTATTGGAGCAGATATTCATAAATTTAATTAAAAACATCTGCCATAGCTAAGAAGTATAATGTCAATCCGTGGGCTATTATGCATTAAAAGCCGAGAAAATGTCAAAAGATCTGTTTTTGAAGCCATTTCCACTCCCCAAACCCCCATAATCCGGGGGAATCTTTTTGAGAAATTCACACGATTTGATTGACTCATACAGTATATGTTTTCAGAACCCCCAGCCGTAAGAAAATGAAAGCGCGGGATACATAAAAATGTCTTTGTGCCATCCGTGTGAATTTTTATTTAAATCGACAATCGGCCAAATGATATTTGCCTGAAAATGCCGCTGACTGCCCGTGTCGGAAATATACTGCTTTCCAAAAATGATCTCCGGGGCTGCCGTCAATATCCGATCTCGTCTTCCAAAAAATTCGATTAGAGCAGGTCCTGCGCCTACGTAAAATTGTTTTTTGATGTCGGGGCTCAGATAACGCAGATAATTTACGCTCGCTTTCACAGCAGTCAATTCAACGACGGTCGAAATTTGCATGTTTGCGTCAAATCCATTCGATCCATTTTGAAGCCGGTATCCACCGCCAAACTGGGGAATGGGAAGGGGGGCGGGACCAACCCCTAAATTTACATATCCATAGCGATTTGTCACGATGGGCGGTTCTTCCGTTGCAATAAGCGGTGCTGAAAGAGATAAAAACAATCCGATTGCGATTGTGAGAGCTTGTTTCATTGTTCTCCAAAATTTCCGGGGGAAATGGTATGTGTTGAAAAGATTGGAATCTATTTTAAAGAATTATTATAGATTTGAATCTTTTTTAAATAATCCGTCTATTTGCGAAGTGGATTGTGTATAACCCAGCTTTTGGCTTTTTTCCACTTTCCGGCACTGAAGAGAGTGGGAAAAAAAGCTTTTCGTAGACTTTCTAGAAGGAAAATTGTCACTCCCGGCAAGAGTGCGAAGGACCAATCGCGTAAAGTCAGCGGCTCGGTGCGGAATAATTCGCAAAAGAATGGAACGTAAATAATTGAAAGATGGATCAGCGCAGCAAAACCAATCGACAAGATGAGGGGGATGTTTTTAAAAAAGCCTGTTTTTATTAAAGAGACTTCATCTGAGCGCATTTGCAATGCGATGAGCCATTCAAACACAACGATGCTGGTGAGGGTGATTGTTCTCGCTTTTTCAATCGACTCATGCGAATAGGCGTAAATGAATGTGAAAAAAATCCCTAACCCGAGAAAAGACGCCAAAACGGCGATTCGGAAGACCATTCCAATGTATAGCAACCCGGATTTGGGGTCGCGTGGGGGATGGTTCATCTCGGTATGTGTTTTTGGCTCAAACCCCAGGGGGATCGCAATCAAGGAACCGGAGGCAAGATTAATCCATAAGATCTGGAGCGGAATAAGGGGGGCAAGCCCCATAAAAAGAACGGAGATAATGAGACCAAACAACTCTCCGCAGCAGGTCGTTAGTAAAAGCGCGCAAATGTTGCGAAGCCGATTGAAAATCGCTCGTCCCTCTTCGATGGCGGCGACAATTGAATCAAACCGGTCATCGGAAAGGATCATGTCGGCGGATTCTTTGGCCACATCCGTCCCCGAAATGCCCATGGCAATGCCAATATTGGCCGCTTCTAGTGCGGGGGCATCGTTCACCCCATCTCCGGTCATTGCCACAATATGACCCAAAGATTGAAGGGCTTTGACGATTCTCAGTTTTTGGATCGGCTCGACTCGTGCGAAAACAGAGACGTCTTTGAGTTTTTCTTTCAATTCTTCATCATTGATCGTTTGGAGCTCCGGTCCTGTGATCACCGTCGTAGAGGCAATATTGAGCTCTTTCGCGATGGCTGCGGCAGTGAGTGGATTATCACCCGTGATCATGATGACGCGGATTCCTGCTTTCTTACATGAGGCAATCGATTCAATGACTTCTTTTCGCGGAGGATCGATCATTCCAAAGATTCCCGCAAAAATTAGCCGGTCTTGAATGTGTTCATGATTTAATGACCGAATACCGCTTTCCGCTTCGACGTAAGCGACGGCGATTAGACGCAAAGCTCGTTTGGTCATCTGTTCCATCGCTGCGTTCATGCTCTTTTTATGCGATTCATTAATGGGGATGGGACCATTGGCTGTTAAAATCGATGAGCACATCGAAAGGATTTTTTCAGGGGCTCCCTTGACGTAGATCCAATGTTTTTCCTTTGATGAATGCAGGGTGGCCATATAGAGATTTTCGCTCATAAAGGGAATTTCGCTGAGTCTGGGAAATTCAGAAGAGAGTTGAGCTTGATCCACTTTCGCCTGAGCCGCTATGCGGAGCAGCGCGCCCTCTGTGGGATCGCCGATGACTTGAAAATCGTTATCTTTTGAAGAGATCGTTGCATCGTTGCATAAAGCGCCGATCTCCAAAATGCGTTTGAAAACAACGTCGTGTTTCAAATCGATTTGATGATCATTTGTTTGGATCATCTTTTCGAGCGAATACAGGGATGTCGTCGTCATCTGATTGCAAGTCAGCGTTCCGGTTTTATCGGAGCAGATGATCGTGGTTGTTCCCAGCGTTTCGACTGCATTTAACTTGCGGATGATGGCGCTTCTTTTCGCCATCAGATGCATGCCGGCGGCTAGAGTGATTGTGAAAGCGGCCGGAATTCCTTCGGGAAGAGCCGAGACGGCGGCAGCAACGCCGAGAAGAAATATGTCGATGAGGCTCAATCCTCTATAAAAACTAATTCCGACAAAGAAGAGGACGGCAAAAAAGATAATGACCAACATCCAATTTCCAATCGAAGTGATGTTTTTTTGGAGATGCGTTGGCTCAGGTTTAATTTCTTGAATGGATGAAGCGATTTTTCCCAGCTCGGAATGAATGCCGGTATTTGTGACAACGGCGGCTCCCTTTCCATAGACAACGACCGTTCCGCTATAAACCATGTTCTTTCTGTCAGCGATCGAAGAGGCCTCTCTGAGCGGCTCGATCTGCTTTTCAGCGGGCATCGATTCGCCGGTGAGCGTTGATTCGTTGATTCGAAGGTTATTTGTTTCGATTATTCTCGCATCGGCAGGAACGACATCTCCCATTTCAAGGAGGATTAAATCCCCGGGGACAAGATCTTCTGAAAAAATGATCTGCAATTTGCCGTCGCGCTTGACCTTCGATTTATGAGAGGCTAATTGCTTTAAAGCGCGTAGAGCTCTTTCGGCTTTCATTTCTTGAAAAAAACTGATCAGGATGATCAGAAGAAGGGTGATGATTAGAACCGACCCATCCAGATAATTTGAGACAAAAAATTTG
>CAISYW010000073.1 GCA_903889795.1 uncultured Chlamydiae bacterium | reverse complement strand
GGTTGAAAGAACTCATGCTTGGCTAAAAAGAAGGTACAGAAGATTGATGGTTCGATGGGAAAGAAAAGATGAACTGTGGAGAGCGATGGTTCAGCTGGCGCTCATTCTGGAATGGACGAAAAATTTATTGAGATAGGTTCAAGGACATTGGACAAAAGAATCAGAATGGAAATGATTTATTCGTTGCATTCCTGTCATATTAGTAATTGTCCGTTGGGTTTTAACCCTGTTGGCATTGAGGCAAGAACCTTTATTAAAGACAAAATCATCGAATCGCTACTGCATTTCGAAAAAAATGAAATTACTATAGCCAGTTATGGATCTGGCGGACTGGGCCAGGATTTCAGCCAGCTTTCTAAGTTAACTTCATCCTCACAAATAAGAAAAATTACATACGTATTGATCGATCCGATCTATCGCGATCAGCCTGGTCGGGAAAATATTAGCTCATTTGTTTCTCTATTAGAGGGAATTTCCGATAAAACGGGTATTGAGTTCGAGGTAGTTGCTTTTCCGTCGGTAGAAGAATACAGCATAGGTGGTCAAAATCGTCCTGATTTAATTATGGATATTGACACCCAACTGCTTGAGGACGATGTTTCTTCGACCAATTGCGACTTTCAGCGATTGATTCGTTTGTTAAATGACCAAGGAGAGTTGATTAGTTTAAATACCGGCGGACGGGCTTTTTTAAGCTCTTATCAACGGAATGGCGCTCCATATCATTTTCATCCTCTTCCTTTGAAGTTTGAGAGTTTGGGGGTTCCTCGATTATTTCATGTCGGAAAGACAGATGCTTCTCTGAAAATTATCGATGTTCAGGAATACAACCCTCAAAGCACCCGGATGGAAAAGATTTAAGGGAATAGAGTAGTCAAGCAATCAGAAGAAAAATGCGAGTTACGTGCATCCTTGCTAATCACTCCGCCTAAAGGCGGAAGATTCTAAGAATTGCTTCCAAGCCATCCATTCCGAGGGCCAAAATGTTCTGCGCCGCGTTGAGATCCCTTGGCACCCGATATCCACAACTCTTACAACGATGATCTCCAGGAGGGTATAGAGGTAATAGATCTATCACCCGCGTGGAGGTCAGATTGTAGATTTTATTGTTCGAGAATCGAATAAACATTCGCAGAAAAAATAATTAAAGCAGTAATTGCAAGCGCACAAAGGTTACCTTTTCGAGGGATCGATGGTGAGCTGGAAGACAAAGGATCTAGCCGGATATTGCTTGCTGGGTGTTGTCTACGATAATTTGCATCGAGTTTTTTCATACGTCGAGCCATCTTGTGAATTTGACGCAGATTGAACTGAGATTCAACCAACTCACGATTAAAATTTACAAACAATCCGATCTCGCGAGGAAGAGCAGAGAGACTCTTATATTCTAGTGATAGATCTGTAACCTGAAGTTCTGTAACCTGACTCAGAACTGCCAGGATAGCTGCTCGATTAGTCTGTATGCCATTTCTTATTGCGGAGGCTATTTGAGCGTTTGTTGCATTTGCTGGATATGGTGTCAGAGCCGCTAGTTGTTGGATAATTTCTGGTGGTAAATGATTCCATAATGTCGCTAAATTTTTATCGTCTGCTTTGTTTATCAATTCTTCTAAATCGCACGCTTCAATCAGGCTTGTTCTTGGAAAATCATCCGGTTGAACGCCTGAAAATTTTCTATAATAATCCCTAACATTCGCAACTGTTTCACGCAAAATTTCGCCACAATCAAATGCGGTTTCCGGACGATCCGTTGTCGGCATAAATTTTCGGATCTTCGGATTTTGGTTATACTCATTCCGTAGACTGCTAAAATTGATCATCTGAACATCATGCCAATGTCTTGATACTCGGGCGCAGGTGCTTTGTCCTGTCATTCTAAGAATCGGTGCGAGAAGCTCATTTGGAAGTGCTTCTATGTTTGTGGATGGTTTAGTAGTTACTGAGTTTGTCATATTATCCTCTAATTATAGAGTTTATTATATGTTTGTTAATAATATAGTACTACAAACATGTTATTTTTGTATATTAGAAATGATTTTAAAGTAATAATTATTATGAATGATAAGGAAAATTTTTAATCCAAATCTTGGTAAACGTTTGATCTCCCCTAGCTGCCCCTGAAATGACGTATAACACCTTGTCATTCATAGTAAATTAAAAACGTTAAAAAAAGGTTTTACATAGCAAAAACTTATTTATTTAAAATCATTTAATATGGTACTATATTAGTAATTTAACTGTATAATAGCTGGTTTTTATGTGCATAAGTTTTATAGAATCGACAATTCAATTAATTAATTCATCATTTTTCGGGACTGATAAAAATAATGCCATTGGATTTTGGGTAATAGCCGGAGTGGCTACAGCGGGAGGGATTGCAATTGCAACATTTGCGCTGAACCAGCACCAAGCAAAGCATCAACAAATCCGACAACTCGACGAACGAAGGGTTCAATTACGATTGATAGCCAATGAAGCTGTCAATGAACAGCAATGTCCACTAATAACCCACAAGGCTGCTTCGCAAACTGCCAATGATTCTAACCCTGCTATTATACAGACGTCCAGAGACGTTAACAGTCCCCCCAGCCTTGAAGAAGATCCTTTAATATTAGATGAGATATGTCATCTATTGGTTACGTTAAACGTGGAAGCTTGGGATGGCTTTTTAAGTCCAAATGAATTTCACCCATTAAATATTCAACTACACCTGATTATGGAGAATCCAGGATTTATAGTTTCAACCGGATTTCAAAGGAGCTTTTTTAATCTCTGTTTAAGTGATGAAAACTGTCAAGGTTTAATAATCAGAGATATAAATCCTAAAGTCAAAGCAGCTGCGGATTTTACAGTTCTTTTGCTACGACTATCTACATCCAGAGAAGAGTTTGTGAAGCTAACAGCAAAACCATCTGATGGAGATTACAAAAAAGCTAATCTCACTCTCGTTGAGAGGATTAGATCATCCGACATACCAAATATGCTTAAAAAATATTACATAGAAAATATTGAAGTGATGACAAATGTTTTTTATCACATGGATGACCGTTTTGAAAATGATTACAAAGAATAT
>CAISYW010000072.1 GCA_903889795.1 uncultured Chlamydiae bacterium | reverse complement strand
GGAGCGCTGAGAAGCATTTCATCTGTTTTAAGAAGATCCTTTCCCACAACCTGCTCCATGATATTTTGCAAAACAAGCGGCGATATCAAAGGCGTATGGCAAGAGAGGATGAGAAACTGTCTCCTTTCTGACAAAAGATCATTGCATAATTCCAATAGAGTCAGCAAATCCCGCTCAATCTTAAAAACCTCGCCTTTATTTCCACGGCCAAATGTGGGCGGGTCTAAAATAATGCCGTCGTAAAAGGATTTTCGATTGATTTCGCGTTTGAGAAACTTGATTACATCATCGACAATCCAACGAATGGGCGCTTTTTCCAGGCCATTGAGAACCGCGTTTTCCCGCGCCCAATCAATCATACCCTTCGATGCATCCACATGGCATACCTGCGCCCCTTCTTGAGCCGCAGCCAGAGTGACTCCTCCGGAATAGGCAAAGAGATTCAAAATGCGCATTTTTTCCCGAATCATCGGACGCATGGAAGTCCAAAGAAACGAGTGTTCCGGAAACGCGCCAAGATGGCCAAAATCAGTCAGCGCGAGTTTAAAACGCACTTTGCCAATTTCTACTACCCATGAAGCGGGAAGAGAGCGATTCATCCGCCAGCTCTTTTCCTGCTCGCGCGTAAAGATCGCATCGGCACTTTTCCATCGATCGGGATGTTTTGGACGCCACATCGCCTGAGGACAAGGGCGTATGAGTGTATATTCTCCAAAGCGCTCAAACTTTTGCTCGGAGCCGCTATCGATTAATGCATAGGTCATATAAACGTCAAAGTTTGATAAGCGAGCCGCCGCCAAAGAGCTCCCAAAGCATATTGAAGGGCAAATTCGATCGCACTCGTACGGTGGGGCGGCGCCATGATCTTTCCGGCATCAATAGTTCCTCCGCGCTCACCGATCGCAATGAAAATCGTTCCCACCGGATTCTCCTCGGTTCCCCCGATTGGACCCGCGATTCCCGTAATTGCGATGGCAAAATCAGCTTTTGTATGTTGAAAAAGGCCCTCAACCATCTCTCGAGCCGTTTCGACACTGACAGCCCCCTGTTCTTCCAGAGTTTCGTGCTTCACGCTAAGAAAATGTTCTTTCCATTCATTGGAATAGGCAACGACAGAACCCAGCAGATATTTTGATGCGTTCGGCATCGAAACGAGCCGTGAGCATAAAGCGCCGCCCGTACAACTTTCTGCCAAAGCCAGTGTCTGGCCTCGAGATATCAATGCCCGTTGGATTGCCTCATGAATGGCAGGCCCATCAAAAAGGTGCGTTGGAAAGATTTTACGAATCCGTTCCGCCCATTGATCCAAGCGATCAAAATCTCTTGAGACCGCAAACTGGACTTGCAAAGATCCCAGTGATGGGTAAATACCAATTTTAGCATCGGGATGAGCACTTTGAATCTCGCGCAAAATGGGATCGAGCTCTAATTCGCTCAGTTGACATAGATAAAGGCACACCGTCTGCTCTTTCGCAACAACGGGAAAGTGCTCGGACAAGAGCTGCGAAGCTTCATCTCGAAATATTTGCTCCATTTCACGGGGTACTCCCGGAAGAAGCATTAAAGAACCCTCCGTCGATAAAAAAAGAAACCCGGGAGCGGTTCCAATTTGGTTACGGAGCACGATCGCATTTTTAGGCACTCGGGATTGCTCCTGCAAAGATGGCAAGTCGCCTAACCGTTCTCTCATTTCATCGTAGAGATTGGAATCCATTTGAAGGGCGGTGCGGAAAAGCCTCAAAGAGACGTTCTTGGTCAGATCATCCACTGTAGGTCCCAAACCTCCCGTTGCGACGACTAATGTCGAACGGCTCAACGCCTCTTTTAATCCTTGAAAAAGCGCTTCAGGCTCATCAGACAAAACGGTATGGCGGGAGACTCGGTATCCTCTTTCTGTCAATTCCCGGCCCAAAAAAGCGCCATTCGTATCGATCGTCCGGCCTTCGATGATCTCATTTCCAATCGCTACAGTTTCAACTCGCATTTAGAGCCTTGTGTTTGCTTCGATTCGGAAGAAGAAGCAGCAAAAAAACTCCAAAAGTAATGCAGCTATCCGCGATGTTGAAAATCGGAAACGACCAGCCGAAAATCTGAAAATGGAAAAAATCAATTACATGTCCATAACAGAACATATCAATGATATTTCCCATAGCACCGGTAACAATAAGCCAGAGAGGAATTTGTGAGCGGCCCGACGAACGAAAAAAGAGAAGATAACACAAAATCGCTAAAATCACGCAAAGTCTTAGCGAGAGCAATAGAAAAAAATGATTGGGAAAAACGCCCCAAGCAGCTCCGGTATTGATCGCCGTATTAAGAGAAAAGTTAACACCAAAAAAATTCTCAAAAACAGCGATCCCCCCGAATGGATAAACAAACCCATTCCAGGGAGGAATCCATCGCAAGGCAAGCGCTTTTGTCAAGACATCAAGCCCAATGAGCAGAAAAACCCAAAATTTACTGAATAATGCCTTTTTCAAATTGCTCCTGAGCTTTGACTGTCATAACAGCGTAAGGTACGGCTTCCAGACGTTTAAGAGGAATCTCTTCGCCGGTCAGATCGCAAGTGCCATAAGTATCTTCTTCGATTTTTTCAAGCGCACGGTCAATTTGACGAAGAATCCCCTGTTCCTTGCTCGAAACTTCCAGATTGATATTTTTTACAAAATCATCCGTTCCCTCATCCGCTTGATGCTGGGAATAGCCCTTCGATTCATCCGGTTCGGTCACTTCTTTTGTCGCGCCTTTCAAGGTTCGTAAAATTTGCTCACGTAAATCAACCAATCTCTTTTTAAACTGAGCAATTTCATTTTTCTTCAACGCCATGTTCCATGTCCTCGTGTTCAAGAGTTTCTTGGGGAGCGATCAACTGAATAGCCTCAATCAGTTCCTTAATATCTTTATAGCGCTTATATACACATGCGAACCGAATGTATGCAACAACATCAGTTTCTTGAAGTTTTTGCATCACAATTTCACCGAGCTCCTTGCTCGTAATCTCACGCACCCCGCGACTCATCAGATCGGCTTTAATCGTATCCGAGAGCACACGAACCTGGTCATGACTTACCCGTGTATGACGGCAAGCCGCATCAATTCCTGAAATTAATTTTTCTGGCTGGAAATCTTCGAACGTTCCATCGCGTTTTTTGATCTGCAAACTGAGATCGATTGTTTCAAACGTCGTAAAGCGCCGCGCACATTGACAACATTCGCGTCTTCTGCGAGTGGCGTTGTTCTCGATCGCATCCCGAGAATCTGTCACCTTGGATTCTTCAAAATTACAAAACGGGCATCGCATAAAAGGTAAAAAACCTATGCACTCCTGTTTTTTTACAAAAACCAAAACCGTAAACTTCCCCCTTCGGGGCCGGTTCGGCGCACAGCGCCTTCACTTCTCATCCACCCGCAAGCCAAACTATTGGCTTGCTTCTCTCGATTTTTTAACAAAAATCGGAGAGAGTGGGATTCCCCCTTCGGGGCCGGTTCGGCGCACAGCGCCTTCACTTCTCATCCACCCG
>CAISYW010000071.1 GCA_903889795.1 uncultured Chlamydiae bacterium | reverse complement strand
TTTATATAATATATAAAAAGGATTATACATGAGTTATTCGGCAAACAAAATAATTCCATCAATAATACAAAGCCGACCAAAATTAACGACAGTGCTTTGGGAAAACCGCACAGTAATCATTGCGGTTGTTGTTGGTACAGTCGCTGTTGTAGCGATTGTCGCGGCCTGTTTGATATTTATTCCGGGAGCACCTTTGGCCACTTTTGGAGCGATTGCTGTCGGAACCTTATTTGGAAAATTGGGGTTATGGAGCTTTATAGCGGCTAGCGCAGGTCTAGGAGCATTAAGCGTTATAGGAGCTTCAGGTCTTGCGGCCCTACCACCAGTTCTTATATGCAGATGCAGAAATAAAGCGGTGGTTTCAGAACTGTTGAATACAATGCGAAAAAAATTAATTCCTACAAAATTATTTTTAAACTGCTTAGCTGGACCAGACGAACCAAAGAAAAAACTTTATAAAAAAATATTTTCTACAATTGAACTTTATATCAAACTTTTCAAATCAAAACAAATGAACGACGATGATATTATCACTTTATTATCGATAGCTTTAGATCCGAACGATTTTAATGATTTTCCTGAATTATTCAAAAATGATCCACAATTTCAACAGATAGTAAATCATTGGGAAGTTTGCCAAAATTTACGAAAGACTCTTTTCGATCTAGTGACCATTGACTTTATTGAGGATGGAAAACATAGTTATTATAATGAAGGAGATTCTTCATTAAGATCGAATCCATTGATGATGTTTTTACTAGAAACATTTTCAAGTTATTCCCAAAAGACATCTCTAATTTGCTACCGCTTATCAATGCTAGTTAGTCAAATTCCACACATTAGAACACAATGCAGAAACGACGAAAAACTAATTGCTCTTGTATTTAAACATCTTTCAACTAAACTCGCTCCTTCAGAAGAAACAGTTTCTTCATTAATTGATTGGATTAAATACCTTAATGTTAATTATCCAGACATATTTACCGAAAATCCGATGAAATGTTGTGGAATATTAGAATGTATTCAAGACCTAGATATTAAGCAAAAAGATCAGGAATCGGTCGTTAAACTCAAAAAAATAATTGATATTCTTTTTAAACACGGGGAAATTAAAGAAAACGTTATTCTGCAAGGCTTAGTGTTTCAATATATTTCTTCTGAAACTGAACCTTCTGCTGAATCGCTCTCTTTATTAACTTTCTCGATTAAACTTATTTATGACATAGATCGGACGCTGTTTGAGAATAAACCAGATCTTTGTAAGCATATACTAGATGAAATTCAAAGAAATCCCAATATTAAAATCGATGAACTCTCAGATATCATTACGAAGGCTCTTCAGAAACAACCATAACGAACGTGATTCAAAAAAGGCTTGGTTGAAATGCAGAACCTCGTTGAGACAAAGCGCCAGCCTATCGTGCTTTACAAAGGTAACGCTGGGCAATGTGAATCCTAGCAATATATAAGAAATCCATGCCCACCGTAATCGATTACATCAAAAAACACGTCGCGATCTCGAAGATGCGGTATGATACGATCGCGAACGGCATTTAAAGCATCGTTAAATTTGCCTGAACCATAAAATTTTACCTCATAAGTCGGAAAATTTACGGCTCGATCTTCATCACGAAACTCACCCTCAGCTAGTTTAGCGTTGATTTTTTGAAGAAAATCTTCAGCAACTTCTCGATCAAAAGGCGATAAACCGTCAAATAATGATCTTTTTATGTGAATCGGATCAGTTGATCGGACGATTCCTCTTTCCAATAATGACTTTTCTTGAACTTTCCGCCGATTCAGTTCTTGACGACGGGGTAATTCAGCTGAAGCAAAATCAAACTCTTTCCATAGAGCCGGATCAGTTTGCATGGCAGTGTCTCGAATCATTGGAAAATTTCTCTCTTCAAAAAAATCAACCAGGCTATGACGAGCCTGAAAATGATAGATGCATTTTGCCGGCTTACCCCGAATGGATAGGTCCACCAGACCAAATTCAACACCCGAACCTAAAAAGGGAATGTTGTTTGCTTTTAAATCGCATAGGGAAAATCGATGAATAAAAGTGACAAGCTGATGAAGCATATCATCCATAATGGGCTGTAAACGCACATCGCGATTCATTATACGAACATGATTTCGAAAGTCTTTAAATTTAGCCCCGATAATTGGGAGCTTTTCCTCTGCAACGACCCAAAAAGTTGTTCCTCGAAAATCTAGTTGAAGAAGAGCTGTACGAGGCACACGGAGCCGGTCTAAATGGTTTTCCTGACAAATCTGCAAAGCTTCCCGATTTTGATCACAACGCTCCCTGGCATAACTCTCTTGACGCGTTCGCATGCGCGCTGCTTTAAAAATCATGTTGGGAAAACCGGGCAGCTCAGCAACTAAATCATTACTCTGAAATACCTTCGCACCATCGATGGACTCCATATCAGCAAATTCAGCAATCATCGATAGATGCTCGGCTGTTTGCTCGGCTACGAACGATTCCCATTCCTCTTGATCAGGAATAATCCGTTGCCTTTCTTGTTCATTTTTGAGAATGAGATGGCAGCATCGATCTTGGAATTGTGTTTTTTCCAATGATACAGGACTATTTACCGGTAATAATTCAATGTCTCGACCTGAATAACTCGGACACACGTTACGAAATTTGATGACTTGAGCTTCTTTGGTATTAGCAAGATTTACTGACCGTGAACTCAAAAAGGCAGGATACAAAAGAACGGGAGCCGCTACGGCTGCGAGCACAACCAAGCAACTCAAAGCAACTGCCCCCACTTTTTTCCAAGAAATGCCGGATTCGTTCTTCGGAGCAACGTTCAGGGTTGCCTGTTTATCGGTTGGATTTATATTAACTGTCATAAAACCTCGGTTAGTAGTTATAAACTATATTATTTTGTATTTAATTATACAAAATTTATTACAACCTGTAAACAAGTTTCTTCCTAAATACATATTCAAATTAAAGGTATTAGTAATAATTATTTTAATCGACAAGTATCGCAATGTTTGTTACCGTCTTTATAAAAAAGATTAATAATAAATAGGAGATTTTATGTCTTTATCTATTCAGCCCATTTCTTCAGATGCTGCGAAATTCATTCAATTGTGCAAGAAGGCTACTGCAGAGATGCACACTGCACGCACAGTCGATGATGTGGTGCAACAACATATCGCGCTCAAACAAGAATACGCATCATTTATAACTAGGTATGATAAATTATGGATTCAACTCGCCTCAAAAGATGATGATTCTTGTTTTGAAGCGAGCGAAATCCAAAATCGGGTTGAACAATCCTGGCATGTATTAGAAAATGAATTATTGACCCGCTTTCCCCAAGCCCAGATCGATTATGGCGCACATCTTGTCGGTTCCGTGAATCCATCTGCGTCTCTTCCAATTGATCCAAGCCTAAAAAGTCAATTTCCCTATTATCGAACCATACGCGGTGACGGAAATTGTTTTTATACATCATTTGCTATCAGCTACCTACAATGGCTATGTCAAAACCCGGAGCAATTCGAAGATGCGCTCAAACATGTTTTTAATCTGCCCGATTTTTCTGGAAAAGAAGAAGTAGTCCACCTACTGATGAATTTACAAGAAACTCCCTCATCAATCGAAAGTTGTATTCATTCAGACCCGAACCTATTGGTAATGATTTCATTTCTGCGTCAGTGCGCAGCCTATCATTTGACACAAGTCTACCGAGATTGGCAGGATGGCTATTTGGCCGAATCTGAAAAAGATCCTCAAACGGCGGACGAATTTGTTCCAAAGCATGTTTTACGAATGGGGTGCGAGGCTCTATCGTATGAAATTAATGCGATCAGCAGCTTTTTAAACTGTCAAATTTGGATTATTGACCATCGCAATGGATTACGAAAATTTAACGAGGAGAATGCACCATTGATCAGCGTAGTCTATCGATCTGCTGACGAACATTATTCCTGTATGCAGCAACACTCCCGACTAAAGCAGAGTCTCTCAGGTATCCAAGTCAATCGTTAAGTACGCACTCCCCATTATCGCTGGCATTTTGCCGATCGCTTTTGCCTACTTGAGCTTTCATAAATAAATGAACCGGAAGGAGTCTATACGTTTGCAAAAAAATCAGCAAAACGTTTAGAATAATAACATCAAAAAACTTTCTTACTCATCAAACAAACGTTTGATGATTTAATTTTAATTTTTACAAAAACCGATAAAGTTAATTTTAAAAAGGAAAAATTTATGTCAGTATCCCCATGTAAAAAAGTCAGTTCGCCATATGTCGAAACAGTGCAATTCGCTTCCGCACCCGCAGCAGCGGAAACGCCCAGCACACCTACACGAAAAAAATATGTTGTTGTACAGCCGCACACTCCACTAAGCAAGATACACCTCCCTCCCGGCGCAATCCTCGGCAGTCCCGCCAAATATCATGATCCTCGAACGATTGACAGATGGAGCAAAGACGGAAAACCTAATAAAGAATTACGAAAATATTTAAAACAGTTAGAAAGTAAGGCCGTGGATAGCACGACCCTTGGATCGGCTACAAAAGACCCGGAAACAATCATCAGGAAAAGAAAAACTCCCGATGAACATGGCTGTATTGAAGTAACACCTACGCACCCGGGAGCTCGCAAGCGTGTGTGGAAAGTTCACCCGGAAGCTACAACAGATAGAAAAATCCATCGAATGTATCCTGTCGAGGGCACAGGTATTCTTCGTTTAGCCGGAAAAGATAAAGCCGAGTTGATTAGGGGGCATCTTAAAGAGAAAGAGAATCTTCAAGGCAACTGCGGATCCTTTGAAGAGCATTTACGCAAGCGAATTAGATTCACAGAACATCCATTGGATACCCCCGAGAAGCCGAATGCATCAGCGGTGCCTTTAGCCGTACAGCAACCTAGTGAGGAATATAAACCCAAACGACTTTTATTTTCGTAGTATACTGCCGTCGGCCTGAAGCTTTGATTTTTGAGGGCGAGATTTTCCGTTCCAAGGCATTGCGGAGATCGAAGCAAACTTGCTGCAAGTTAACACAGTTCGGAAAATCAAAAGATTCGCGGAATGGAGTTTCTGAGAGCCTCCCTAAAGGGCACGTTTCCTCTTTAGGGATCGTCGGAAAATAAATGCTACAGTTGTCGAGGAGGTGGGTTTTAAAAAACGATATTAATGGCTGCGACCCCTGAAGCGAATGCATTGGCATTGTGTCCGGCAAGAGTAAAATAGGCTCCGGTTATAACGCCCAGGTTTTCGCTCCAATTATATTCGATAGCCGGAGCTAATTGAAAAGCGGCAACCCAACTATCGCACAAGTCAGCGAGCTGCCCTGTTTTGAGTCTCACGGGATAACCTTTAAATTTTACGGGCGTTTGATAACAAAAAATATGATCGCATGAAATGACCCAATGTTTGCTGGGCGTCAATTCATATGAAAAATCCACATCGTATTCCTGACCGGGATAAATCCATCCATCCGTATCGACCACACCGCCATAGGTATTGAGACCATGAACACGAACCCCTGACTCAAGCCAACAATCAACAGTCAGACTCATGTTCAACCAATGATCATCCCATAAAAAAAATAGTGGTCGATGTCAAATAATTTAAGAAAAGTCAGATCTTAAATTTAGTGTGGTTTTGATTTCTTGCAAATTTGAACACCCGGACCCTGATCCGTGACGGATTTCATTGTTTTTTTTCATAAACAAAATTATAAATTGTCCATGAAACGATTACAAGCCTTTAAATACGAACTTCGGCCGGATGGCGAACAAGAGTAAAATATGCGTTAATTTGCAGGCTCCTGTTGATATGAGGAGGAATGTTTTGAAAATAAATGCATTATTTCGAAATGTTATGATCATCTTACAAGCTGTGTTAGGAATGAATCTCTGGGCCAACGAAAGTTGCGAACTTTATACGACAGTTACTGAATATGATTTCAGAGACACGAAATATATCAATCAGTTGATCGATTTAAATGTTGGCATCGAACTTGCCTTATTGACGCCGATGTCCAATCAGATGCGCTCTGATGAACAATATAAAAACGGTTTGGATGCGCTAAAAAGTGAAATCGGAAGATTTTTTGATTATTTTGAGCAATTCCAAATTCCGATTGAAAAAGTTCGCATTCATCAACCAGGCGGATTTGCATATTATTGGTTCGAGCAAAATCAATTGAGTGGATTTGATTTTCTGAAGGATTTTTTTTCTTACTGCTCTGAATTAGGGTTTCGTCACTTTGTCATTCATACCCCATTTGGCCAAACGAACTGTGACGAAGAATTGGAATTAAAAGAATACAGAGAAAAATTAAGCGGGTTAGTTCCTAATGCTCAAGTGGAGGTCGAAGAGATCGTTACCTCCAATCATGATTTAAAACAAGGCCATGGTCTTCGATTTTATAATGGGAAGCTTTTTGAAGAATTGCTGAAAAATCAACATGCGACCATGCTTTTGGATGCTTATGAATGTGGTACAGCAGATGACACGATTGATAGATTGAATTACTTAATGTCTAAAAATTTTGAAATTAAGTCCAT
>CAISYW010000070.1 GCA_903889795.1 uncultured Chlamydiae bacterium | reverse complement strand
GATCTTTTCTTCCAGTGCGCCAGCCACTAAAAAAGGTTTGAAGGTTGATCCCGGATCAAAATAATCGGCAATCGCACGGTTCCGCCATTTTTCCGGTGTAAGCCCCTCGATGTTATTGGGATTGAATCCCATTTCGTTAGCCATTGCTAAAATCTCTCCGGTTTTAGGATCCATGACAATGGCAAGTCCCCCCTTTGCGCCTTTGGAAAGGACAGCTTCTTTTAAATGGGTTTCCACAAGATATTGAATCCGGTTATCAATGGTTAAAACAAGATTTACGTTTTCATCTTTTTTTGTCTCACTCTTTTCGACGCGTAAAAATAATTTTTTGCCTTTGGCATCTCGCGCCCAAGACAGTTTTTCCGGCTTTCCTTTCAAGGAGTCATCATATTTACTTTCCAATCCTTCCAACCCGACAGCATCTGTGCCAACAAATCCAACCAAATGGGCGGCCAGTTCACCATTGGGATAAAAGCGTCTCGGCTCTTTGACTAGAAAAATTCCTTCGATGTCCGCATTTTCCACAGAAGCAGCCTGCTCAGGAGAAATTCTTCTGGCTAACCAGCAAAAGTTTTTTGGCGTCGATATTTTCTTGACGACTGATTGACTATCTAAATTGAGGATTTCTGCAACCTGCCCGGCGGCCTTGACGGGATCGGCAATTTTTGAAGGATCGGCACAAACGGAATTCGCCATGATTGATACAGCAAGTTTTTCACCATTGCGATCGTAAATTACACCTCTTTCCGGCGGCAACTGCAGCACAGTAGTATGCTGTCTTTGTGCTAACGTTTTTAGTTTTTTACCGGATAAAACCTGCAGCTGAAAAGCACGGGATATCAAAGCAATGAATAAAACCAGGAACATTGTGAGAATGATGCCCATCCTGAATTTCAGCCATTTTTTCGATTCACTCGCCATATCATTCTCCCGATTTTTTAAAGACAATGACTTGATCATTATCAGGATAGGACATCTGCAATTTGCTTCTCATGATGTTTTCAATTCGTTGCGGTGATTTGAGCATCGCATATTCCAATTTCAATTTTTTTTGTTCTTCCAATTTTTGTTCTTTGATATTTAGTTCCGTAGCAATATTATATTCCAATTCTGTCATGTGAATATGCGAGCCGACATAGATCAAAGCAACAAACATGAACACTATGGCAAAAATAATAAAAGTCGAATACTTGATCCCTAAAGAAGCTTCCTTTGCTTCCTGAAAACGGGGCATAACTCGCGTTTCAACAGATTGCGCAGATTGTGCCATTTTAAACTCTCCGGGCTACGCGCAACTTAGCGCTGCGGGCACGTGGATTAGATTCGATTTCTTCTGCCGCAGGAATTAGTGCTTTTCTATTTATGTTTTTGAGCTTTGCTTCTTTTTGACAGACGCAAAACGGCATATCCTTGGGGCAGACACAATCTCCGGCCAAGGCACGAATTTCATTTTTTACAATGCGATCTTCCAGCGAATGGAAAGAAATTACGCAAAGGCGGCCACCTGGTTTTAGCGCTTCAGCAGCCGCGTTGATCGCCGGTTTTATGTTATCCAACTCTTTGTTGACGGCTATTCTTATGGCTTGAAAGGTTCTTGTGGCGGGGTGAATTTTTTGCCATTTTAATTTCGCGGGCATGGAAGAAGCAACTATCGCCGCTAGTTCCGTGGTTGTTTTAATGGGTGACAACTGTCTTTTTTTTGATATTGTCCTGGCTATTCTTGCGGCCATTTTTTCTTCTCCGTAAAACTTGATAATATTTTCCAGTTCGTTTTGCGCGAAGCTGTTGACAATATCGTAAGCGCTGATCTTCAAGCTGCGATCCATCCGCATGTCGAG
>CAISYW010000069.1 GCA_903889795.1 uncultured Chlamydiae bacterium | reverse complement strand
TAATCAATGCTTTTATTGTGCATTCGGTTACTCTTCATGTAAGAAATGTTAGTGTGTTTTTCTTACAAAAACAAGAGCTATTTTCGAGCTTTCACCTAACACGGATATTTATATCATTAAGTTATTTAAAATCAATGTATTGATTATCACTTATGAAAGAAATATTAGTATGTTTTTCTTACAAAATGCAACTCTAAGGTAAAAAACACTCCTTGAGATGACCCCTCGGTATCGGACAAACTGTCAGTTTCCATATGACTGAAAATTCCTTGCGCCACCGCTTCGATCGCAAATTGGCGTCTTATTAGCATATCACTCTCCTCCCCCTATCGGATTAGAATTTTCTCGAGAAAACCTTTGGCACGATTTGGCACAGTACGGAGAAATCACTCCCCAGCAGAAGGCCGCTGATAGCAGCCGATCAAGGTTTTTCTAACCTTTTAAAACGAACGCTGTTATGTTCTTTCAGAAGTTGTAGAATGCAGTGCCTCTCGTGACTGTTAATCCATTGGCCCTAGTTCGAATCTTGCACCCGGAGTTTGAGTGGTGACCACGAGTTCAAATAGCAGGTCAGATCTTAGCCTGCGGCATCAGAACGAGCTAGCAAGTCTAGCCATAATCCCATTTATGGGAGTGCGATCACATGTCGGCGCCACTCTTTTTTATTCAGCTGCTTCAGCAAGGGATGGCAAAATCCCCAATATCCAATTGCAAAACGAATCCCAATAAATATGAAAATCAGGTTGCATGGGTGGCGGAGTGAGATTCAACTGAGTAAGCTGCTCTTCCATATCCATCAAAACATTGCGAATCTCTACAATTTTTGTGCTATCGGATTTTTTTTCAATTTTTCTAATGCATTCACGCAGTTTTAAGATCACTTCAAAAATTTTTCGCCAAGGAGGCATGAATTGAGGAAACGGGCTCAGCATCTTAGCAATTTCATCGCGTTTGAGAAAACGATAACGCTGTTGATTACGAGCTAAAAATAGATCAAAAATTCCAGCTCGAACAAAACTCTCAAATACATCAGCCAGATTTCGTTTTGTATATCCAATTTCCGTTGCGTCGGATATGGCATAATCGCTTTTTTTTTGTGCTAAAAAATATGCGATCAGATCTGCGCGCGCTCCTACGCCGAATAAAGATCGAAGTCGAAATAAGAGCAGTGCAGGATTTTCAAATCGAGGTGGTTTTGACTTGCCGCTTGGCTTAAATTTCAAGGGGTTTGCCGGTGAAAGAAGGGGCCAATTCGCTCGAGAAACAGAATTCAGTGTTGCAGAAAATATTGACAAAGCATCGATTGCAGATTTTCCCCAAGCCTTTGCCAGCATTTTCATTCGGCTGACAGAAATAAATCGATGGTATCGACTGCACCAATCTAAAGCTTCTTCCATGAGACGAGGATCTTTTTCACTGAGAAGGGCTGTTAATAAGATCAGCTCTTCCGGGAAAATCAAAAATTGTTGATGGTTTTGGGTGACTCCCGCAACCCCCAGTTCCGTCCAAAGACTCCATGAGAGATCGGTCAGTTGTTTATCCAGATTTTGACTAAGAGTTTGCATTTTCAACTCCTAACGCTAAGACAGTTTGGTTCAAATCAATCGCAAAAGCCTCAGATACATCCTGCGTAACACACCAACGTCGGGCTGTTTGTAATTCTTCATGGGTTGGATTCAATTGTTTTAGATCTGCAAAATGCTTACTGAATGGACCTTGATCAACAGCTGCGTACAGTTTGAAACAAATTTGATCCAAGCGCCCAGCTAAATGAATTGTTAGTCCGCCATAATGGCGAGTATGCATTCGTTCTTTAAATCCTTCGGGTAATCCCATCTCTAATAGCGATGCCGGCTCAATATTCAGCCCACCCCTCGCCTAATTCCAGAGCTCTTCCCACATCAACTGCAGCCTGAAGCAGATTCATAGGCAAAGGGATTGCAGAAACGAGTTGTTCTGCCTCCACCAGAGCAATGAGATCGAGGTCTTTTGTCGGGCGATCAATTTGACCTAAAAGGAGAAGACCGCCCCCACCGATTGCCACAACTTCGTAATAATGCCCTCGATCCGCGAGTAACTCACCAAGTACTTTCAAGGCCCGTTCTAAATCAATGGATTGGATATCCATCCTATTCTCCATTTTAAAAACTCGAGAGGTTAAGTTTCTCGAATCAAGAAGTTAAACTTTATCTTATCAACTACACAATACTCATGCAAATAATTACATAAGTCATTAGATGACAATATCCTGCCTAATATAATGGCACGCTTTTGGTACTTAAATGCAAAAACTAAAGAGAACGTCAAACATTTGTTCATTCAGCCTCTTTTGCCTGTTTGGCGAACTGACCATTTGGGTCAGTTTTGCAGATGGAACAAACGACTACTAACCCGGCATCCAAACAGGTGACAAAGAACGCCAGCGAGGCGAAGTCAGATCGAAGCGGGCTTTTGCTCGCGCTCTGAGCGAGAAATTCATTCTTAGGAAAGAAGGATTTCGAGCGAAGATCGATATGGCAAAGCCGCAGCAAGTGATATGTCACCTGTTTGAAT
>CAISYW010000068.1 GCA_903889795.1 uncultured Chlamydiae bacterium | reverse complement strand
GGCTCGAGATATTTGCCTGCTGAGGCGTTAAATTAAACAGGAAGGGGTTTTTAACCCCTTCCTGTTTAATTTAATCAACTAGTTCGACCTTCGGTCGAACGGCCGCGGGCAAATAGACGAGACAGGCGGTCCTAAAAAATGCACAAAGCCGAGCTACCGGCTCTACAAACCAATTCACCCCTGAAAGGGCTTATGAAATATCTTTGTTCTTTTCTCTTTTTGGCATGCGCAGCTTTCGCTGACATGGATCTTTTTCAAGGTCCTCAAGAGCCGAAGATCTCAGTAAACAACACTCTTCTGGCCAAGGTGAATGGGAATACCATTTCAGTACTCGACGTCATGAAAAAAATGGATATGGTCTTGCATCAAAACTATCCGCAATATGCCGACTCTTCGCAGGCGCGCTTTCAATTCTACACAACAAGCTGGCGCCCCATTTTTATGGAGATGATCGACACAGAACTAATTCTTTCCGATGCGCAAGACAAAGAAATAAAGCTCTCTGATGGAGAAATCAGAGAAGAAGTGGAAAACCGTTTTGGCCCAAACGTGATGCAGACGCTTGATAAAATCGGCATCGCTTATGATGATGCGTGGAAGATGGTCAAAAACGAGCTCATTGTTCGCCGCATGATGTGGTTTTTTGTTCATTCTAAAGCCATACAGATGATCAGCCCGCAGGCAATCCGCGGCTCATATCAGAACTATCTCAAGGAAAACCCGCCTTTTCAAGAATGGATCTATCGCGTTATTTCTATCCGCTCGGAAAATGACAGTACAGCAGAGGTCGATGAGCTTTATCGTCTTTTGCATGATGGAGGGCAAAGCCCGGAATCGGCCGCCTTTTTGAAAGAGTGGGAAATCGCGCATCCATCAAGCAAGATTCTCGTTTCCACTGAATTCAAAGCAAAAGATCAAGAACTTTCAGAATCGCACAAGGCAATTCTTGTCTCGTTGACGCCGGGCACATACAGCCAGCCAACATGCCAAGTGAGCCGCAGCGACAATAAAAATGTATACCGAATTTTTTATCTTGCTGAACAAAACGATCATCCCGCTCCTGCGTTTGAGACACTTGCGAATCAGCTGAAAAACGAACTAACCCAGAAAGCCGTCGCAAAAGAATCTGAAAACTATCTGCTCAAGCTTCGCAAACATTATGGATTCGATCCAAGCCGTCTAAAAGAAACGGTGCCGGACAACATACAACCCTTTCATTTGGAATGAGCCTAGCCCATCCCAGCGAACTTATCGCTTTTCTCGATCAAATCGATGCTGCACCAAGGAAAAGTTTATCCCAAAATTTTCTCATCGATGCAAACATCTTACAAAAAATTGTTAAGTTGGCCGGCATCGACAAACACGATCAAGTGTTGGAAATCGGCCCGGGACCCGGCGCCCTTACTCAAGAACTACTAAAGGCGGAAGCGCGAGTGATCGCGATCGAAAAAGATCTAAAATTTGCCCGCGCTCTGCCGCGCCTGCAAGTCGATGGGCGATTACAAACCTACGAAGCGGACTTTTTAAAATTTCCCATCTGCGAACATTTGGAAAAGCTCGCTCCAATGAAGGTCGTCGCGAACCTTCCCTATCATATCACCACGCCGATCATCGAGCGCCTATGCGATCATTTTTCTCTCTTTTCCAGTGCATGGATCATGGTACAAAAAGAACTAGCCGATCGAATGACGGCGCATCCGGGCACAAAAGAGATGAGCTCGTTTACCATATTCTTGCAGACCTATTGTAAACCGACGCTCGCTCTAAAAGTGTCTCGGCATTGTTTTTTTCCCGTGCCGAAGGTGGACTCTTGCGTGATGCGGCTCGATTTTCACCCCCCACGCGTGGACAAACCAAAATCCTTCCTGGCTCTCGTACGACGCGCCTTCCAACAGCGACGAAAAATGCTCCGTTCTACGCTATCAATTCAACAGGAGCCCTTTGCAACAAAGCGTCCCGAATCTTTGTCGTATGAAGATTGGCTAGTAGTATATCACTTAATTAATGAAAAAAGCGGTCCCATCGATCCTTCAGCATATACATGAAGGTGCTTTTGACCTCTTCTTTTGCCACGAGAGGTTGAGATTGAATCGTGTTCCCTTTTGCATCAATGAGACGCATTTCTCCGACAACCGCTCCCTTTTGAATGGACCGTTGAGAAATCTTCCAGCAAATCTGTGCTTTGATATTCTCAGGCTCTTCTGCGGGATAATAATCGATGGCTAATTCATGCGTTAACAAAGCTTGCAGAGTATTAGCGGCGCCTTCGATCGATCGACTATAGATCTCGTTTCCGGAAAAAAAAGTCCGATGAATTTTCTGCTCTGCAAAAGCCATTTCGAACAATGATTTTGCATCTTCATACCGATCATCGCGCTTCTCGCAACCAAGAAGCACAGCAACCAATATCCGTCCTTCATGTTCCGCCGCAGCGACCAACGTATTTTGTGCAAGAGAGGTATAACCGGTTTTAATCCCAATCGCATTTGAATAAAAAAACCGGCCAGGCCGAAGTAAATGATTAAATTGCCTCAAATGTTCTTCAGAATTCTTATTGGTTGCCGGCTTAAGATAATTTAACTTTGAAACGATCTCGCGAAACTTTGGACTTCCCATCGCCTTCCTGGCAATCAGGCACATATCGTAAGCCGTTGTTTTGTGTTCCGAATGATGAAGTCCATGCGGATTGGAAAAATGGGTATCGCGGCATCCGATTGATAAAAGATATTGATTTAAGTCGTTTACAAAAGCCGGAACTGAGCCGCTCATCGCTTCAGCAAGAACATTGGCCGCATCATTTCCTGAAACAAGCATCAAACCATGCAGCAATGATTCGATCGAAATCTCCTCGCCTTTAACTAGCCCCATCCGGGTTCCATCGATGTCCAGCCAATAGGCAGGCACTGAGCTTCCATTTTTTTTCGGCGGTTTCATTTTGATGCTTTCGGCACTAACCGTCACAATCTTTGCAAGATCCGCATGCATCACTTCCAGCACATACAGTGCGGTCGCAATTTTCGTAATACTCGCAGGAAATGCAGCAGAGTTTGCATTTTTTTCAAAGAGAATCGCCCCGGTATCCAAATTCATCATAATTGCTGACTTTGCATGCACATCGATTTGCAAAGGCTTGGCATACAACGGCCCGACTAAGAAAGCGCAAAAAAAGAAAACCATGAACATTGGGGGAACTATCGAGACAAAAGCCTCCGGGGTGCAATGGTCATTCTGTTCAGTTACTTTATGTACAGATCGGCTCAAAATCTTCTTCATTTGAATTCCATCTGGGCTATTCTAACGAAGAGATATCTTCCAGTCAAAGAGCTATACTGGGCGCGGGTGGGTTCTTAACTTTTTGGCGTCTAGATTTTGCACCCTCAGTAGCAGTTTATACCAAATGTGACTCAAAAATCGGTTTTGGGCTTGGCCAAAGCCGATTTTTGAATCGCGTTCGGTATATGTTCAACATTTAAACGTTAATTACCATATAGTTACAAAATTGCTGCTTAATTTAATTGACAATGTTTTTATAATTATATAAAGTAAAGTTACGGGGTAGCCGATAATTATGAGGTGGCCATGTTAAGTGCAATTCAAATTGAAGAAGCTTACAAAGGTTTTATTAGCAACCTGCCTAAAAATGCACATGACGGCATCATCTTCGTCGATTTACAATCACTTCACGGATTAGGATTGCTAAGTTTGATTCATGATGAACAAGATAACCGAGACAATCTGACACAATATTTTCATGTCGTTGAAAGCGCAGAAAAAGTTACCTTATTCAATGAGCAATTCGTCGTTTGGATTGTTCCTCGCATGGAAAGAGAAACACCCACAACTTTTATTCTAATCTCACTCAATCATCAAGATAACCTAAACCTCGAAATTGTTTTTTCTACAAGCGGCGTCTATAACACGCCACGATTTGTGTTAAAAATCCTCCAACATTTCCTACTTGATGTTCTTGAAACGGAAGCGACACTTCTGTCTATGGAAAAAAGTCAATAGACTTCTTGCGTAACCAAGGCTTCGTCAATTCGTAGATCGATGCTTTTTGGTAAGCGTTAAAATATTTTGATGGTTTATTCGCTGATAACTGACTTCATCCAAACATTTTCGAATAAATAATATCCCTAACCCCCCCATTTGCCGCTCTTCCAGAGGCGTGTCGAGGTTTGCTTTCGTTTTTTGCGCCAGCGGATTAAAAGGGTGGCCCGAATCTGAAATCGTAATTTTTATCGACCCGGAAATCACATCGATTGAGACAGAAACATTACCGCCTTTGTCTTCGTAGGAATGATGTATGACATTAACAATGGCCTCTTCCGAAGCAAGTTCGATCTTATACAGATCCGAAGAGGTAAAGCTCATTTTTTCAGCCTCCCAACGAATCCATAGAAGAATCTCGTGTAAGTGCTCCAAATCAGCAAAAAATGTTTTCGTTTCCATCCTGAGCTCAGACTACCATTGAGCAGTTATGACATCGACTATTTTTTGAGAGAGTTTTTGAAATAATGGTCTTTGAGCTGCATCATGAGCGGCTTCTTCAGATTCAAGCTGCCCCAATGAAAATGGCAAAACAATGAACTTTTCTCCCGCCATATTCTTAAATTGAAGATCCTGAAGGGAATCTTCATCAACATAGTCATAATCAACATAAGAACTTATGCGCAAAGGACCGAAAATGGACTTCTGATCTTGGCGATCAATCAAAGACACATCAACCAGAACTGTCCTTCTCCCCTCGTTCTGTGTAAGATGTTTACGAATTTTTCCATCAATTTTTTGAGGATCGCGCCGATACCCTAAAGCATTGACCGAATCCTGAACAATCGTTACTTCCAGTCGATAACGTCCATCGGATGCAACAGATAAATTGCTCGTGGCGCAGCATTGATGAATCAATTCGGCTGTAAATTCTCCATCTGAATCGCCAACAATATAAGGAACCGCTATCGTTCGCTGCCCATCATTGGAGACCCAATGATAGCTGCAGCCCAAAAACAGGTTCGATAAAAAGACACCTATTAAAATTGCCTTCAATCGAATGACCCGATTGGCGTTTTGCAGCTGGCTCAGTCTCTAACCCTTGGCTTTCATCTGCAGGTTTGCAATTCGATCGCGCGCAGCATCGGCAGCATGAGTTTCAGGATATTTAGCCAGCACCTTCGTAAAATAGATAATGGAAGCATCATTTTGCTTTCTTTTCTGAAAAAACTTTCCTGTCTCAAGAAGATTTTTCGCATACAGTTCTTTCATCTCGCCCAAGGCCGCCGTTGCATCCGCCAAACGTGGTTCTCGAGGAAAGGCGATCTGAAACTTCTGCAGATTTACTTCAGCAAGGTCGAGCAAGTTGGGATCAAGATGCTGCGCCTGGCACTGCTTCAAGTAAATTTTGTTAATCTGAAGATAGCCCTCCGCTGCGAGATCATGTTTGATAAAACGGTGAATCAATAGCTGCAACGTCTCAACAGCAGGTTTAAAATCATCATAATAAACTTGAATTTCTGCCTTGCCAAGAAGAGCGCGAATAGCGATGTCATGATGAGGAAGAGTCGTGATCACTTCGTCGTAGATCTTAAGTGCATCCTCAAGGGCAGGCATGATCGCCGGCAACTTATGCGAGCCAAAAAGTCTTTTTTTGCCGCCGGTGCGGAAAAATTCCGCAATAGTAAATTTCATTTCAATAGCATCTTCGAAATGTTTGGGGCTAACGGATTTTTTTAAATATTCACTGAGAGCCGTATTCGCCAACTCGTATTGGTTAAGGCGGTAATAAGCCATTCCGATCAAAAATGGGATCTCCTGGTTAAACGGCGACTCAGGGAAGTGATACAGAACGATTTCGCCAAAATCAATCGCTGACCACCAATCTTCATCATCGATGGCCTCTTGCATATAACTATAAAATTCTTGAACAGACGGAGCTGTAGATTCAACATCCTGAGGCTGAACCTCTACGACAGGCTGTTCTTGAGAAAAAGCAAGCGGCGAGCAAGCTGATAGTAGAGATATCTGCAAAACTCGTTTCAAAAAGCAATAATTTCGGGTTTTCATTCTTCTGATCCTTAGCGAAAATGATTAGCGTAGGGACTCTCTCGTTATTCTGTCAACTTCCAGTACGATTTCTTGAGAAAATCATTCCCAGCGAATGGGGACTGTCTCGGCCAACTTTTCCAGATTTTCCTTGAATGTGCGGTCCAGCTTCACACCCCAAGAGGCGTCGATCTGCACGCTCCCCACTTTTGAGTTGGCGCTATTAAACTGAATTTCTATCCGGGATTTGCCTGGATGGTCTCGAAAAAGTTCTTTCAAATCGAGGATATGACTGAGGCGGAGGAGGTCTGCATCCGCAAAGATCGCTAATTGCTGCGGCTGCTCGACAATCTCCGGTTTCGGAATTTTCTTTTTCGCACCGGATGATTTTCCCTGATATTTCGAACACTTGAGTCGGTCGAAAAAATCGGTAGTCGTTTTAATCATATTCTCATCGACCTTCGTCAAATCTTCCAAAAATCGCGCCTGCAAATGAAGCGACTCGTCTTGCCGTCCTATCTGTAAAATACCAAAAAGGAGCTGATTTTCGCGTAAGAGCACGCTTTTCTCTTCATAGAGATCAGACCAAATGGGCAATTCGAATCGCTCGATACCGTCGCTGATGATTAAAATGGCAAATTTGCGCTGTGTTTTTGCCGACACCTTAATTTTCACCGATTCGACGACAAAAGCGACGCGGACATAAGAACCATCAGGCAAATTTTCAAATTCCCTAAATGGAACGCACGAAAGCAAGGAGAGCTCCCGGCGATAGCTATCCATCGGATGACCCGTCAAATAAAATCCAAGCAGCTCCTTTTCGCGCTGAAGCAATTGCATCTTGGAAGTGGGCGACAAAACCGGAGGCGGTACGAGAAAATGGGTGTCAGGCTGCTCGATCAGAGAAAAGAGGCTGATGACGCCGCGCTGCGTCTGTTTTTGATCTCGCGACGTCTCTTCATACATTGCTTCCAGGCTCTGAAGCATGGCATCTCGAGACCATTTGGAAAAATCAAAACTTCCCGCGTCAATTAACAACTCAATCTGCTTCTTGCCCACCTTCGTCTTATCAATGCGAAGAACAAAATCATAGAGACTCTTAAACGGACCCTTCTTGCGCTCCTCGATAATCAGCTCGACGACGCTAGTACCCACACCCTTGATCCCGGTCATTGCAAATCGGATGCCTTTGGGGACAGCAAGAAATTCCATACCCGCTTCATTAACATCGGGGGGAAGAATCGCGATCTGCATCGCACTGGTCTCTCGGATAAATTTGGCTACCTTTGATAAATCATCGCGATCGCAAGTCATCAGCGAAGCGAGCCATTCTTTAGGATAATTCGCCTTGAGATACGCCGTAGTGTACGAAAGATAAGCATAGGCCGCCGCGTGGGACTTATTGAATCCATAGGAGGCGAATTTTTCAATCTTATCGAAAATCACGCGCCCTTTGTCAGGGCCGATTCCATTTTTCGCGCAGCCCATCAGAAATTTCTCGCGCTGACGGGACATCTCATCTTTGTCCTTTTTACCCATGGCGCGGCGCAGCACGTCGCCCTCAGCCAGCGTATATCCGGCAAGTTTGCTCGCGATCTCCATTACCTGCTCTTGGTAGACCATTACACCATAGGTCTCCGCCAAAATATCCTTCATGAGAGGATGATCGATATCAATGGACTCACGACCATGCTTTCGATTGATGAACGAGGGAATCATGTCCATCGGCCCCGGTCGATAAAGAGCGCAGACGGCGATGATCTCTTCAAACGTATCAATATGTAGCTGCTTGGCGAGATCCTGCATGCCGCCCGACTCAAGCTGGAACACTCCCAAGGTGCGCCCCTGGGTGAGGAGCTCAAAAGTCGGCTTGTCATCCAGCGGCAAGTTGCTCCAGTCGATGCGCCGGTGCGCATTGACGACAATCGCTTCAATGCATTTTTGAATGGAAGTAAGCGTTTTGAGGCCAAGAAAGTCGATTTTGAGCATGCCGACGCTTTCAACAGGCTTCATTGCAAATTGCGTGACAACCATGTCGGAGTCTTTCGCCGTGCAAACCGGAATATGATCCGTAATCGGACTCGCGGAAATGATCAGCCCGGCGGCGTGAGTGCTCGTATTGCGAATCGAGCCTTCGCATTTTTGCGCCATTTCAAGTACACGGCGAGCTTCATCATCTTCTTTCAATAAGCGGTTTAATTCCGGCTCGAGCTGAAACGCTTTTTCCAACGTCATCGTCGGATCTTCCGGCACCAGTTTCGCAATATCATTGACTTTCGATAGAGGCACACTCAAAACACGTCCGACATCGCGAATCGCCATTTTCGCCTTCATCGTTCCGAACGTAATGATCTGCGCAACCCTTTCCTTGCCGTATTTTTGAATCGTATAGTCAATGACTTCCTGACGGCGATCCATGCAAATATCAACGTCAATATCAGGATAAGATAACCGCTCCGGATTGATGAATCGCTCAAAAATAAGACGAAAACCGAGCGGCTCGATATCCGTAATGCCAATGAGATAGGCAATAATCGAACCCGCTGCGGACCCGCGTCCCGGCCCCATGGGTATCCCTCGACGTTTAGCCCAGTCAATGAAATCGTATACAATCAGCATGTAATCGCACATCCCCTTCGAAGTGAGGATATTAAATTCATGCTCAAATCGATCGCGGACGACACGGCGCGGATCTTTATCAGGGATTTTCTTTTGTACGTCGGCCAAACGCTCAGCCGTATAACGCTTGTCGATACCCGCGATGCACAGATCGTACAAATACCGTTCCGTTGCCTTGATCCGATCCGCTTTTGTATAGGTTTGTCCTTGCAGAGTCGGAGGAATAAAAACCGGATAGTGTTTTGTTTTGAAATCAAGATCGAGATTGCATTTTTCGGCAATACACAAAGACTCGCTGATCGCTTCAGGAATATCAGCAAAAAGATCGCTCATCTGGACAGGGGATTTAAAATAGAGCTCATGAGTAAAAAGCGTCTCGCGTTTGGGATTAGGCATACGGCTCTTGGCCATCCCGCGCGAATCGCGCTCCCAAATTTCACAGGGTTCGCCTGACTGAATGTTCAGAAGAATTTCATGCGCCCGCCAATCTTCACGTTCGATATAATGAATGTCATTGGTCGCCACCACTTTGACACCCCGTTCTTTCGACAAATTCAATAAAGCAGCGTTGACATGTTCTTGCCGGGCTGCGCCCTCGCGCGTTTTTTGTAAAAGCCATTGCTCCTTGTCGATTGAATCAGAGCGAATCTGTTCATCGCTCATCGAATGACGCTGAAGCTCGAAATAAAAATCCTCTCCAAACAACTTCTGATACCAATCAACTTCTGCTCGCAACTCATTTTCTTTTCCCGCTCCGACAAGCGAAGAAATAGGTCCATTAAACGGCCCTGAAAGACAAATGAGTCCCTCACAATGAGCCGCAAGCAACTCTTTATCGATGCGCGGCTGATAATAAAAACCCTCCAAAAAACCGATGGAAGAGAGTTTGCATAAGTTGCGATAGCCAGCGAGATTTTTTGAGAGCAGCACAATCGGATAGCCCGCGGGCGTTCCGGGAATGCGCTTCTTTTCATTTCGACTACCCGGCGCAACCCAAATTTCACAACCGATGATCGGCTTGACGCCCACAGCCTTGCAAGCTTTGAAAAAATCAATCGCCCCATACAAATTTCCCTGATCTGTCAAAGCCAGAGATGAGATCCCAAAAGATTTCGCCTTTTCAGCAAGAGATTGAACGGAGGTAGTTGAGTCAAGTATCGAGAACTGAGAATGAACATTCAACGGGATCCAACCCGAAGCTTCGGCATGGACAGATAGCATGATGAGCAGCTCGTTTTTACCCAACTATATCTGGAACGAGCTGCTGTTGCAAAGCGAGAAATTAAACTCCGGTTAGGCCTTCACAGCGACCTCGTTGGTCTTCAGCGACCATAGAGGTAACATGCAAAGCGTTGCGACAACCGCGCAAACAGCCATGGTGACAAAAAAGGTTTCCCATCCCCAAATCTTCGTAACGGCGCCCAAAGGGCCGCCGGCAGCTGCTGAGCCAAGAGAGGCAAAGCATCCGGCAAATCCCGTTGCGGTAGCTGCCGCTTTTTTATGCGAGAGTTCGGCGCAAGCAATACCGATCAGCATTTGCGGCCCGAAAATAAAGAAACCAAATAAAAAGAGATACACGCTATCTAATATCGGAGTATAACCCGTTACGAGCCGGAAACCAAGCAGGGTCGCAAGTACGCCAAGTGTAAAGATAACATTGACAGGCATCCGTTTGCCCTTGAAAAGGACGTCCGATCCCCAGCCGGCAACCAAACTACCCAAAAAACCACCGATTTCAAACCAGCAAACACACGAGCCGGCAATCAAGCTGGAATAACCTTTAACCTGCTTTAAATACATCATGGACCAATCATTGAGTCCGGTGCGGATGGCATAGATAAAGAAATAAGAGATCGCCAACATCCAAATGAATTTGTTTTTGAGAACATAATCCCAAAGAATTTGCTTTGCACTGATCTCGTTATCCTCTTTTTCTCGCTTCGCAGAAGGAGGATAGTCATTACGAAATTTTTCAATAGGGGGCAATCCTAAAGATTGCGGCGTATCGCGCATGAGATAGATCACGAGAAGCCCAACCATAATGCAAGTAATGCCGGGAACATACATTGCATAGCGCCAGCCAAAACTCTCCACACAAAAAGCCGCGATCAACGGTATCAAAGCACCGCCGAGATTATGAGAAGTATTCCAAGCACTCCACCATCGCCCGCGTTCTGACTGGGAGTACCAATGCGTCATCAGTTTGGCGCAGCCGGGCCATCCCCACCCCTGAAACCAGCCATTTAAGCCCCAAAACAGGGCAAACCATAACCAGGTTGAAGAAGCACCAAAGAGCAAGTTAAAAACTCCGGTGAGAATCAAACCGATCGACATGAAATAGCGGGGATTGGACTTGTCGCCCACGATCCCGCTCAAAAATTTACTCGCCCCATAGGACAAGCTCAGGATACTAGCTACCAATCCCAATTGGAAGTTATCCATACCCAAATTGTCGTGCATCGCCGGCATGGCAAAAGTAAAGCTTTTGCGAGTGAAATAATAAAAAGCGTAACCAATATACATCGCCACGAAGGTACGTAGCCGCCAATAGCGATAATTTTTTTTTACAACGGACTCGTCTTGAATCTCTGCAATATAAGGAGCTGGTTTTAAAAATTGGAATATTCTCATAAAGAACCCAATGAAAGTAATAAACGACGAAAGGTTATAACCGCTTACCTAAGCCTGTCAACTTATTTTCGTCCAATTCTAATGTTTATAAATTTAAAGAACCATCACAAAACGCAATAAAAAAAATAGATTGATTTAAAACCACCATTCTCAAATCGATCGAAAGTATTTATTGCTTTAGTTTCGTCAAAGAACAAGGTCATAGCAGACTGTTAATATTTTTGACAATGAGATTACAAATAATTCTTTTATATATTACGATCAAGAAAAATTCGATTTGAGAGGGAAAGAAAAGATGCCAGATTCGTTTCAACCACCCATTTCCGGCGAAGATCACGATCCCTTCGAAAAATTTAGAGTCGCCGAGATTCAAAAGGAAAAAGAAGCGCGAGATGATTTGGAAGGATCCGTGTCGGCCCAGGAAAAACATCGCTCGGCATTCGCAGCATATGCCAGTCTCATTTTTAAAAAATTTCTTGAACTCTTTGAGCGCACCACCAAGCAAGGGCTCGCTGCAGAAGCGGAAAAAGATGTTTTAAAGCACCTGGCGACTTTCAAAGCGGCCTTGGAAATTCTCAAACTGGAGGATCGCAGCCAAGACTCTCCTTTCTTAAACAAGCTATCCCAGCTCTGGCATCAAATGCTTGAAGATTCTTACTCTTTTCGTAGGCAAAGTTTGCTTTCATCAAAAATACGCAGCTTCATCAAACAGCTACAGCATTATCCTGAGCATCACGAACATTCCCTTGGCTATTATCTCACTGAATACGCTGGCCAGGAATGGCTGCCGTTTCCCTACATGGAAATGATCCGCGATCTCCACATAAACCATAAAAAGAGCTCGGGAAAAAGCCTGCTCACCGTTTGGTCCAACGAAATCGAAGAAATGATTCAGATCATAAGACTGCCTGAGGAATAAACACTTATACCGAACGTGACTCAAAAATCGGTTTTGGGCTTGAGCGAAAGCTCTCGCGGATCGACGATCGACATATTTTCTAAGCGCAATTATGGGCAATTGTTTATAATAAAGTCATAAAATCCAGAGAAAATCGATGAAATTTCAGATTCCAAAAGGTACGTTTGACATTCTTCCATATGGGGCGGATGAACCCTGGAAACTCTCTTCCTTATGGCGATATGCTGAAGAAATCATACGTCAAACAGCTCTGGAATATGGCTACCGGGAAATTCGCACTCCAATTTATGAACAGACAGAGCTCTTTAATCGAGGCGCCGGCGAAAGCAGCGATATCGTAATGAAAGAGATGTTCACCTTTGAAGACAAAGGAGGGCGATCCATGTCGCTGCGCCCTGAAGGCACTTCTTCTGTAATGCGGGCGTTTATCGAAAACAACCTGGCGCAGTCAGGATCCATCCATAAGTTATTTTATATCGCTCCGATGTTTCGCTACGACCGACCCCAGGCGGGGCGCTATCGGCAACACCATCAGTTTGGCGTTGAAGCATTGGGTGTGGCCGGTCCCGCTCAAGATGCAGAAGTGATCGATTTACTCTGCGAAACATATCGACGACTCGGACTGAAAGACCTCACCGTCGATCTGAATTCCGTTGGCGACGCACCTTCAAGGATCGCTTATCGAGAAGCACTGCAAAACTTCCTTCGGCCGCACTTTCAAGAATTATCTGAAGATAGCCGAACGCGCTTTGAAAAAAACCCTTTACGCATCCTCGACTCCAAAGATCCCAAAGATCGCGAAATCCTTCAGAATGCACCATCAATTTTGGAATCGCTATCCGAACCGGCCAAAGAACATTTCAATGAACTTCGCCATCTATTAGATAAATGCCGCATCCACTACCGCATTAATGATCGAATCGTGCGCGGCCTGGATTATTATAAAAAGACCGTCTTCGAAGTTACTGCTAAAATTGTCGGCGCCCAAAATGCATTGGGCGGCGGCGGACGCTATGACGGATTGATCGCATCGTTTGGGGGTCCCGACTTGCCGGGCGTCGGCTTTGGAACGGGCATCGAGCGAATTTTGCAAACGATGGTCTCGCAAAACGTCGCCATGCCTGAAGAAATGCATCCGTTGGTCTACTTTCTTCCTTTAGGCGATGAAGCGAAAGAACCCTGCTTTACATTGGTTACCGAGTGCCGTCACCAAAAAATTCCGGCTGAAATCGATTTGCAGTCAAAAAAAATTCAAAATGGCTTACAGAACGCACTCCGTCTTTCAGCAAAAGTTTGCGCGATTATCGGATCGGAAGAGCTGAAAAAAGGCGTGGCTCAAATCAAACATCTCGAAAGCCGCCGTCAAGAAGAGGTTCCCCTCGATCGGCTGGTCGATTATTTTAAGGAACTATTATGAAACATATCTTTTCTAAAACTGTTTTATTTTTTTGTTTCGCAGCTCCTCTTTTTTCTGAAGACAAAAAAACTCCCGACATAGCAAAACTTTCCGAAGCCATGGGTCAACTTATTGGTAAAAATCTGCACTCTACCGGCGTTCCCATTGATATCGATGCACTCGTGCGTGGAATGAAAGTGGGTTGCACAGGAGATAGCTCTCCCGTTTCCGAAGATGATTGTTTACAAGCCATTGCCGCGCTACAAGAAAAGAGCGTTTCCAAAGAAGCTGAAAAAAATCTGGCTGAAGCCACCGAATTCTTAAATCACAATCAAAAACAAAAAGACATCGTGAGCCTGGAAAACGGCAAACTTCAATATCAGGTCGTCAAACGGGGATCCGGAAGTACCGTCCAACAATACAACTCTCCATTGGTGCGTTATAAAGGCCGTTATCTGAATGGACAGGTTTTTGGCTCTTCCGACGGCGAAGAAGTTGTTACGCTCGATGAGACTATCGATGGCTTTAACAAAGGCATTCTTGGCATGCAAGAAGGCGAACGGCGCGTTTTGTATGTCCATCCTGATTTAGGCTACGGACGACATGGTTTTTCCATGCCGAATGCGCTCCTTGTCTTTGATGTTGAATTGATCAAAGCCGACGTTTCTGCCGAGGCGCAGGCGGCCTCTAATGCAGAAGATTGTATCCACGAAACGGCGTCATCTCTTCAATGAAAACGATTCTTTTCCAACCGCAAATCCCCCAAAACACGGGAAATATTGCACGAACCTGCGCCGTGACAGGGACCGATCTTGTGCTAGTACGTCCTCTCGGATTTAGCACGGCCAGCAGACACCTCAAAAGAGCCGGTCTCGACTATTGGAACGACATCAGCGTTGAAGAGATTGATGATCTCATGTCGTATCTCGAACAATCAGCATCCCCATTTTTCTTTTTCTCTTCAAAAGCAACAACCCTCTATACAGAAATAAACTATCCCCACGATGCTCAACTGATTTTTGGTTCGGAAACGTCCGGATTAGATGAGGCTTTCTGGCAGAGATGGCCCGACAAGTTTTATCGGATTCCTATGCGAAAAGAATCTCGTTGCATCAACCTCTCCTGCACTGTTGCCATCGTCATCTATGAAGGTCTACGACAGCAGAACTGGCTCAATCATGAGAAGAGCGCGACCATTTACTGAATAGCAAAGACAAAACCACACTAACAATGAGAGATGTGGTTAGAGGAAGATAGACATTAACTCCCCCTTTATGAATGACAAGATCGCCCGGTAAGTGCCCGATCCACGGAAAATATGGGATCTGAGTTTTCGTATGGAGAAAAAAACCGATTCCCACGATAAACAAAATTAACAAGACAATCAGCCGCATCATATTCAGACAGCTGAGAGCATAAAAGTCTTCACCGCTTCGGCATTTCTTAAACCGATCAGCCGGTTCACTTCTTTACCATTTTTAAAAAGAATGAGTGTGGGAACGGAGGAAATTTGAAATTCAGCTGCTGTTTTTTGTTCTGCATCAATATCGACTTTGGCAACAAATGCTTTCCCGTCCATTTCGGTCGCTAATTGTTCCAGAACCGGAGAAAGCATACGACAAGGGCCGCACCAATCAGCATGAAAATCCACCAGTGTCACGCCATTCGCGATCGCGCTCTTGAAGTTATCATCGGTTAGATGCTTGATTAATCCTTTGTCAGCCATGAAAATCCTCATTATTGAAGTATTTGATAGAATATTCCTGCCAGTCATTTTTTTCCCAGCAGTTCCTTGACGAGCTCTTTCCGCGACAGAGGGAAGGGCTCGTCATTAGTATACCTTGTGACAAAACCCCTCTCGATCATATAATTGTCGCTTATTCTCTATGCGGCCATGGCGGAATTGGCAGACGCGCTAGATTCAGGTTCTAGTCGGGGTAACTCGGTGGATGTTCAAGTCATCTTGGCCGCATAATTCTTTAGCGAATCAAATAAGAAGAACTCTAAGAAAAGAAAACTGGTTTCTTTAAAACCAGGTCTTCACAAAAGAAAAGCCTACCTTACAACACAAGCAACTAATAGCAAAACACCCAAAGCTAAAACTCCGACAAACGCCGCAAATTCGTCAGAAGAAAGAGAAGAGTGATAAACGGGTGTATAAGGTGTTGAGTATGAATCATAATAGGGATCAGACCAATCATAATAAGAAGGCCTGCTATTAATCCAAAAGCTTGAGGTCCTCCCTGCACAAGGAGTCGAACATGAGCTCCAGGATGAAGCTCTTCCACACATGGGCCTTACCGGCTGACTGCTAAAACAAGTTGTATTAGTAGTCCGGCTTCCACATGGTTGTGGAGCACAAGACATTCTCGGGGCGGAACATGTCTTCGGTGCCGCGCACATCCGCGGAGCGGGACATGTCGGTTGAACTCGACATACCATAAATTCTACCCAATTTAGAATGTTAACTTAAGCAAAAGCGGCCGCCAAAAAGGTTAACCCGATTATACCGCACGCAAGACTCGCTACCGCATCAGATGCAGGCGTCGAGTAGCATCGAGTATACGATCTATTGTAGTAACGGCACGAATCATAGCTATCCCAATAACTTGGGCGAGTATTCCAGCAATTCGAACTTCTCCATGAATAAGGCGAACCAAAACCGAACGACCAACGAGACGAGTAACATGGGGTCGATGACACACATACGGACTCACAAGGACGAAAGCATACCATAAAAAGCTCCACCAGTAGTTTTAAACACAAAAGCAGTTTAAGTGAACATAAGTATAATAACAAGATTACGTAAAAATTGAATAGACAAACTAGTTGAAAAAGCCGATTTTTGAGTCGCGTTCGGTATAACTCTTAAATTTAAGGAGGATCGCCGACAGCGCCGTTATCAAGCCAATTTTTTAAAGCAATGATCGCACTCTCCGTTCTTTTGGTAATCCGCTCCATCGCCTCTTTTTTATCCAGCCCCTCAAACTCCCCCCATTCAATCGGAGATCCAAAAACACACCGAATGCGGCCATAGGGTCTAGGCAAACGAGAACCTCGCTTCCATGCTTTATAAGCACCATCGACATAAACGGGCAAAATCGTACAGCGAGCCTTGTAAACAAGAAATGCAAGCCCCCTTTCCAAAGGTTGGAGTTGGCCATCTAATGAACGGCTTCCCTCAGGAAAAAGAATTACTTTTTGACCGGCTTGTAATAACTGAATGAGGACGCGAAACGTATGTGCATCAGAAGCGTCGCGGGATACAGGGTGTGAATTTAAAGCACGAATAATTTTACCGAAAATAGGAACTCGAAAAAGAGGTTCTCGAGCTAAAAAGTGGACCTCCTCAGGACACGAAACCGAAATGATCGGCGGATCGAAATATGAAACATGATTAGCCGCTATCACTGCAGCCCCCGGCCGAAAATGAACCTTTCCATAAACACGTAGCCGATAAAACAGCTTTAAAACAAAACGAAAAATCGCAACAACAAATCGATATGACCCGTGCATCAAGCTGCTTTTTTTATTTTGCTTTGTTTGAGCATACAGCTGAAGAATGCGATCGACCACCTCTTCAGCTTTGGAATCGGACGTATCAATCAAAATCGAATCATTTGCCTGACGTAAAGGAGAAATCGCACGCGTTGAGTCTTTGTAATCCCTCTCTTCAATTTCACGCAAAATCTGCTCTTGGGAAAGCGTGTTAGCCAGATCGGGAAATTTCACCAACAGCTCACGATAGCGCCTTTCAGCGCGAACTTCCGGCCGGGCAGTTAAAAAGATTTTGAGCTCTGCTTCGGGAAACACCACCGTTCCCATATCGCGCCCTTCAAAAACGACATTCAGTTTATGGCCAAATCGTCGTTGAATCTTTACCATGGCCTGTCGAACAAAGGGATAAATGGAAATCTGAGAGGATAAATTAGAAATTTCCTGAACGCGAATTTTGTGCGTAACATCGACATCATTGACAAGATAGTGTTTTTCACCCGATCGATCTGTCTGAATATCAAATTGAAAATGCTCAATCAGCCGACGAAGTCCCTCTTCATCCGTGGGAGCGATCTGCTCTTGCAAAGATTTCCAGGCAAAAGCACGGTACATGGCGCCTGTATCGAAGTAGACAAAGCCTAAACGGCGCGCCACTTCTTTCGCAACGGTTGACTTTCCTGTGCCCGATGGGCCGTCAATTGCTATAATCATAGAGCTGCAGCCCTTGCAACGATTAAATAAAAATAAATAATCGGGGCGTTAAAAAGGAGAGAATCAACGGCATCTAAAACGCCGCCAAGGCCCGGCAATATATTGCTGTCTTTTTTATTTGCATCGCGCTTCAAGAGCGATTCCGATAAATCGCCGAATTGACCCACGCATCCCAAAACGATTCCTAAACAAATAAACTCAACGGGACGAAGATGAAAATGCAAAGAGAAAAAATTCTCGCCAAGAACATAAAAAAGAAAGCTGACTGAAATCGCACAAATCAAACCGAACACAGCCCCTTCAATTGTCTTAGCCGGGCTAATATGAGGAGCCAACTTTCGCCGCCCCCACAAACTGCCCCCAAAATAAGCCCCCATGTCGGTAACCTTGGTTACTGCCAATAAAAAAGCGACCCACATACGGCCATCGTCTTTCATTGGAAGATAAAAAATCCCCAGCATCATCCCCAACGGCAAAGCGATATAGAGAAGGCCAAATGTTGAAACCGCAAGGTCGATAATCGCGCCGGTTTTTTCACGAAAATGAAGCGCAAATAAAACTAAAATCGCCAAAAGGAACATGGTGGGCGGAATCCATCCCAAATCAGATCGCTGCAATGAGACAAAAAAAGAAATAGTTACTAACGCGCTTAGTACAATAAGAGCAGGAGATTTTGGTTTCCCCCCTTTTGCTTTGGCAAACTGTGCATATTCCCAGGCTGCAATCGCAGACAGTGCGGCAAAAGTCAAACCAACAAAATATTGAGCGATCGTCTGCTTAGCGAAAATTAATAAAAAAATGCTTATACTAATTGAAATAAAAGAAACAATTGATCTTCGTTTAAGATCTTTCAACATACTTCATTCTCCTCCCAGCCGTCGCCGGCGCGCTTGAAATGCCAAAACTGCACGAAGTAGCTCCCGAGGAGTAAAAGCAGGCCAAAGCACATCAGTTACATAAAATTCAGAATATGAAATTTGCCACAAAAGAAAATTGCTGACACGCATTTCACCGCTCGTTCGGATTAATAGATCGGGATCGCCCCATTGATTTGTGTCGAGAAATTGTGAAATAAATTGCTCTGTCAGCTCGCCAGGCATAATTTTTTTTTCATCGTGACGAAGCAGAATCTGCCCAATCGCCCGGCGAATTTCATCCCGGCCGCCATAATTCAATGCCAAAACCAGATTGATCTTGCGATTATTACAAGTCGCTTGACGCGTTCTATTCAAAGCTCTTTGCACTCTCGGCGGAAGCTGAGACAAATCACCAATTGCGTCCAGCCGAATTCCTTCTTTCATCATCAGCTGTCTTTTGCGAACGAGATAGAGTTCAAAAATTCTCATAATTGAATCGACCTCGTTTTCCGATCGATTCCAGTTCTCGGTCGAAAAAGCGTAGACCGTTAATGTTTGAACACCCAGAAGTATTGCCGCACGAACGACATCGGTCAACACTTCCGCACCCTCCCAGTGCCCTCTCAAAGGATATAGGTTATTGAGCCTCGCCCAACGCCGATTACCATCCATCATAATGGCAATATGGCGCGGTCCTTTTTCTCGATCGAATAAAGCAA
Organism: uncultured Chlamydiae bacterium; assembly: GCA_903889795.1. Taxonomy (GTDB): domain Bacteria; phylum Chlamydiota; class Chlamydiia; order Chlamydiales; family SM23-39; genus CAISYW01. Next base: position 6,899 of record CAISYW010000068.1, on the reverse strand, counting down.
GCTCTTCCGAAGAAAAAATCTCTTTGGGAGCAGCATCATCAACGACTCGATCTGAAATCGCGCTCATTTAAGTTCCTCTCCAAAGAAACGATCTAGCCAAAGAGTCTGATCCCGCCTGGGTCCGACGGAAATAAGACTGACATCAGCTTCGCATAGTTCTTCTATCCTGCGCACATATGCGCGAGCGGCGTGCGGGAGCGCGCCATATGAACGGATCGCACCGATAGAACTTTTCCATCCATCCAGAGTCTCATAAATCGGCTGCACGGCAGCCAACTCCTCAATCGTTGCCGGAAAATTGCGTATCTTTTGGCTGCCGATTTGATATCCCACACAAATTTTCAATTCATCGAGTTCATCCAGAATGTCCAGCTTCATAATAGCCAAAGAATCTGCCCCGTTTAAATGAATGGAATGCCTTAACATAGGAACGTCGAACCAGCCGATGCGGCGCTTGCGTCCGGTCGTTACGCCAATTTCCCGCGCAGCAATGTGATCGGGGAAAAACTGCATTTCATCCTGAGAGAATTCAGTTGCAAACGGACCATTGCCCACGCGCGTAGTATAAGCCTTTGCCACCCCGACGACTCGATTGATATTTGTAGGGCCGACGCCTAAACCTGAAGGAATCCCTCCGGCAATCGTGCATGATGAAGTAACATAGGGATAAGTACCGAACGTCACATCTAGCAAGGATCCCTGAGCTCCCTCATATAAAATCTTTTCCCCATTTTGAGAGGCGCGATAGAGCATCTCCTCAACAGGCGCGATAAAAGGAACGATCTCTGCGGCATAAGTTCGATATTCTGTGAGAACATCCTCTATATCGAGAGGCGGCTGCCCGTACATTTTTACCAGTTCCCGATTTTTCAAATGCAATGTTTTAGCCAGTTTGTCGGCAAATGTGTCTTGATAAATGAGATCCGCAATCCGCAGCCCGACCCGTGCTGCCTTATCAATGTAGCAAGGACCAATGCCTCTTTTTGTCGTGCCAATCGAATGAACAGTCTCGCTCAATTCGTCCAGAAGGCGGTGATAGGGAAAGATAATGTGCGCATATGGAGAGATAAAAAGACGATTTTTAAAATCGATTCCGTAGCGGCGCAAGGTCTCTAATTCTCCCAGTAATGATTTAAGATCGATTACCGTTCCCCCGCCGATATAGCATTTAGTATGGGGATACAGAATACCCGATGGCAAAAGGTGAAAACGATATTCTTTGTCAGACACGACAACCGTGTGTCCCGCATTGTTACCGCCTTGAGCGCGGGCAATATGACCAGCAGACTCGGACAAAAGATCGATTACTTTTCCTTTTCCCTCATCTCCCCACTGCATTCCGACCACAGCAACCGCAGGCACACCCACCTCAAAAAAACTCAACCGATGATCATACCGAACGATTCCGTTCGCAGGAATCCTTTTTTAACGTTCTGCTTTTCGGCGAGAGAACTCCTCAATGAATTTTGGATGCTTCGACACAAAACATAAAAACCATTATGTCATTAATTTACAACACATTAATTATACAAGCCATTCCCGCTGCGCCTTTCTGAGAACACTTTTCCTATTTACAAGACAAAATTTGTTCCTTTCCCTACTATCCTTTTCCAATTTATAAACAAACCTGTTTTTTATGAACGACTTATTCAAATATTCACGACTATTCACCTGCTCTCTTCTTCTCTGCACTGTTCCTGGTTTTGCGCTTCCGCAAACAGCTGCACCGACCATACCTCAGGAATATGTAAGCCAGAGTCCGTTTATCCGCCATCTCTTTACAGAAGACCACGTTCTTTCCTACGATGCGATCGTGGAATTGCTGGAACAGATCGAAAACGATGAACTCGATGCAGTTTGCACACCGGAGGACTGGAATCAGATCGGACAATTTTTAGCCTATTTGTCCCGTCAAGGGATGCTGCCGAATGATCTCGAGATCGACAAGGCTATTCTGGAAAGGGATATTCAAGACATGCTATGCCCCTATCCGGAGCTTGCGGCCAGCTCCTATTTTCTGGGATCGCAGGAATTTTCCCTCGCACCGGCGATTGATAACGGCCACATGGACGTAATGGTTTGTAATGGCTGGCTCAACAAAAAGTGGAGGCATGTAAAGCACTTTGTCAAACATCATAAAACGGCTGTCATCGTGGGCACCATTATCCTTGTTGCCGCCGTCGCTATTGTCGTCACTATCACCATTGCCTCATCCACAGCTGCAGCGGCTGCCGGCGCAGCTGCCGGCGCAAGTTCTTCCGACCCCAAAAAGCCAAAACCGGAACCGGAGACGATCTCTGTCGAAGAGCAGGTGTCTACGTTACAAACGATCGCAAGCGAAAGCGATTTGATTCCGGCTCTGAAAAATGAAAACGTTCAAATCGATGCTGATCAGGCGCGGTTAATCGGTTCTTCGTTGGGTCATAGTGCGATCGAAACATCCCCGCCGGCTTTGAATCCGGACGCCTGGGACAAAGTCGTCCAGTCGGGGCACGGAGCAATCGATACGGCTTTTAATACTGATCAGTCGATTCATTACATCGATCTACCGGCTTCTGAAAATCCGGGCGACTGGCTCTCCAATATATGCCAACAACAAGGAGAGCAGGCTCTTCGCCAATTCAATTACGAAGAGGCTGTGGAGCATTTTGACCAAGCGATTGAAGCGAATCCCCAAAATTCTGACTTCTATTTGCAACGCGCCTATGCCCATATGGGATTAGATGAGTTCGATCAGTCCTTGAACGACTATCGCACATATATCGCTTCCTCTCAGCCAAAGCCTTCCATTTTATCAAACACCATCGACTTTGGCATCGGCTTTGTTAAAAATGTGCCTATAGGCGCCGTCGAATCCGGCCACCAGCTTTCTGCCTTTGCATCGGAGCTGATCGTTCATCCCATCGATACCAGTTACAACGTATGCAGCGCCTTTGCCACGCTAGCAGACCTTGCCTGCACGCAGCAATGGGCGGTCCTCAGCGAATCCATGGCCCCCGAAGTCTGCCAACTCGCCAACGAATGGAACTACCTCACGGCTCGAGAGCGAGGAGAGAGAGCGGGCTACATTTTCGGCAAATACGGCGGAGACATCCTCATCCCCGGAGCAACGGCCAAAGTACTTTCCAAAGGGATCACAGGAGCTAAAGACATCATGCTCGCTGCGAAAAACTTACAAATCGCCGAACAGACATTTGCTCTGGAGGCATTGGCTCAGTCCGCTTCCCGCGCCAATGTGTTGGAGGAGTTCCCTGTCCTATTCAAAAATGGTGAGCGAATCGAGGGCGGCGTTAAGGAATTACCTATTTCTAAAGAACAGATCCTTCAGGAACAAGCTTTTTGGGAGTCGAGTGGAAAATACAAGAAAGCTCAAGAATTTTTGAAGCCATATCGAAAAGAATATTTTTCAGAAACTCAAGTGAGAGATTTAATTCATCAAACTGGTATTCCAACTTTTCCAAGGCCGCAAGGCATTCCGGATAATTTTCGAATCAAGCTTGCGGATAAGGGAGCTGGGATAAAATATGTACACCCGAATCATGAACAGACTTCAGTAAGAGTAATGCCGGGAAAACCTCACAGCCCTTTTCCCTGCCAACAAAAACCGTATATAATTTACATGAAAGATGGAAAGTGTTTGGATAAATTTGGTAATCAAGTGCTTACTGATTCTGCAGAAGCGCATATTCCATTAGAAGAATTTGTTTATAGGTGATGATAATTATGGATACCGACAATTTTGATAGAAAACATTTTTTAGGTTCATTTATTAGGTGTGTATTTCATGTTTCAAGTAAGGAATATCAGAAGAGAGTCTGGATCGAAGGTAGAGGGCCGGAATGTGATGATTTTGAAGATACAGCTAATTTTATTATAGGTGATGGCGAAATTATTTTAAAAAATTATAGAGATTTTGGAATTAACGACGATCAGTTTTTTTTATTGAATGGTTTTTATAGTGAGTTTAATTTCTTTTCCGATGAACATTTTTTTGCGCAAGAATTCATCGACACCCCCGAATGGACAAAGATTACGGAGATGGCCAAAGAAGTCTTGAAAGCGTTTCATTGGAAAACGCCTGATCAAGAATTTTAACCCCCTTTGTCTTTGAACCCTTTCGCGACAGCTTCTCGCGCTGTATGTCATTTCTTGATTTGTCATAGCCAGCGCTTTAATTTTGGGATTTTAGGCGCGAGAAATTGGCCCCTACCCTCCTCTCCAAGGCTTGAAGTTACCCACATCTTTCATAGAAACCTGAATTTCTTTTTCTAAACAGGCTAATGCCTTCGAAATGAAGGCTAATGATATGCATGTGCAGTGAACCCAGCAACCCAATATATTTTTTATTTTTCTGAGGTTCGGGGCTTCCCCGACATGCATATCCTTAGCTGCGCTTTGCAGCCTTATCTTCAGCCATATTTCATGGCGTAATCCTGTCCTTTGTTTTGAACGCATCGCTTGCTGCAATCTCATCCATTCAGGGGTGGGTCAAAGCAAGCTATATGATAACGCGGTAAGCGGCGATAGCCGCACCGCCTCTCTAAGCGGCAGAAGAATGTCCCCCTTTCAGGGAGGAGTTCTTCAATAGAAGACTTGTGGGTAACTTCAAGCTCTCCAAGACGTGGGTTTTCAATGACCCGGATTATGGAAAAGGGATCTTGAAAAAAATAGAAGGGAAAAAATGATAAAAGGCGCGATAATTGACCCAAACAAGATCAACAGTAAAATTCACATAGGTTTAGCGAATCATTATGGATAAACAAAAAAAATGGCCCTTAGTGCTGATTTTATCGGTCATCGCACTAACAATCTACAATATCCTACCCACAATCTTTTATTACGCTCAACCACTGAAATCCCAGGTGAGTGAAGAAGAAGGCATGAAGGTCGCCGTTTCAGTTGCCGATCGACTGAATACCATGGAAAAAGAAACAACCGACTGGCTCGATTCCTACTGTAATCTACTCCAAATCAAACCTGCCTCCATTTCGCTCGACCAAAGCAATCCTCAATTAATCAAAGTCCATTTCAGCAAAACCGATGACGCAGCCCGCCTGCGATCGTTTCTTCCCCGTGCAGGAGCTCTCATTCCATTCGTTCCCGCACAGCTCTCGGTTCTTCCGGATGAGGCGAATTCCAAAACTGTAATCGTCCAGCGGCGAATTCCTTTTCATTTTGACACAACGGCCATCGACCAATCGTTTGCTTTCACTCCCAAATTGCTGGCCAATGGAAATTTATCGTCAACCTATAGCGATCTGATTATCGATCGCGCGGCAACAGTCGCAGCATCAGCGGCAGGCACCAGTGAGAGCGCTTTGCTTCTCCAAACCGTCCTGGCCCAGCCCCAAAATTCTGACGAATGGGTTCTCAATCTCGCCGCTCAGATTAAGGAAATCTCTACACTGTTTAAGGGAAACGACGCCATTCAGGCTCGTTTTTGCGCTACATTGACGCAGGGAGTTTTTAAAAACCGCGCACAAAGCGTATCGCGATTGATCTCAGTTATGGATACCATGAGAGATCGCTTAAGACGCGAAAAAATCGAGCTGCAGCAAAAATCAACCGATGGTTTTCTCACTGAAGATAGAGCGCAAATTCTAAAAAATATTGAGAAAAAAGGGGCTAGCCTCGCAACAGCCGCCTCCTTCATCAAGAAACATTCGATCCATTTTGAATCCGGCCGAGAACCTTTAACGTATAAAATCGCTTTAGACGAACTGCGCAAAAAACCTTTATCCACTCCTACAAAGCCTCTCGCGCTCGATTTGCACACATTAAGCCCATTATTTAGCGCGTTGGTCATCGACTGGCAGCAGAACTCCATGTCCCTGATTCTCCAGCCCGACATTGTCAAATTGCGCGAAGAATGGACCGGAACGCAAAAAGAACGGCTAGAGCAGCTCATCATTAATGAAATGGCGCGCAACTCCCGCTTATCCGATGAGTCATGGTCTCCCGCACAAAAGGGATTTTCGCTTCAATTGCACCAACTTCCGGATGCGCAAAGCTTTTTAATATTCAAACTCGCCACGCTCGCCAAACAGCAAGCCGGAACAATTAGCCAGCTTCTGCATACCCACTGGCATCCGAAGCATCCTGACTTGATCGCCGATCATTTCCCCATCGTCGATGCTGACTCTTTTAAAGCATTAGATCCTTTACAGAAAAAACTTTGCCTGGTTTTGTACGCTCCCGCCGCAGATGGCGCCCATGCGCCAAGAGAACTGAAAAAAGGATCGATCTATGTCGTTGCCAAAGGACTCGATCGAATATTAGCGCAAGCAAAACATGCACCCGATTCCGAAGAAACCCGATCCTTACAGACCGATTTTACCCAGCTTGCCAATCTCCTCCAGAGAAACGGCTTTCTCGGCTATCCGGGCGCCTCGATTTCTATGAGCCAAAATTTTGCCGGCGACTATGTTTTCGAACGTTCGGATGCATTTGGAAATGCACTCGCTGCGACTCGCGAAGACTTTTATTCTAAAGGCTCCAAACGGTTTGCGGTTCTGGAATTTTCCGATATTGAACAGCGTGTTTTAACTCAAAATCGCATCGATACCCGCGTCCATGAAGATCTCTTGAAATGGAGAGATGAATATGGCGCAGCTCAAGTGAGCCTGCAGCCAGCCGCTCGCTATGACGTTCCGAAGCCTACGAAAGGAGTCTTTTGGAATAACCTCTGTCTTTCATTTAAAAAATTAGTTCGCGGCGACGATCGAAAAATTATCCGCTGGGGTCTCGATCTTTCCGGAGGAAAGACCGTCCAGATTGAACTGCGCGACCAAAACAATCGTCTGGTGACAGATGAGTCTGATCTCAAACAAGGAATCAACGAGCTCTTCAATCGCGTCAACAAGATGGGCGTTTCCGAAGTGGCGATCCGCAGACTGGGC
>CAISYW010000067.1 GCA_903889795.1 uncultured Chlamydiae bacterium | reverse complement strand
CAACTCAATTGACTCTTCAAAAATTGTGACGGCGGCAGTTTGGTTGATTGCAAGCAAAGCTGCGCATTCCGCACTATGTAGCGGCGACCGATTAAACAAAAGAATATGATCGTAAGATGGCATGAGTCGTTTGAGCAATTCATCAAAAGCAGCAGATCGAATGAGTTCAACTCCAAACCGGCTATAGCCTCCGCTGGGAAGCAGATCATAGTCATTACATCGGCGTATCGGCAGTGAAGAGTCCAAACCATTCATCACCTGTTGGAGCCCGGGAATATCCGCATCAGAGAATTTTGTTGAAAAATCGCATCGCAAAAGCAACACTTTTCGGCCGCTCTGAGCGATTAAATGCGCCAGTGAATGAGCGTAATCAGGTCCTTGGCCGGCAAACAACCCAACGATCTTGGAATGCGGCGCTGCGTCGATTTTTATCATCAGCTTTCGCAAAGATTCAAGGTCATTATCCGGCAAATGGTCAATATTCGGCCCATCGGCATGAAATGAAATGGAGCCGGCATAGGGATAGCGAAGAGCTTGGAGAGTGTCGGAAGAAAGCGGAAAGCCGCGATAGAGTGTCTTGAGAAAAACCCATAAAAAACCACCGATCAAGCCCAGCCCTCCTCCCGCAAGAAAAATGAGAAAAAGATAAGGTTTTTGCGGGAAAAATGGAACGACGGCCAAATCAAGCGGTTTCGATTCAACATGATGCAAATTCTGTCCGATAGTCTTTGATTCGACCAGCTGGACAACCGATTGCATAATCTTGATTCCCAGCTCTGTTTTGAGCTTCAAGAGACTCTCTGCACGCCATTTCGTTGGCAGTTCATTCATTTTGCTGCGCAATTCCTGCATCTTATTCGCAAGGATCTGCTTCTCGCGAGTCAACGACTCTTTTCTCTGCCGGACCAAAGAAGCAATTTGTTCATTATTGACGCTGATTTGTCGATTGATGCAATCGAGGCTAATTTGCTGTAAAGAAGCAATCTTATCTTGATAAATCGAGCTGTTTAATTGCTCCACTATGATCATCTGCTTCAAATGCTCTTTCAAAACCTTGCGCTGCAAAGCCGATTCGCTTTTGCTGCGATTCACTTCTTTTTCGCTATGATGGCTCTCGTCTTCCATCTGATAATGTAAGTCCGTTGCCTGAGAGAGATATCGCTGGCTAACAGGATCTTTCAATACGGCGCTCAATGAACTTACTTCAAAAGAAGGATCGTCTATTCGACTTAAGAGATGGCAATAGTGCTGGATAGATGCTTTAGATCCGTCGAGATTTTGACTGGATTGTATCAAAAGCTGTTGAGCAGTAGAGAGGTCTATGCCATTTAATTCACAACTTTCATTTTGCGGATGAAATTGACGCTCCAGCAAAATCTTTTCACGTACGGAAAATAATCGAACCAAATTGCGCAAATAGACAACAAAATCTTTTGGTTCGTCGCCCTGCTTGTTGATCTCCTCCGCCCAACTTTGGACAACATGGTCGGGATCATTCAGCAGTTCCAAATGCAAAGGAATGCTGTTTTTGCTTTCGATCTCATCGAGCGCAGATCTCGCCGTCTGAAGATCCAGGCGCACGTTTTGAAGCTCATCTTTATGGAACAAACTCTCTTCAGAAACGGAACGTCCGGAGCCGAACGGATGGAAATAGAGTGAAGAAGCTAACAGGTCGCGTTGTCCTTCTAGCGCGAGGACTGTATGACGCAGACTATGAATTGTTTGCCCGGCCGGCGTTTGAGTCCCGACCAAAACATGAGAAGGGCTCTCCGATAAAGGGGAGAGTTGATCCATTTCCAGGTCGGCAGAAAACGACTGTGAAAAGAGCCCCCGATATTGCTTAGATAAGGCGGCCGATTCCTGCGCCGCATGGATAAAACCCTTATCGCCAACATTTCTTTGCAAAAAACAGACATGCTCATCGTATGCATGTCCTAATTTATCGAAGAGAAGATCCTGTCTTTCTTCCAAATAAGCGAGCTGCATTTGAGCAATTTGATCATGATCTCGTTTGAGATATCTCTGATATTCTTTCATCAATTCATTGAGAATTTCCGCTCCCAAATAACGATCGCGCTCAAGAAAAGAAAGCTCGTAGATCGCTCGATTTGTCTTAAGAGAAATAATTTGAAGATTCTTACGAAGCCCCTTCGCTATATCGCTCCAAGGAGAGATGGAGAGTTTATACTCAAATCCCGTTTTTACATTCTTTGGCGCGTGCGCGATCGAAAAGAAGAAATTTTTCAATTCCATCTTTTCTCCGACCCGCCCCTGAAACTTGTCTTGATTTTGCTCAATTTCAAATCGTTCGCAATCAAAAAAACGTAGGCGTAAATTGAGCGGTTTTTCTCCTTCAAATGTCACATCGGAAAAACGAAAAGAGTCCAAATCTCTCAAAGGGAGCCCAAGCTCCGAACAAATCGTGTCGCACACCATGTTCCAACTGCGCCAAAAAACTCCTTTTTCGACAACCCGAGCCTGCAAGCCGAGATGAAAAATGAGAGGCTTTAACACCTGAGAGGATTTCATCAAAGCGTCGGCTTGCGGAGCTCCGGCAGAAGCCGCAATATTTGCGAAAAAATCTTTCAATAATCCTGAAGGCTCTCTTTGTTCGGTGCTTTCTTTAAAAGTCGCTTCGGCTTTGTAAAAAGAGGGCTTCCCAAAAGCGTAAACTAGCGCGATGATGCTGAATATCAATGCGGCGCGAAAGATTATTTGTTTTTTTTTACGGATAAGCCAAGACAGATCCCCAAGAGAAAAAATCTTTTCATCAGGATCAGGAGAGGTCATAGCAAAGCCATCTTAAGGTAATGTAAAACCCCAGTTACCGCAGCTCTTGCTAAGCACATCGATTGTCGTAAAGCTAGGAAGCAACTGAGAAATAAAACGATTCCACTCAGTAATCGGCTTGGCAGCCACGTAGACAATATCGCCGGGCATTAAAAGAAGGCTATCGTTTGATAAGTGGATGACGTGTTCCCAACTCAACGTATAAATTTTCGGGCGGACAATATTGCCCCGAATGACTTGAATATAGGACTTATCCCCCGTATAAGGAATACCATGCGCTTCAGCCAGAGCTTCACGCAAAGAGATAAAACCATGCAAAACGTTGACGACTCGCTCCACGCCGACTTCGCCCATCACCATCACTGACGCCGCGGAGGGCTCGGCGATATAGACCTTGTCGCCGCCATGCATCACGATATTTTGAGACATATCGCCTTCTTTCAAAAGCTTATATAAATCGACCGTAACCAGCGACTGATCTCGAACGATGTAGCTTTTAAATAAATTGGCGTCCGGCGGCACGCGCGCTTTTGACAAAACGTCGAATAAACGAATTTTTCCATCAACAGGCACGCTGGGAATCGATACGAGACCGGCTAACTCGACTTTACGAGCGATCCGTTCTCGGTAAGTGAGAAAAATTTCGACATCTTTGATTTCATGATCGTAGCTCTGCTGAATTTTTTTCCGAGCGCCCTCGAGAGTAAGACCCTCAATTGCGACAGGCGGAAGATCAGGCAGCGCGATTTGCCCATGCGTCACACGAAAACCAATCGTTTGACCGATTGTTTGAACGGCCTGCGAGAGATCCGATCGTCTGGGATGATAAAGGACCACCATGAGCACATCATCTTCATGAATCTGATCCTCGTATTCGGTCAAAAGAGTTTCGTCAAAATCTTCATAAGTTTTTCCTTCCATTTCTAAAATCGAGAATTTCCCTTCACGGATCTTATAAGAATCCATGACGAACTCGTCAGCGCCAAATTGGTCCTTTCCCATATAGGGACTGCTGCAAGAAGAAAGGATGAGCAGAATGATCGGGATAAAAAAACGCATGCAAATAAGCAAAGCTCTCTTTTAAGATGATTTGAAACCTATTCTTGTATAGCAAATGTTTTTTTAAGGCAAAATGCAAAAAGCAAAGAGTGCAAAGAGAATTTTAATCACAGGCGCAGCCGGCTTCATCGGCTACCATTTGGCTCTTGCTCTCAAAAAACGCGGGGATCTCGTCGTCGGCATTGACAATTTTAATGCCTATTACGATCCCCAATTGAAGCGCGATCGACGCGATCGGCTCGCCAAAGCCGGCATCGAAATTCTAACCGCCGACATTCGGGATCGCGACTTTATTCGCCTGGTTCTGATGCGCAATGAAATCACACACGTCGTTCATCTCGCGGCTCAAGCGGGCGTCCGCCATTCTCTCTATGAACCCGATGATTATGTTGCATCTAACCTGCAGGGATTTCTCTCGATTCTTGAAGCGTGCCGGACATTTCCCAGTCTCAAATTAATCTACGCTTCCTCTTCTTCCGTTTACGGCCTCAACAAAAAGACCCCTTTTAGCGTAGATGACAAAACCGATCAGCCGGCGAATCTCTATGGCGCGACGAAAAAGGCGAACGAAGTCATGGCGCATGCCTACCACCATCTCTATGGGCTTTCCGTGACGGCGCTGCGCTACTTCACCGCCTACGGACCTTGGGGGCGTCCTGACATGGCCTATTACCGATTTACCCGTCATATTTGCGAAGGCCAACCGATCCAGGTCTTCAACCGCGGCTTGATGCGCCGCGATTTTACCTATATCGACGATATCATCAGCGGCACGATCGCGGCGATCGATCTTGGCGCTGAATGTGAAATCTTTAATTTAGGCGACAACCGTCCGATCGATTTGCTTTACCTCATTCAATTATTAGAAGACGCATTAGGGATACGCGCCATCAAAGAGATGCTTCCTATGCAGCTCGGCGAAGTATTGGAAACCTATGCAGACATTGAGAAAAGCCGAAAAATGCTCGATTTCCAGCCAAAGGTGTCGCTGGAAGAAGGGATTATCAAATTTATCGCATGGTATCGAGAATATTACTCCATCAAAACGCCATTCAACCAACTCGCCCCCGCTCACAACAAATAGCTACTCAATATTTTGGTTCATCCAACAAATGCGTACCCATAGCGGAAGGAAAAGAGCGCTGAGGAGCCAATTCCGTTTTGAGACGCCGATTTTTTTATCATGTACATCATGCATATCCCTCAAATCATGTTTTTTAGCGTTTGTGACCAACTTTTGAACGCATCGCTTGCCTTGAGTCCCATCCCTTCAGGGAGTGGGTCAAGGCAAGCTATATGATAACGCGGTAAGCGGCGGAAGAATCTCCTCCTTTCAAAGAGGAGTTCTTCAATTTTCTTAAGGTTCAATCCACGCACTTCATGGACAGATATGCATTTGTCGGATGAACCATTATTTTTTTATAGGCATCCGGAAAATGCGCAATTAAATCACCCGCAATCATGCAATAGGACGTTTTTTCTTGAGCCGCCATTTCACCGGATAATGCATGAATCGTTACACCGACAATCGCTGCGTGGAGCGGCTCGCAGCCTTGGGCCAAAAGAGAAGCCAATAACCCCGTGAGAACATCGCCGCTGCCGGCTGTGGCCATACCGGGATCGCCGCGAGAGATAATCGATGGTTTGCTTTGAGGAGAAAATATCCACGTCGGCGCCCCTTTTAATACAAGAACCGTCTTTTTCTCATCGCTAAAGCGCTGGCATTCTTCCAGCAATGCTGCCTCATCCATTGTCTCTTTGCCGAGCAGACGGATCATTTCTCCTCGATGCGGCGTACAAATCGATGACGAAGGAAACGGCAATCCGCTGAAGAGCGCATCGGCGTCAAGGACAGCCGGCAAATTCAACTTAGAAACATTTTTTTCAAGCCATCGTTTCATCTCTTCGCTGCGGCCAATTCCAGGGCCAATAAAAACCGAATTTGCTTTGAGCAGCGCATCATTCCACGAGCTTTCCGTCCATGGCATGCAGATGACTTCATAAGGAGCATCCATCATGTGCCCCTCAGCCTCCGGCGGAAAAAACAGTTTGACAATTCCTGCGCCGCCTCGCAAAGCGGCAAGAGAGGCGAGCTTTGCAGCACCGGAAAATGAGGCCGAACCGGCAAAACCTACAACACAGCCGGCTTGATATTTATGCCTGTTGCGCTTGAGTTTGGGCAATAATGGAAACATTTCGCGCCACCACGGCAACGTTGCGGCTTCTCTTGCGCTCCCGACATATTCCGGAGGAAGTCCAAAATCGCCAATACGCAGCGCGCCTACGTAATTCCAACCGTCGCGCAAAAAAAATCCAATTTTCGGAAGTCCCATCGCTATCGTCATCCGAGCCTGAATAGCTGCGCCCTCGACGACACCTGTCGAGCCATTTAATCCCGATGGAATATCAACAGCCAGAATCGGCAAGCCCGATTCATTGGCCCGCTCGATAACCGTTCGATAAAGACCCGTTACAGGACCCGCACACCCCGTTCCGAGCAGGCCATCAATGATCAATTGATCTACACCAAAGATCAAATCTGTCTGATTGCGAATTTCTATGTATTCGCCGCCCCTCTTTTGAAAGAACTCAGCGAATTTCTTACAAAACGGCCGACATTCATCCAGCGAAGCTAAATGATAGGCCCGCACCAGAAACCCTTTAGATAAAAGCTCAAGCCCTGCAGCAAATGCATCAGCCCCTTTATTGCCTTTTCCGGCAAGAATAACGACATCCTTCGCTCGATGATGCTGTTGAATATATTCTTCCACTGCATTGGCAACACAATGACCGGCCCGCAAGACGAACTCTTCTTCATTGCAGCCCTTTTGGATAGCCAGATCTTCTATCCGCGCCATCTCTTTTGCTGTGACAATCTTCAATGTATTCATCTCCTTGAAGGCGCGTTATCCGGGCATTCTTTTCTCAGAATTCAAATGCCAAGCGAACAAGAAACGCGCAAATGGCAAGTCCGATGAAAAAAATCGTCAAGCCAACGGGAGAACCCCATCCATACCATTTCATGGTCGCTGAACAACATTCATTTTCGATTTTTTTGTTCATAATGATTCTCCATTTAATCGTGGTCATAACAAATTTTATACCTAAAATAGGGTTTTATAGGATTTAACAAGATTTGTATACTGCTATCGGCCTAAAGCTTTGATTTTTGAGGACGAAATTTTGTGTTCCAATGAATTGCGGAGATCGAAGCCAACTTGCAGCAAGTTAGCGAGATCGAGAAGCATTGAAGCGCAAAAGATGTCGATGAAAAATCAATATAATTAGATTAAATATTAATCAATACGGAGGCAAAGAAAACAATCGTGGCAATTCCAGAAACGTTTACTATAAAAAACAATGTTTTTAAAGCCGAAGATCTTGCAATTCACGACACGATCTTTGTTCCCCAAAATTCTCCAATCTCGGAGGCAATTATTGCAATAAAAAGATCTGTAAACAATCCGTTTTTAGACAATCCGGTTTTCAAAATTATTGCAGCAAAGAAATTTGAAATTATTAAAAAAGATTCGGCCGTTGAGTACACAGGCCCGAATGCCTGGACCATCACCCTCTCTCAGGAAACTTGCCTCTTGAAACGATGGAATCAGCATGGCTTTAGCATTAATATCAATCAACATGCATCACCTGTTGATGCCCCGGAATCTTTTTGCCAAATTTTATAAGAGGATGTTGCAAAACTCCATTCGGATTGAAGAATCTCTCAGAGATGCTCTTCCTTGATCGAGCGCTGCAGAAGAGCTTGGACAGCCTCTTTTGGATGCAAGCCTTCATAGATAATCGAGAATGTCGCATCCGTGATGGGAACGGGCACATTGAACTTGCGGCCGAGCTGCCGCGCCGATACGCAGGAATAGACTCCCTCGATCGCCATGCCAATTTTCTGGCGAGCACCCTCGGGAGAAAATCCCTCGGCAATCAGCCGGCCGTAACGATAATTACGGCTATGCGTCGAAAGACAGGTCACACATAAATCACCCATGCCGGATAGACCGTTAAGCGTCTCGGGCTTACATTGTTTGACCAGGCAAAGCTTGCGCATTTCATGCAAACCACGTGTCATGAGCGCTGCTTTTGCATTATCGCCGCAACCAAGGCCATCTGCAATCCCGCAGGCGATCGCAATAATATTTTTCATCGCTCCGCCAAAACAGACGCCTTGTAAGTCGGCGTTGGGATAGATGCGAAATGTCGGAGTGGAAAACAGCTTGTGAATCAGCTTCATGATGCTCGGCTCATAAGCCGTACAGACGATCGATGTCGGCATATTGAGGATCACTTCATCGGCAAGACTCGGACCGCTCAGACAACCCAACAACGGACTTTCTTCCACGCCAATCAGCTCGGCGATGAGCTCGGGAAGCAATTTTCCGGTTCCCTGTTCGATTCCCTTCGATGTTAAAATAACGGGAATGCGAATTTCACCGCGCTGCAATACCTGCTGAAATACAGGCCGGATTCCCGACGTGGTCACGCTCTCGACAATGAGATCCGCTCCATTGAGCGCCTCATCGAGAGAGCTTGTAAAAGTGACGTTGTCAGGAGCTTTCGAATCAGGAAGTTTCGGATGAACTCGCGTTGCTTGCAATGCAGCGGCCGTTGCAGGATCGCGCGTCCAGACGACCACACGATGACCGTTTCGACCGAGCACCGACGAAAGACTAAAACCCCAAGTTCCGGCTCCGAGATAAGCAATCTTTTTCATGGGCACTAGTATATACGATTGGCCCTTTCTCTTTTAATTAAGATCTGCTCAATTTGTGGTATTAAATTTTTTTCTTTTAATGCAGCGTAGCACTCCTCTCGGGGATAGCAGATTGCCTGGCCATTTTTAGCATAAAAAAGCGCGTCGACGATAAAACGCTCCGCTTTCCAAGAATACTTTTGACAGCTTTTGCCATTTTCCCAATGCATGGCAGTGCGCCAGGCCCAGTGTAAAGGAAACGTTTGATTCGCCAACGATCGCATCAAATGAATATCGATCGCCAAAAGTCCCGTATTGGCAAAAAGGTTGCAATTGCGCTGCTCATTTGTCAGTTCGGCAAACTCGGCAATAGTCAATTTATCCCCACCACGAACAAGGCGGCCGGTCGGCTCCTGAGGATCGTCCAAGCGGATGCATTTCACCGTTAAATCAGCCTGTCTGGAAACATGAAATGAAAAGTAAGCGGAATCACAGGGATCCGCCAGAGGATTGTCCACCGGAATAATGTGAACCACTTCGACGCCACGGTCTACAAAATGCTTCAGCCCTCCAGATCGTTCAAATGCCTCGAAAACGCTGCCATTGCCATCAGCGCCTTCTGCAATTCGCCCGCTCGTCTCCCAAAACCAACGACCGGATTCATCAAGCAGCGGCATTGTCTTTTGAGAAAAAAATGTCACATCCTGCAATCCGAAAGAATGGTTGTTTTCAAAGAACGCTTCCGTTTCATGATGATTCAAAGAGGATGTAAGAATCGCAAGAGGCGTTTGATTTATTCGGAGTTTTTCTGAGTGGCGCTCAAAGAGGCTTTTGCCAAGCAGAGGAAAACAGCCTTTCGGCCCTTTGAATCCCAATCGGCTCCCCTGTCCACCCGCCAAAATAAGAACGCCGATTTGGGGCTGAAGCCCCACCGGTTGATCTTGCGATTGGGAACAGTCCGTAAAAGACTCAAAACAGATCGGCGACTGGCGCGTCTGCCAGGATCGTCTCTGCTCTGAAACAAGCTCATCGCTCCATTGAGAGATCTGCTCAAGACATCGCTCGATATCCGATTCACTCATTGAATCGATATCCGGAACAAGGTGTTCCTGTCCCAGAGACAAAAAGAGTTTTTTTAACTTATTTCGCATGCGCGGAACCTAAAAAAAGAGAATTGAGCACATGATCCGCCGATACGGTGGAAAGATCGCGATGGGCGCCGATAAGAGGCCGATGAACAAGGAGCGGATTGGGCGATGCGACATTTTGCTTCAAAATGCCATGCTTCGGATCGGCCCAAAGCGAAACAATCTGCAGCGGAAACGCGGCATCCAGATAATAAACCATCGATAAAATTCCCGAGTCGGGCGCAATTAAATAGCGGCAGCGGTTTTTAATAATGGAAAGCAAATTAAACAAAGAGGTTTTTCCCCTTAGATCGATGATTCGATCGCTCGAAAATGTTGGCTCCGATCCCAACCCAAACAAAATAACGCGCACTGAATCATATGGATAAAGCTTTTCGAATAATTCAATCCAACGATTTTGCGGCCAGTTGCGCCATAATCCGTAATGAGTTTCAGCCACTGCCTGCACGCCGATATAGGTAAAATGCGATGGCAGATCAAATTTTTTATAGAGCTCGTCATGGGATGGGTTCCATTTAAGCCGCGGCACGAGTTGGCCATATTGCCAGTTAACCCATTCAGTCGGACTCGGCCAAGGAATGATCAAATCAAATTCTTTGGGGCTGCGGCCCAAGCTAATGAGCGTTTGATTGACATCATAAGGCTCTCCGCGCACCCATAATGGAGCCAAAATCGTTTGCACCCCATCCAAAAGAGAAAACCCCTCTCGAAGATTGTCTCGAATTAAAAAAGTGATCTCGGCATCGGGAATCCAGTAACGAATGCGATGTACAATCGCGTACAAACCTAAGGCGATATCGCCAAGGCCGCGATTCCACGCGAGTAGAATGCGCGTTGATCGGCGGCGCTTGGCCCCCCTGCAAAGCCAATCAAGACGATTCGGAAAAAACAACCTCCTGACAGTCCTAAACACGTTTTTTCCTACGTTCCAGAGCTTTTTTCGCCACTTCCTCAACCTCGATCTTATTCATACAGCAAAAATCCGTGGAGCAAGTGCGTTTGAAGCAGGGCGAACAACCGAGATGCTTATTAATAACAGCCTCTTTTTGGCCCCAGGGTCCTGTGATCAAATCATCGGTCGAACCGAAAAGAGCAACAATCGGCGTATGCAAAGCGGCGCCAATATGCATTGGACCGCTATCATTCGTAACAAGAACATTGCAGTTTTTAATCAGGCAGGCAAGTTCGCGCAAGTTCGTGGTTCCGGCCAAATTGATGACTCGTTCGGGCAACCCATCGCAAATTTCATTTACAAGCGGCGCGGTTTGGACATCGCCAAAAAAAAGAATGAAAAGATCTTTGTCTTGTAAAAACCTCATAGCGAGTGCGCGAAAGCGCTCGGGCGGCCAACATTTGGCAGTGCCATAAGCCGCACCGGGATTGATGCCGATGAGCGGTTGGCCCAAGCGATAACCTCTCTCACAGAGAAGTTTCTTGGCTTCTTCTTCTTCCTCATCTGAGAAAAACAACCGCGGCGCCGTCTCGCTAATGGGAATTCCAAGCGGCTGCATCAAATATTTGTAAAAATCTACCTGATGAATTTTCGTCTCAGGAGGTTCCATGCGATCAGTCAATAATAGCGAGCGCCAATCCAGAGCATAGCCCAACCGCCGCTTCACACGACCAAGCCTGAACCACCATGCAGATGAAAATGAATTCGTCAGCAAAACACCGAGATCATATTTTCCCATCCGTAATTTCTGAATAATATTAAGCAAATTTTGACGTTTGACAGAATCGTTTTCGCATTGGGAAAAACATAATAGATCGTCAATTGCAGGGTCTTGTTTAAGCAGCTCGCAAATCGGCCAGGGACACATTGCCGTAATCCGCGCTGTTGGAAAACGGCGGCGCAAATCGGTAAGCACCGGTGTTGCCATCACAAAATCGCCGATCCAATTTGGTAATCGAACAATAATTTTCTGAAACATGCTATAAAGATAATCAGAACAAACGATTTTTGAATATCCTGAAAAAACCTTTTATATACCGAACATGCTTCAGAAATCGAATTTTCGGCTTGGCCAAAACCGATTTTTGAGTCATGTTCAGTACAAAGATAAGGAGTTAAAATGAGAACGACAATATTAGTAGATCAGAACGTCTTTGAATTTCTTTCATCAGAATTTGGATTTTCATGCTACGTTGAGATCGACGGTTTAAAGCTGCTTTTCGACACCGGCTTCTCAAACATATTCCTTAAAAATGCTCTCAAATTAGAAATCAACCTTCATGATATTGACGGTTTGATTCTTTCTCATGGACACCATGACCATTCTTGGGGCCTTGCCCACCTCGTTCAAAGTCTCATGCAACAAGTCGAGTTGCAAAAGAAGATCAAAAAACCGAAGTTTTACTGCTGTCCCGGCGCACTCGAGCCGAAATGGATGCACGGCGGCCATCAATACGGCTGTTTATTAAATAAAGAAACGATTGCCAGTTTTTTCGATATCAACACTTCCAACGCACCCATATGGATCACCAAGAATCTGGTGTTTTTAGGGAAAATAGAACGTACATTTGATTTCGAAGAAACGGCTTATAAAGAAAATGGTCTCCCGGGAAAAGTGATGATCAACGGCCGGCTCCAAGAAGATCTTCTTTTAGACGATTCAGCAGTTGCCTGCAAAACCAATCAAGGGTTGGTCATCATCACAGGCTGTTCTCATTCCGGGATTTGTAATATTATCGAATACGCAAAAAAAGTATGTAATGACCATCGCATCGTTGATATCATCGGCGGCTTCCATTTAATGAATGCCGATAACAACCGTCTAGAAAAAATCTGTGAATATTTCAAAAAACTAAACCCAAAAGCTGTCCATGTGTGTCATTGCACAGATTTTAAGGCAAAAGAAAAATTAGCACGGGTTACACCGGTTCAAGAAACCGGGGTCGGTTTAGTTGTGGAGCATTGAGCGTTTGCATACTGCTAACAGGATCTTTTCGGGCAATTTCCCATTTATACCGAAGGTATTAACCCAAAACCAATTTTTGAGTCACGTTCGGCATATACCGCTCGTGATTCGAAAATCGGTTTATGCTGCGTCGGCACTGCATTGCCTTTGTGTCCGCCTCCATCACCCAACTTATTCAAGTTGGGTTGCTTCGGCGTCGGCTCTGCCTGACACAAATACAAGCAGCCTCCTTGCCTATTCCCGATTTTTGAATCGCTCCCGGTATACATCACCAAATGTAAAGTATTAATTTGACACCAACTTGTAAATAATTTGAAAACATGATATAATTATTTAATATTATAACTAACTAATATTAATTAAGGGGTGTAATTATGGCAACAGCAATAGAATCACCAAAATTTACTATCAATCCTCATTCAGCAGGATTTAGCGCTCAAGTTAAAATTATCGATGGGCATGAGATATTGTTTGAACGTACAAAAGAGCTGGGGCGAGGAACTTTTTTAGATATCACATCATATAATGGCGAGATTCACGCCAAAATGAGCGATATGTGCGGCTGCAAATTAAAAAAAGATATTCAAGGAATTGGGAATTCAGTCCTTGCTTATCAACAGGGTTCTATGCGACCGACCGAAGGTCAACCTGTAGTCGGCACGTGTGTGATCGATTATCGCGATCCTTCACATGGTCTGCCGCAACGTTATAGCGACCCACAAATAAAGGTTGTTGAAAAGGCTCTCTGCGAACAACTCGATTTAACAAAAAAACCTTCTTTCAAGGGACAAGCATTACAGAGTTTACGGGGACAATTCAAAGAACAGGATGTCCAATACGTCATTTGTGAAGGAAGTATAAAACATGACATGCTCTATGAATGGAAGATGTTTACTCCGCAAGAACAAGAGTTCTTAACGTCGCCGGAGAATTCTCCATATCTTTGTCATACAGCAGAATTATTTATCACTGCGTTAAGAATGGGCTATCAACCTCAGGGGCCATTTTCTTCTTTAACAGATTATGTGCATGCTGTGGGCCCTAATTGTGAATTCACGCCTTTACCTCGCAGCATTACAGTATATCCCAGCACTTATGCCGAGAGCCGAACCGACCTGTCTCCTGTTGTTGGTCCCTTTACACCAGCTATGAAAGCATGCAACGTATTTGAAAATACAGTCACACAACCTATTGTCATGCAGAATGCACATAACGCCTACGCTGAAGGAAATCGTCAGTCATCTGAACCGGCAACTGTGGTGATTTCCGACTTACGACATTTATAAGTCATTACTCCGGGTATCGCAATGAGCGATATATTCTTTTATCAGTTGTTGTGGCTAACGTGTGGCTCCCTTTCTTCGTCCCCCCCGTCATGTGGACAAGCCAGATGTCATGATGTGGCGGCCCCGGCTCGACCAGCCTTTGGCGATCTTCATCGAAAGCCGGCAGCCTGTGATAACAACACCAATTGCAATAAGCAGGCAGCGCAATAAATTGCAGGTTACATTTATAAGCACAAACGTTCAAAGAACATTGCTCGGTATGAAAATCAATAACTTTATGATACATATCGCGCAGAACAGTGGCCCAGATTGACCAGTTTTCAGATTTTTTTGCGAGCGCAAAAAACCCCGCATTGATAATCGGCTTCGTGATCAACTCATTCGCTATATCATCACCGAAGCACGCTCGAAAAATTGACAATTCCTTGCTGCGTATCTCATGCGGCGATTCATACATAGATCGATAATATGGATGAATCTCAGGCACTAAGGCCATCAAACCGGATTTCGATGCGCATTCAATCGCAAGGAGAACGACCTGCTCATCCTGTATCCAGGAATCGGCATCCATCCAAACATAAATCTCTGCATCCGGTAAATGTTTGGGAAGAAAGGGCCGCCAATTCATCACCTTGAAATATTCTGGTACGCCAGATAATCCAAGAAATTCGAAATCCCAATCAATACGGATGGTCGCGACATTATGAGCAGTCAACCAAATCTGATCTTCGGATGTCAGGCCAACATCAAGAACGATCATCGGTAAATTAGCAATTTCATGTGCGCGTCTTATCGACAACACCAGACCTTTTAGAAGCGGGAAAAAATGATGGTCGGATCCAGACACAATCATTGCATTTTTTTTCATTATAATACCTTTATTTGCAATTCGACATAAGTGAGCCATCGATAACAATAGCAATCGTCATAAAACACTTTCATTTTATCTCTATAATGAGGCTCGATCTCCTCTAGACTACCCCAAATAGCCGGGATATCTGAAACTTGACCGCCCAATGCAAGAAATCCAGCAGTTTTTCCTATAATTTGGGGCATAATACAGTACTGTTTAATGACTTTTTTCAGAGCTGCCGCCTTTTCTTGATGTTGATTCATTTCAAAACAATCTCTCAACGTCAAATGAGGATTGCCGGCACAGTCGTCATATCCAGGAGGATAATTATCATCAAATATCAGGTGTTGAATATTTTGTTTGGTTGACTGCATGACACGTTCATAAGCATTCTGATGATCATCGAAAAATGCGGCTTTTGTTTTATAGAAATCTTGTTCGATCGACAATAACGAGAAATCCTCAGTCCTATACGTTGCATTTTTAGAAACATAGAATCTTTGAGTTAAATCAGGATCGATAGCTATGATTTTCGCATCAGGAGCGGCTTGAGCGATCATCCACGTGGATTGTCCTCTGTAAACACCGCTTTCTATGACCAAGTCAGGCTGAATTTGTTTAAGAAGATACCAAAGAAAAAACATCCCATGAGAACGCATTCCCCATAGATTGTTAGAAATTGGGCGCTTTTCATAAATATCTAGAAACTCAAAAAATACTTCTGAAGAAATTTTCATACTTTATAACCAATGCTATTTTTATCAAATCAATACACCAAACGTCATATTTATTAAATCAATTATTTGAAAACATCAATCTGTTTTTAATGAAAACGAATAAACTATGTTACTTAAATAAGTAACATAGTTTCTATACTATACTGCTGTCGGCCTGAAGCTTTGATTTTTGAGGGAGAGATTTTGCGTTCGAAAATAATGCAGAGATCGAAGCCATCTTGCAGCATGTTAGCGAGATCAAGCGTAATATTGGAACGTAAAAGATGTCGATGAAAAATCAAATGTTCAGGACAATAGCAGTATATCTCTAACCAGCCGTCAAACGCTTCATAAAGGACTGCCCATAGATCTCGTACTTTGAAATCATGTCCTTAGCCTCTATCATCATCTCATCGCAGTTAATATCACAGATACATTTCTTAACAATGCCATGAGTACTACTCGTGCCATTTGCCGCTAATTTGCAAATCTCTTGGACATCATAGCTGACCTTGTTGCAAGCAGTTTGAAGGTAATTGATTACTTTGGGGCAAGAATAAGCAATGGATTTTTGTATGCAATATTGAGAATGCTCCACAAACATTGAACCGATATTTCGTGTCGACTCCAATAACTGATCACAGTATGCATTTTCAGGACAAATTAATCGAGTACTAAACCAAGCTATCTGGTGTGTTTTCCAATTTTCGCAATCTATTAGATTTAAACACTTATTAAAAACGCATGAATTTTGGAGAACTGTCATTGCTTCGGGGCATGCTTTTCCTAGAAGAATAGGTTTTGTGTCGCAAATTATTTGAGATCCCTCGAACATGCCACCAGATAATAAATAAGCACTTAACACCGCAAGTCCTATAAGTCCTATTGCGGCGACAATTGCGACGCGATCCCAATGAACTGTTTTTTGAGGAGCGCTAACTTCGGCCATCGTTTGCGGAGCAATTGCAAAATAGGGATCTTGCGTTTGATTTTTCAAAGAATAGTTATCAATCCTTGCGGACATGTTTGACCTATTTTTTGATAAAAATTTACATTGGATCTGTATTAAGAATCAATAAAAAAACTGCCGGTATTAGGGAGTGTACCAAAAAGATTCTTCTGTCGATTTTCGTAGTGAGATTAAGTTTGGAGCACTCTGCTAACTTCATGCAAGTTAGCAGAGTGCAAAAACTCGATCGGAACAGAAAACTCACCTCGAGATTCATTCATGACTTATTCATATCTCTTGGAAAGAGTTGCATAACTCACCAACAAACATGTATACTGCTATCGGGCTGAACATTTGATTTTTCATCGACATCTTTTGCGCTCCAATATTTCGCTCGATCTCGCTAACTTGCAGCAAGTTGGCTTCGATCTCCGCAATACAT
>CAISYW010000066.1 GCA_903889795.1 uncultured Chlamydiae bacterium | reverse complement strand
TGTTCTTCGATCCGAAACGTTATAATCTGGGTCGTGTTGGTAGATATAAGTTGAACCGCAAACTGGAGTTAGGGACAACAGATGAAGATCTGTCCGTTGTCATTTTGCGCAAAGAAGATGTGATCGCGGCTCTTAAATATCTCATTCGATTGAAGATGGGCGATGAGCATGCTTTTGTTGATGATATCGATCATTTGGGGAATCGACGTGTACGATCGGTTGGAGAATTGATCCAGAACCAATGCCGAATCGGTTTGGCTCGTATGGAAAAGATCATCAAAGAAAGAATGAATCTTTTTGATTTTTCTTCCGATACAATGACACCCGGTAAAATTGTCTCTGCAAAGGGCTTGGCCGGTGTATTGAAAGATTTCTTCGGACGCTCGCAGTTATCGCAGTTCATGGATCATACGAACCCCATTTCTGAATTGACGCACAAACGACGTCTCTCGTGCTTGGGCCCAGGCGGCTTGAATCGTGAACGGGCCGGTTTTGAAGTACGCGACGTGCATCCTTCTCACTATGGACGAATTTGCCCAATTGAAACTCCGGAAGGTCCGAATATCGGTTTGATTACATCTCTCGCTTCATTTGCGAAGATCAATGAATTCGGTTTCATTGAAACTCCCTATCGAAAAGTAAGAGAGGGCGTGGTCACTGATGAGATCGAGTACATGACGGCCGACCAGGAATGTGATTGTATCATCGCGCAAGCATCGACTCCTCTCGATTCGAGCAATATGTTCAGCGAGACAATGTGCTGGGCGCACCATCGCGGCGAGCCAATGGAGATTGAAACTGATAAAATCACGCATATGGACGTTTCGTCCAAACAGCTGGTTTCTATCGTCGCCGGAATGATTCCCTTTTTGGAGCATGATGATGCCAACCGAGCTCTTATGGGGTCGAACATGCAGCGTCAAGCGGTTCCATTATTGAGGAGCGAGGCGCCTATCGTCGGTACAGGTCTTGAAGGACGCGCAGCGCGGGACTCGGGAGCTGTTATTGTTGCTGTTGAAGATGGTGTTATTGATTATGTCGACGGCTTTAAGGTAGTCGTTGCGCCGAAAGATAATCCTCTCAATAAGCATGTCTATGAATTGAAAAAGTTCATGCGCTCGAATAGCGGTACATGCATCAACCAAACGCCGATCTGCAGCGTGGGTGATAAGATTAAAGCGGGCGATGTGATGGCTGACGGCCCTGCTACTGATAAGGGCGAGATTGCTATTGGTAAAAACGTGCTTGTCTCTTTCATGCCGTGGTGCGGATATAATTATGAGGATGCGATTATCATTTCGGAGAAATTAATCCGGGAAGATACGTATACCTCGATTTATCTCGAAGAGTTTGAATTGACTGCACGGGATACGAAGCTCGGAAAAGAGGAAATTACAAAAGATATTCCGAATGTCTCAGAAGAAGCCCTGAAAGATCTCGGGGAAGATGGCATCATTCGGATTGGCGCTCACGTGGAGACCGGTGCGATTCTCGTCGGAAAGATTACTCCGAAGTCGGAAACAGAGCTTTCGCCTGAAGAGCGCCTATTGCGTGCGATTTTCGGTGAAAAGGCGGCTGATGTAAGAGATGCTTCCTTAACTGCTCCTCCCGGAACGGAAGGCGTTGTTATGGACGTGAAGGTTTTTTCACGCCGCGATCGCCTTTCGAAAACCGACGATGAGCTCGTAGAAGAAGCAACTCGAATTAAAGATATTCACTCCGATTATAAGACAAAAGAAGCTGAGCTGCAAATGGAGTTCCATGAAAAGCTGGGAGCTCTGCTGCTCAATGAAAATGCTCCTGCGCCGATCATGCATCGTAAAACGGGTGAAGTTCTGATTGACGAGGGTGTCTCGATTTCTCAGGAAATGATTGAGGCTCTTGAGAATGAGAAGGCCGAAGATTTGATCATGGCCGATAAGGATATTTACCTGGAGCTGAAGAAGACGCTTCGTGAATATGAGATCGCTTACCAGACGTTGCAGACTGTGCATAAGACAGAGATTGAGCACATGCGCAAGGGCGATATCGATCTTGATCCTGGTGTCATTCGTCAAGTGAAAGTCTATGTCGCGACCAAACGGAAGTTGCAAGTCGGTGATAAAATGGCGGGTCGCCACGGTAACAAGGGCGTTGTCGCTCGAATTGTTCCCGAAGCGGATATGCCTTATCTGTCATCCGGCGAGACGATTGAGATGATTCTCAATCCGCTTGGCGTACCTTCCCGTATGAATATGGGTCAGTTGTTGGAAACTCATCTTGGGTTTGCTGCGAAAAAGGCGGGTATTTATGTAAAAAGCCCGGTTTTCGAAGGATTTCCTGAATCGAAGATTTGGGAAATGATGCGCGAACAAACGATGTTTTTGAATGGTAAGGCTTATCTTTACGATGGTCGTACCGGAGAGCGTTTCGACAACCGCTCCGTGGTTGGCTATATTTACATGATGAAGCTAAGCCACCTTGTCGCAGACAAAATCCATGCTCGCTCCATTGGGCCTTATTCGCTTGTAACACAGCAGCCGTTGGGCGGAAAAGCGCAGATGGGCGGACAGCGATTTGGAGAGATGGAGGTTTGGGCTCTCGAAGCATACGGAGCCGCGCACTTGCTCCAGGAGATGCTAACTGTTAAATCCGATGACGTCGCCGGTCGTACGCGTATATATGAGTCGATCGTCAAGGGTGAGAACACACTGGTCGCCGGCACGCCGGAATCATTTAACGTTCTTGTGAAAGAGATGCAAGGACTTTGCCTCGACATTCGTACTGAATTTGTCGAAGCGCAATAAGTTAATTAGAAAAATTTCTCTCTGAGGAGATGAAGATGTTCTTTGATGCTGATGAGGATGTTAGGGGTTCCCAGTTCGATAAACTGACCATCAAAATCGCTTCGGACGATGTAATCCGAAACCAGTGGTCGCGCGGGGAAATTAAAAAACCCGAAACCATCAACTATCGTACTTTTAAACCGGAAAAGGGTGGACTCTTTTGCGAAAAGATCTTTGGACCGACGCGTGATTGGGAATGCGCTTGCGGTAAATATAAGAAGATCAAGCACAAAGGGATTGTATGCGATCGCTGCGGCGTCGAAGTGACCCTTTCAAAGGTACGCCGTGAACGGATGGCTCATATTGATTTGGCTGTACCGGTCGTGCATATCTGGTATTTTAAGACGATGCCATCGCGCATTGGCAATATTTTGGGCATGTCTACCGCTGATCTTGAACGAGTGATCTATTACGAAGAATATGTTGTCACCGATGCAGGTCGAACCGACCTCCAGCGCAAGCAACTCTTGAATGATAATGAATTTCGCGGAGCTCAAGAAAAGTGGGGCTCTGACGCATTCACGGCCAAGATGGGCGGTGAGGCGATTCAAGACATTTTGAAATCGGAAGATTTACAGGTCCTGGTTGTCGACTTAAAGGACAAACTGCGTAAGACCAAATCGATGCAAGCGCGGATGAAATTGGCCAAGCGACTCAAGATTGTTGAAGGATTTTGCTCTTCGATCAATCGTACTGAATGGATGGTTTTGGGTTGTGTTCCTGTGATCCCGCCTGATTTGCGTCCTCTCGTTCCTCTCGATGGCGGCCGATTTGCTACTTCTGATTTGAACGATCTTTATCGTCGCGTTATCAATCGTAATAATCGTTTGAAATCGATTTTGAAATTGAAAACACCTGATGTGATTGTGCGTAATGAGAAGCGCATGTTGCAAGAAGCTGTTGACGCGCTTTTCGATAACGGCCGTCATGGACATCCCGTAATGGGCGCCGGCAATCGTCCTCTCAAGTCCCTTTCTGAAATGTTAAAGGGAAAGCAAGGACGTTTTCGTCAAAATCTTTTGGGTAAACGCGTAGACTATTCCGGTCGATCGGTTATCGTTGTCGGTCCTGAGTTGAAGTTTAATCAATGTGGATTGCCGAAGAAAATGGCTCTCGAGCTTTTTGAGCCATTTATCGTGAAGCGATTAAAAGATCTCGGTTATGTTTATACGATTCGTTCTGCGAAAAAAATGATTCAGAAACAGGCCCCGGAAGTTTGGGACGTTCTTGAAGAGATCATTAAAGGACATCCTGTTTTGCTCAACCGCGCTCCGACCCTTCACCGCTTGGGTATTCAAGCTTTTGAGCCGGTTTTAATTGAAGGTAAGGCGATCCGGATTCACCCTCTCGTGACGACAGCGTTCAACGCTGACTTTGACGGTGACCAGATGGCGGTGCACATTCCGCTATCGATCGAAGCTCAGCTTGAAGC
>CAISYW010000065.1 GCA_903889795.1 uncultured Chlamydiae bacterium | reverse complement strand
GCCTCCAGATCCGCCAGAGAGGCTCTAAATAAAATTCATGAACGATCTCGTTCGATAAGGCATCATCCCCATCGCTCGTCATCTGAGCGCAAAGAGCTAAGCAGCGCTCCCAGCTCATCACCCATTCAATCTCTTTTTGCTGAATCGTCATGGTGAGCGAGGACGCCCCTTGAATGGCTTGATGGAGCCGCCCGGTCAGATCAAACTCCCTCGTCAGGGTTTGATCGATTGCATCCAAAGGCATCGTCTCGATCGGCAAACCCAAAGGCAGACCTTGCATCGACGTATTGACAAAGCGCAGCTGAGGATGCTCGCAAGAGAGCTCTTCGCTCCAGCGAGCGGCCAGCAGCCAATCGCGCTGGGTCATCCGATCATTGCTCTCTATCAATGGAACTTGGCTCTTGTCCGATCGATCCGCATACTTTTGTTCCCCCTGATAACAGAGATCCATTCCCACCCAAATGATGGGATTGCAGCCCATCCATACCGCCATTTGCGTCGCGAAATTACCCACTGTCCAGCCAAATGAAGGAGAGGAATCATTATCCATCCACCATTTTTCCCAAGGCAATGGCCCGCTTTCCGGCGCGAGAATTTTTTCACCATGCATCCAATGAACACAGCCGGGATTAAGACGGCTTTGCAAAATAGAGAGTACTTCCATAAATGGTTGTTGAAGAATTGAGTCGAGCGGCGTCTGTTTGTCGAGAAAACAGGCCAGGTGGGGAGCAATCCCCCAGGAACCCATAATCGAGCCCGCGGTTCCCGCTGAAAGGATCAAGGCGCGCGAAGAGAGAGCCGCCAGGCGCGGCGCGGCCTCTTTTAATGAAGGCCCCGCTCCGCAAACGATCGCAGGCACGTCCTGAAAACGGCCCTTCAAAAGAGCCCAGCTACGAAAAGGACCGCTCTGCCGCCAGTTACTCCGTGCATTGCCAAAGGCTTCCTGGCCAAAATCAGCCACCTCCGAGAGCAATAGATGCGCCGCATGTTGGCACTCTTCCAACCGACGGCGAAACTCTTCCCACCGAGGCTGGCTATGAATATGCATCGATTGCATCACGGCGTGCCAAGCGATTTCCTTAATAACCTGTTCATGCTGCAAAGGGGTTTCAATGGAAAAAGAGCGCAGACGGGGATGATTTAAAACTTCGGGAGGGATCTGTAGATCTGAAAGGTTATCAACTAAATAGAGATCATGCTGTGTGTCTAACCACTCCAAACACTGAGAGCAATCCAATCCCTCCAATCCCAATAGGCAAAGAGCGTCAGCTTGAGAGGGAATTTCAATTCGTTGCATGGGCGAATCTTTTTTTTGCGATCTCGAGCAACTCACCATAAGGCGGAAGAAAAGGCACACTCATGATTTGATCGGCATTGCGCCATAAAGTATGTATTTCACTCTTGCAAGCGATACAGACGAAGGGCGCGCCGAGCGTTGCATTATACCCAAACGCCTGTTGGCGGGCCGCCTCAGAACAATCAAGCGCCTTACACTCAATAATGAGCAGAGGAGAGAGTTCATGCTCAGGATGGATAGAGCAAGCATAGCAAACCAGATCAAATCGGCGCCGATGCATGCCGAGTTCCTTTTCCACCGCAATCAAACTCTTCGGATAACCCAAATCATGGATCATCTTACGCAAGAGAGACTGACGAACCAATTCCTCGGGTGTCGCAACAACATTGCGGCAGCGGATTGGATCGTACACTCTTTCGCTCATTGAAGTTGAACAAGAGAATAATTCTGATCCTCGCGGCGATACATCACCTTGATCTTTTGATCCTCTTCGCCTCTGTAAATGAGAAAATGGTCATTAGAGAGCTCCATCTTCATCACCGCTTCACCCTGAGTCAAAGTCTTTAGGGGAATCGTCTCTTTCGCGACAATGTTGTGAAGTTTGTACTTTTCTTCTTCTTTATGCGCGGTTTCTGCCACGATCTCATCATTGATCTCCGCTAAATCGTCCTTGAGCGGCTGAATGACATTCACATGGAGGTCAACGGTGGATAAATGCTTTCCTCGAGTCGACTGCAGCTTTGTCTTGTAGCGGCGAACGAGCTTGATAATGCGATCGGACGCCTTATCAATCGCCGAATACATGTTATCCGTGTTGCCGGAAACTTTAATGTGAAAATGGATGAAATTCATCACGATTGTACATGAGTGTTCCATCTTCTGAGTATCGAGCGTGACCAAAACATCGATGATGTGATCCGCGAAATGTTCTATCTTTTGCAATTTCTCGAAAACATAATTGCGGATGGCGTCGGTGATTTGGAAATGTTTGCCAATGATCGATATGTTGTAACCTTGAACATCAGATTTTGCGGGTCTCGCCATAACTGCTCCTCAAGAAATTTAGTAACACATCCTAACAC
Source organism: uncultured Chlamydiae bacterium (assembly GCA_903889795.1). Taxonomy (GTDB): domain Bacteria; phylum Chlamydiota; class Chlamydiia; order Chlamydiales; family SM23-39; genus CAISYW01. The sequence continues at coordinate 5,531 of CAISYW010000065.1, read as the reverse complement.
GACCCATACCCTCTGCCAAGAGGAATTTTCACCCTTTCCTTGAAATGAAGCTGCGCTCATTGAATACTAGTAGTCCGCAACAAAAATTCTTGAGATAATTTCAAGCGTGAAAGCTCCTGCGGTTTGCCGATCGTAAACGGGCTAGTATTAACTTAATACAGGCCCGTTTACGATCGACGAACCCCAGGGCTTTGACGCCGAAATTATTCTATGAATTTTTGTTAAGGACTACTAAGAATATGGACAACATTTGGGAAAAACAGGAAGGGGTCCTTTTACACTCGATTCCCTATCTAGGCAATCACCGCATCCTCAAAATCTTCACACCGGATGCAGGCTTGCTCACATTGATGGCTAAGCATGTACGTGCGAAAAACGCGGCCCATACCAACCCATTTTGCCGCGCCGAATGGGTCTATCGCAAATCTCACGGAGATATTTATCCCATCAAAGACGCCGCTCTGCTCGATCCGCTCGATGAACTCAGAAAAGACTATCAGACGCTGATTGCCGCCGGATCGATCGCGAATGATCTTTTACGATCGCAGCTTTCCCATCGTCCCGCAAAAATCCTCTATGAACTGCTCATTGCCTCACTGAAACATTTACCCAGAAACCCTCTCGCGATTGCCCAAAGCTTCCGTCTCAAATTACTGCAATTCGAAGGGCTCGTCCAACTCCGCCCCCATTGCACGCTCTGCGACAATCCGCCCGTCTATTTATCGCGCGGAGAATGCCTCTGCGGCCATCATGCTTCGCACGGGAGCCTTTCGTTTAATAGAGAAGAGTGGGAGCAATTAATGACACTCGGCTTGGGCCGCCGATTTTCTGAATTCGACTCAATTCATTTATTGGGTTCATTCATAGAAAAAACAGACCGCCTCTTTCTCGAACGAATCCATCATTAATTAGTTGATTATTAAAGATTTACATAAAGACGGGGAGGAATTTTTATCAAAAAAAATCGCATCGGAAGGGACTCGAACCCCTAACCACTTGGTCCGAAGCCAAGTGCTCTATCCATTGAGCTACCGATGCAGGAATGCGAAAGGGGGGACTTGAACCCCCATGAGTGTGACCCCGCTACCACCTCAAGGTAGTGCGTCTGCCAATTTCGCCACTTTCGCGCAAAAAACGAACTTTTGGTGTTAACCAACTAATTCAGGATAAAAATATACTGGGGGCTAGACTTGCTGACAAGTTCAAAACGAATATGAAAAAAATTGTTGTACATTTCATCCGTCTTTATCAAGCGGCGCTAAGCCCCTTTTTAGGGCACTGCTGTCGATTTTTTCCAACATGCTCGGAGTATGCCTGCGAAGCTGTTGAAAAACATGGGATCATTCAGGGATCCTGGCTGGCCATCAAGCGCATTTGTCGATGCCACCCCTTTCATCGAGGGGGCTTTGATCCGGTTCCCTGAGGAATCTTCAGCACCATCCCCAATTTAAGCCGATCTTTTTCTAAATGATTGATCGCCATCAAATCATCCAGATTAACATGATACTGGCGCGAAATTTTCCAAAGACTATCGCCCTCTTTCACTACATGCGTTCTCATCGAGCTCTCGCGCGCCGCCGGAGCCGGCTCTTTTTTCGGTGCAGCCGCTGCGGCAACGGGCGCTGATGGAACAAAACGGGTGCGCGCCTGGGAAAGATTAAAAGGCTGCGGCATCTCTTCTTTGGCCATCCGATAAAGGAGCTGCGAGCTTTTTTCATAGATCGCATCGCTGCGGGCAGATTGGAGCAACTCAATACAAAATTTCTGTAAAATTTCATTGGTTTGTGCATGAGACAGCAAGTCGATAAGCCCTTTATCATCGAGACGCTTTAAGGCAAACATGAAATCAGTCTGAAGAAGCAGATCAGCCGCTGCAGGTGATTGCATAGCGAGATAGCTCAATAAAAAACGTCTACGCCGGTCATCGGACAGATCAAGCATCTGCGACTGTTCACGAACAAACCCGTCCAACATCTGCCAATTTCCGTCGCCGATCAGATCGATGAGCTGATCCTGAGAGGGATTCGCACCGCTCTTTTGAAAGAGAGTCTGTAGAGCATAAAATTCAGGAGTGATCGTGAAGGCTTGCACTAACGCCGCATCGCGTTGTTTCGGGGTTTTCTGAAGGCCCATAAATAAACCGCGGCTCGTTAAAGGCCAGCGCTCGAGATAGGCATATTGCACAATCGCTTGAAATTGCTCGTTGCTCAGACCCGGAAAAATTTCTAAGGAGCGCTCTTCCAACTTAAACACACGCCGCTGGGCCGGCAAACTTCCAATCGCTTTTTCGATATTAAAATCGTGGAAAGAGACCAGCGCCGCGAGCGCGAGATCGCGCTTGGAGAAACCTTCTTCGATAAAATCGGTATTCGTGAGTAATGAACAGAGCTCGCGAAACGAGAGGCGGGAATAAGAGCTTAATATCTCTCGATTGGTCATCTCTTCCGTCTTTTCAACATTTCGTGGGGCGTTCACCAAAAGAGACCTCTCTCGATCTTGAATGAGCAGGGCGATGAAGGCAGCAATCAGCCCAATGTTTAAAGCGCCGCTAAAGATTAAACTCAGCGTGATAATACGAAATTTGCGAATCCAGCGATCGGTAAAACTCGACTCCATAGAAGCTCTCCAGCGGACATGCCGCTATGAAAAAATTTACTCTAAAACTCAAATGGTTGCAATTCCTCCTAATTTGGTTTAAAATCTTCAGCATGAAATTGCCCATCTCTTTGATCCGATCTTACGTTCATCTCGACGAACCGCTTTCAGAGATTTGCGAAACCCTGATTCTGCTCGGAATCGAGGTGGATCAAATTGAAAACGAAATACCCCGTTTTTCTAAAGTCATCTCCGCAGAAGTGCAAACAACCCAGCCGCATCCCGATTCCGACCATCTGACCGTTGCGCAAGTTTTTGATGGCGCTAAAATTTTATCTATTGTCTGCGGCGCTAAAAATTGCCGGCCGGGATTAAAAGTCGCCTTAGCTCCTGTGGGAGCAATTCTTTATGACGAACAGAAACATGAGCGTCCCATCGTTGAAACAACCATTCGGGGAGTTTCATCCAAAGGAATGCTTTGCTCCGCGTCAGAACTAGGCATACCGGCTGACGGCGACGGCATTCTCGAGCTGCCCTCCGACACGCCCAACGGCCAAGATCTGACACAGTTGCTGTGGGATCCTGTCCTCGAATTGTCTTTAACGCCTAACCTGGGACATTGCCTTAGCTCATTGGGAATCGCCCGCGAATTGTCGGCTGCATTCCATCGGCCGCTGCATCATCATAAAATCACACTGACGGAAAACAGCGCGTCGAGGCTTGAAGATAAACTCGAAGTTTCGATCCAAAACCCCGAACAATGCCCCCTTTATCTTTGCCGGCTCATCGAAAATGTAAAAATCGCCCCCTCTCCATATTGGCTCAGACAAGCGCTATTGGCTTGCGGGATGCACCCCATCAATAACGTCGTCGACATTACAAATTATATTTTATTAAAAACCGGCCAGCCCCTTCACGCGTTCGATTACGAAAAAATCGAAGGCAGCATCATCTCTGTTCAAGCGAGCGATACCGTTCAATCATTCATTGGACTCGACGGGATCGAGCGGGACATTCCCATCGGCACATTAATGATCTGCGACTCCCAAAAGCCCTTGGCCATCGCGGGCATCATGGGCGGCGCCTCCAGTTCGGTGTCGGAGCAAACAAAAACTCTTGTTATCGAGGCCGCGTATTTTGATAGCCTTTCCATTCGCAAAACATCTCGAAAACTTAAATTGAGCACCGAAAGTTCGCAGCGTTTTGAAAAGGGGATTGATTGGCAGGCTGTCGAAGAAGCTCTCAATGAAGCATGCCGCCTCATTGCTCAATTAGGCCATGGTCAGATTGCAAAAGGACTGATCGAAATCAAAAAGCATAAATTTGCCGCTCGCGAATCACAATTACGCGCTGATCGCGTCAATCAGATCCTGGGCACCCGGCTTTCGTTGAGCGAGATGGAAGAATGCCTCCATCGCATCGGCTGCAAAACGCATGCGAAAGACGAGAAAACTCTGCGGGTGACGATTCCCACCTATCGCAATGATCTCGTTGAAGAAATCGACCTGATCGAAGAGGTTGCTCGCATTTACGGTTACAATAACATCGATAAAAAAACACCGGTTTGCACTACTTCGCATATTCCCAACGACCCGAACTATATGTTTGAGCGCGAAGTGCGCCGCCGTTTAGCCGCACAAGATCTTCAAGAAATCATCACCTGCAATTTGATCAGCCCGAAACTGGCGGCTCTCCTCCCCTCGGGAGATTTACTCAAAGTTCTTCATTCCAAAAGCGAAGATTATTCGATCTTGCGTTCATCGCTTCTTCCCAGCTTGCTGGAAGTGGTGAAAACAAATCTCGACCAGAAAAATCCCGCACTCAGCGCTTTTGAGACCGGACGAATCCATATCAAACAAAATGATACGCCCGTGGAAATCCCGATGCTCGGCATTGTTTTGTACGGCAAAGGGCGGCCTCCGCACTGGGATCGAAAACCATCGGATGTTGATTTTTACGATTTAAAAGGAGTGCTTGAAACACTTTTCGATGCAATTTCCATTTCCGGCATATCTTTTCAACCATCATCGCATTCCTGCTTTCACCCGAACCGCCAGGCAGATCTGCATACCGACGGACTGCTGATTGGGTCGTTGGGAGAGGTCCATCCTCTTCTTCTAGCGAAAATGGACATCAAACAGCGTGTATATTATGCAGAATTGAATCTGGCCTATCTCATAAAAAACCAAAAAGCCCACCTTCGCTGCCAGCCTCTTCCACTATATCCGAGCACCGAACGCGATTGGACTCTTCCCCTACCGCAAGGATTGCAATATGAAACACTCTTTGAAATTATTCGATCCTTTCAATCGCCTCTATTTGAAAAAGCTGAGCTCATTGATCTCTATCTGATGCAGCAGGAAACGCAAACCCAACACAATGCAACAATCCGCTTCACCTATCGCGATCCATTAAAAACGATTTCTTTTGAAGAAGCAGATGCTCTCCACGAAAAACTAATGGCTCATGTTCTAAAATCGCTCACATAATCGTTTACTTTATTTATTCACAATCCCTAAGATCAACGCTGTTATATAGTGTCTGGAGGGTTCGATGAGAGCGCGATTCTTACCATGGATCACCTGTGCAGGTGTTCTTCTGACTGGATGTCATTCAAACAAAAACAACGGCGATGTTGTTTCGCAACAATTCGTACACAAATACGGATTTGGCGTATCGGAACAAGAATGGGAAGAGCGTGCACAGGACGGCACCGTAATCACCATGATGAAAAATGGCGTCAAAGTCACACGTTCTTATGAAAATGGCCAGCTGCATGGCAACACCACCTACACTTTCCCTCACAGTACGGTAGTCGAAAAATTGTTAGTCTACGATCAAGACACCCTATTGAAAGAAGTTCTCCACGATGCCGGAGGATTTCCCGTGCGCGAAGATGTTTATGAATTCGATGATCGTACGATCATCACTCAATG
>CAISYW010000064.1 GCA_903889795.1 uncultured Chlamydiae bacterium | reverse complement strand
CAGGTAGCTCTGCTTCGCCTTATCGGTCGTTCCTTTAATCCGGAACGCAGCGGGAAAGCTCGGCGCTACAGAGCGGGATGCCGAGGAATTTGGCACTATTTCATGGGTAGATTTGGCAATTGTCCCAGTAGATTGATTTCAAAATAACGTGGCAAAATGCGTAAGCGAGGCAAAACTAGGGGATGTCTTCAAAATATTTATTTGTTGTAAAATGTTCGCCCCACAGAAATTGCAACAACGAGGATTAATATGGCAGTAGCTGGTGTCGTTTCTTTGCCTAAACTAAGTGATATCGAATCGCTTGAAAAAATCATCGTGCTGGAAAAAGATCAGCACCAGCGATTGCTGGATATAGAATCCGTCTTGTCTAATTTTTCCTATTCATATGCGTTTGCAATGAAGTCTGACATTTTTGCAAGGAAGCGTCTTTCGATCAACCCCTCTATTTCTGAACTGAAAAGCGTTTTAAAAATCCGGTGCGCGCTTCTTCCATGGATGCGCCAGTGGCTGCAGTGCACTCAATATGCAAAAGAACAATACCAATTGGAGGCTGAGTATCTGAACAAGGCGCTCAACCACTTGACATCGATACTGACTCTACAAAACAAAAAAATGCCAGGATTTCCACTAGCGCTTCGCGATTATTTATCCTACACACAGACGAGGCTGATCGATAGCCCAGAAAAATTATTCTACAAAGGGGCTCTTCAAGAGCCTTTTTTATTTGATAAATGTTCTTTCGGCGAAACGTTAAAAGAGTGCTCAGTCTGCCAGAGGTCTGTACATGAAAAAGAATCTTTTGCCGAACAGCTGCAGAAATCGATTCAGCATTCAGAAAACGAGGTACAGCTTATTCAGGCGACCATTCAACAACGCGGATGGATCCGGAGAGGGTGCAGCGCTCTATTAGACTTTTTGCTCTGGCGGTCTTAGTCGATCGCCCCGCCTTTATATTTTTCACAACGCCCATCTTGATCCAACGCAACAGCATCCGCATCGAAGACCCAGCCTCCCCCCAGCGCTTGATAAATCCGAACTAAAGAGAGAAAACTGTTTCCTTTGGCCTCTTCGTAATCAATCTCGCTGCGATAGAACTGTCTTTCGGCGTCGAGAAAAGTCAGATAATCCGTTTCCCCCTCTTGATAGAGCAAATTAGATAAGCGAAGATAGTTCTGCGTTGCCTCCAATCGCTTGCGCTGCGTTTCAACCAACTCAAGATTAATTTTGTGCGAGATCAGAGCATCGTTGACTTCTTTGAAAGCATTTAAAAGAGTCGAGAGATAACTATGAAGAGCCTCTCTTTGCTGAGCTTGGGTGAGTTGCAGATTGCTTATCAACCGGCCGCCGGTGAAAATTTCTTGTAAAACGTTCGCGCCATATTCCCAAATGTTGGATTGGTTATTTAAAAGAGTGTTGAGCTGAATGCTTTCGTACCCGAAGTTTCCCGTTAAGGAGATCTGCGGGAAAAACTTAGCCTTGGCAACGCCAATCTGGGCGCCTGCTGACATAAGCCGCTGTTCAGCCGCGCGCAGATCGGGTCGCTGTGAAACGATCTCTGAAGGCAGACAGCTCGGGACAGCGGGAGGCATCGACAATCCATCCAGAGGGATTCCTCGGTCAATGGCGATCGAAGATTTGCCAATCAAAACGCTCAGGAGATTTTCTGTCTGAGCTATGGCAATCTGAAAATTCTCCACATCCACTTGAGCAACTTCGATTTCAGTGAGGGCTTGTTCAACCGGCATCTCCGAGGTCAAGCCGAGATCAAAACGGACTTTGGCCAAATAATAATAGCGAGCGCGATCCTCAACCGTCTTTTTCGCGATGACGAGCTGCTGATCGAATTGGCGAAGCTGCACGTAGGTATTGGCAACATCGCTGACGATGGCTAAGACAACGATGCGGCGCGCTTCGATAGAGGCCAGATAATCGTGATAAGACGCCTCCACGGCACTGCGGACCTCGCCCCACAAATCGAGGAGATATGAAGCGTGAAATATGAAATTAAAAGCATTTAAGATTTGTTTGCCGCTAGAAGGAGGAGACGTATTATTACTTGAATTTTTATGATGATCTCCCTGCCCGTCGAGTTCAATCTGCGGATAGAGCTGCGAGCGGACGATGCCGAGCTGCGCCTGAAACGCATCGACGCGAGCGATCGCAACTTTTAGATCCTGGTTATTGGCCAAGGCTTCATCAATCAGATGATTCAGAGATTCATCGCCGAATTGTTTCCACCAGCCAATATCGACAGCGCCGTCAGTATTCAAAGGCGTTCGCCATTCATCAGCGGACTCAAAGCTAGGGCGATGATAGGGCGGATAGAGCGTGCAGGATGTAAAAAGAAGAAAGAGAACAAAAACCCTTTTCATCTCTTGTCCCGATGTAAAAGGGTAAAAAAGAAAGGAATGAAAAAAAGAGCCAACGTCGTTGCGGCGATCATTCCGCCCATGACTCCAACGCCGACACTATGACGGCTCGCGGCACCGGCTCCCGAGCTGATTACGAGGGGCAAGACTCCAAAAATAAAGGTAAGCGACGTCATCACGATCGCTCGAAAACGCAAACTGGCCGCTTCGATTGCCGCGTTATAAATTGTCAGCCCCTCTTTGTGTTTTTTGAGGGCGAATTCAACGATTAAAATAGCGTTTTTAGCAGAAAGAGCAATCAGAGTGACCAGGCCTATTTGAAAATAGATATCATTCGACATTCCCTTGAGAGTAATGGCGCAAAAAGCGCCAAAAACGCCAAAAGGTACAGCCAATAAAATAACAACGGGCGCCGACCATCTTTCATACAAAGCGGCAAGGATCAAAAAAACCACCAAAAGAGCCGCTGAAAGAACAGTCGTCGAGGTTCCGCCGGTAGCGATCTCCTGATAGGCCGATCCGCTCCATCCATAAGAGATATCCGACGGGAGGACCTCTTTTGCAATATCTTCCATTGCCTGAATCGCTTGCCCCGAAGTATAGCCTCGCGCCGCGCCGCCAAATAATTGAGCCGCGGGAAATTCATTGAAGCGGCTGACTAAATTGGCGCCTTTGGAAAGGCGAATGGAAATGAGCGATTTGAGTGGGACCATGTTTCCATGCTCAGATCGAACATACATATCTCCGAGATTGGTCAGCTTCTCCCGAAATTCGGGATCTGCCTGAACGATCACCTGATAAACGCGTCCGAATTTATTAAAATTATTGACATAGACCGCTCCAACGAGAGTTTGGAGAGCTTCAAATACATCGCTGATCGAAACCCCAAGCATGCGGGCTTTGATGCGGTCGAGGTCGATATAGAATTGCAAATTGTCAAATTGTGCTGTCGAATGGAGCGGAAGCAGCTCCGGGCGCTCTTTTGCTTTTTCAATAAGCGCTTCAATCGCCTTCTGCAGAGCCTCATTGCCTCTATCCCCGCGATTTTCCAGCCAAAATTCGAAGCCGCCCACCGTACCAAGGCCTTGAATTGCCGGCGGGCTGAAGACGGCGATCGAGGCATCGGGCAAGGCCGCAAAGTCGCGATTTAGATCTTGTATGATCTGATCGGCCTGCAAGTTCGCATCTTTGCGCAACTTCCAATCTTTCAAAACGATGAAATTGGCACCGCTCGTTGTCCGATACAACCCCTCAGTGAGACTAAATCCCGTTAGCGATAAAACGTGGTCGACGCCCGGATGAAGCAGAGCAATCTCTTCGATTTTTTTATCGATCTGAACGGTTCTTTCCAAACTGGCCCCATCGGGCAGATTGGCAAGCGCGATCAAATAGCCCTGATCTTCATTAGGAACAAAACTGGTTGGAGTTTTGATAAATAAAAAGACAATGGCCAACAGAAGCGCGGCAAAAACCGACAAACCGGCAAATCGCCTGGCTAAAAGATAGCGGGTCGCACGCAGATACCACTGTTTAATCCAATCAAATCCCTGATTGAATCGCTCGGCCCAGGCATGAGTCTTGATCTGCGGTTTTAAAACAAGTGAGGCAATGGCCGGACTAAGAGTTAATGCAACGATTCCTGAAATGCAAACGGCAATGGCCATCGTGATGGCAAATTGGCGATAGAGTTCACCGACAATGCCACCCAAGAAGGCGACCGGAATAAACACCGCACACAAAACAAACACGATGGCGATGATCGGTGCGGTCACTTCTTTCATCGCCTGCAAGGCCGCTTCTTTGGGCGGAAGGGCGTGATCGCGCATATTTCTCTCAACATTTTCGATCACTACGATCGCATCGTCAACAACGATCCCGATGGCCAACACCATACCGAACAGAGTGAGGGTATTAATTGAGTATCCCAAGAGATACATCCCGGCAAATGTGCCAATGATGGAAACGATCAGAGCCATCAGAGGAATCAACGTCGCGCGCCATTGTTGTAAAAAAATAAATACGACAAAAATGACAAGGATGGCCGCCTCAAAGATGGTGCGGACTACCTCTTCGATCGACATTTTGATGAACAAAGTCGCATCATGAGTGATCGTATATTGAATCCCTTCGGGAAAATTTTTAGCCATCCGCGCCATGGCCTGATGCACCGATTTGGAAACCTGAATCGCGTTTGCTCCATATTCTTGATAGGCCAACAAGAGAACCGCCGATTTTCCCGCAAAACTTCCATTCACCGTATAATCTTGCGCCCCAAGGGTGACGGTTGCGACGTCCTTTAAAAGAACCATCGAGCCGCTTACATCCGCGCGCAAGATAATGTTTTCGAATTGTTCGGGAGTCGAAAGCCGGCCTTGTGTTGAAAATGGAACAGTCAACGGCACGGGCCGGCTATTCGGCTCTTGTCCCAACTGGCCGAGTCCAAAGTCCATATTCTGTTCTCGGATCGCCATCACGACATCATTTGGAGATATCCCCATCTGAGCCATCAAATCAGGCCGAAGCCAAATGCGCATCGCAAAGTTGCGCTGGCCAACCACTGCGATTCGGCTGATCCCCGGTAATAAATTCAGATCGTTAACTACGTTGATATTGGCAAAATTACTTACGAATGTATCGTCGTAGCGCCCATCGGGAGATTGCAATGCGATGACGAGCAGAATATTGGGCGTTTGCTTCGTAATCGTGATCCCTTCTTTTTGCACCGATTCCGGCAGCTGAGGTATCGCCTGATTGATCTTATTTTGCACATTGACTTGCGCCATATTGGCATCGGTTCCAATCGCAAAGTAGATGTCCAGCGCCATCATTCCCGTTGAGGAGTTTTGCGAATACATGTAGATCATGTTTTCGGCGCCGATAATTTGCTGCTCCAGAGGGGAAGCCACATCGTTCGCCATCGTATCGGCATTCGCGCCATTGTAGATGGCGCTCACTTGGATCAGCGGAGGAGTGAGATTCGGGAACTGCTCAATGGGAAGCTTGTACATCGCCAATAACCCGGCAAGCGTGATGATCAGAGAGATGACGCTCGCAAAAATCGGGTGATGAATAAAGAAGCGAGAGATCATTTTTCCGATTTCTCTTTGGCGACGCCGGGCAGCACCTCCTGGATCGTCACAGAAGTGCCATTTTGTATTTTGTTCACTCCACGAGCGACAACGAGATCGCCGGCTTTGAGTCCTTCATGGATGATCCAGTAATCTTTGTACCAATCTCCGGGCACCACGCTCCGCGAAACCGCTTTGCCTTGTTCAATGACAAAAACAAATGGACCTTTTTGTCCTTGGATCACTGCGGTTTGAGGAACCAATATTGCATTGGGACGTGTCGCTCCTTTGAGAATCACTCGGACAAATTGCCCGGGATAAAGTAAAAGATTCGGATTGGAAAAGATAGCGCGGAACAGCATCGTTCCCGTGCTTTGTTCAATTGCCGGATTCGTAAAATTAATCAACCCTTCCGTTGGCAAAACCGTTCCATCCGAAAGGATTGCTTCAACCCTGAAATTCATATTCTGAGGCCATTCAAGCCGCTTTTTCTCGACTTCCCTACGCCATTGCAGAAGATCCCTGTCTGCCACAGAAAAATTGATCCAAATCGGATCCACTACATAAATCGTCGTCAGAAGGCTTTGTTCCCCCTGAGAAATCAGAGCGCCTTCACGATATTTTGCCTGACCCGCCAACCCCGTCACTGGCGCGGCCAAAGAAGCGAAGCTTAAGTTTAATTCGGCTTGGTATAGATCCGCGGCTGCGCTTTGCACATTCGCTTCGGCGGATAATTGATCGGAAATTGCATTATCGAGGTCTCGCTGACTCACCGCATTTTGCTGATAGAGAGGGAACATTCTTCCTTTTACCTGCTCCGCGTTCCACAAAAGAGCTTTTTGTTTCTCTACAGCGCTTTTGGCCTTTTCTACAGCAGCGGTAAAGGGACGTTGATCAATCACAAACATCAAATCGCCCGTACGAACCACTCCCCCTTCTTGATAATCAATCGACTGCAAATACCCCTCAACCCGCGCACGAAGTTCAACGATATGGGAACTTTCGCCGACGCCAACATATTCCACATCGGCAGGAATTGTCTGCGGTTCAATGCGCATGGCGATGACGCCAATCGAAGGCCCTGCCGGTTTCGGGGCTTTGCTGCAGGAACAAATCGCAAGGATGAAAATATAGCCAAGCACAAAAAAACGATACTTCATAAGATTCATGAACATTTGCTCCTAAAGCCGACATATATCCGTGAATTTCAATCTTGTCAAAAAGATTAAACAAATAGATTCATCGACAAAACAATACGATTATTTACTAACAAAATTAAATTACACACTAACTACATTTTGAACGACTTTGCAACGCAAAAGGGATCAACTTTTTCATCTGAGAAAATGAATCTGTAAGAAAATTCATTTAGCGCAAACTGCCCAGATGATATAAGAAGGTAAGGGTGTGATAATAATCAGCCCATCGCACCGTAAATGAGGAAAAATATGCGCACATTTCTTCGAACATTATCAATCCTCAGCCTCCTTTTATTCGCTGCTTGCGAGGGAAATCGCGCGATCGTCAATAACGTCGAAGAGCGCGATGCCAATGAAATCATCGTCTTCCTGGCATCGAAAGGAATCGAAGCTCAAAAAGTCCAAGCCGTTGCAGGAGTAGGCGGCGGCGGGCCTGTCAATCAATACAGCATCACGGTGGAAGCCGGACGAACGACCGAAGCGATGGCACTCTTGACTCGCTACGGGTTGCCCCGCATCCAGGGAACTAACTTGTTAAAACTCTTCGCCGGTGGCGGTCTTATGTCCACTGAGCGGGAAGAGAACATCCGTTACAACGCCGGACTGGCAGAACAAATTTGCAATACCATTCGAAAAATCGACGGTGTTCTTGACGCCGATGTCCAAATTTCATTTCCTCCTGTTGAAACAATTCCGGGAACGACCCCACAGAAAACAACCGCCGCCGTCTATGTGAAGCATCAAGGCGTGCTGGAAGATCCCAACAGCCATATTGAAACCAAAATCAAACGTCTACTCTCAGGCAGTATCAATGGGCTCGAATATGACAATGTCGCTGTCATCTCCGACCGCTCGCGTTTCGCCGATATTTCGCTCCAACCCGACCAGGAAGCCATCAGCGGCAGAAATTATCAGCAAACGTATGTAAGCATCTGGTCAATTGTCATGACCAAAGCATCATTGAGTCGTTTTAGAGTGGTTTTCTTCTCTATGATCGTTCTTCTCTTGTTGATGGGCGGCGCTTTAGGATGGCTGGTGTATCGCTTTTATCCACAGATTTTCATAAAGAAAAAGAGTGACGAAACTCCGCTTTCATAAATGAGATGCCATGCGCTCTGCCGTCGATATCATTCTGAGCTCTTTTCTAAGTCGGCTACAGGCGGAAAAACAGGAGCGCCTGCTCCATTTTTTACCTGATAACGAACGCGAGAGCATCAAAACTCTTCTTCCCCTTGCTCAAACGCCGCCAATCGAGAGCAATGGCTATGAAAAAATGCTTGAAAAGGTGCATTGGTCCTGGTTTTTACCCACACTGAAATCCTATTCCTTGCCGGAACAGTCACAATTTCTTGCTGTTTTGGATGAATCAGCCGCGCGCGCCCTCGCTTCAGAAATCCCATGCAAAATGGCAAAAATTGATATTTCCGTCATGGGCCGCTCCTATCTCAGGCAAGTATTATTGGACAGCTTGCTAGGCCCGCACGACCGCCTCATTCCCATTGCCTACCTTCCCCCTTCGCCTCTCAACAAGATCCTGAACCTTACGAAAACGCAGCTCATTACTCTGATCGATTTCATCGCGATGCACGACCTCTCTGTGGAAATCCGGCAAATTGTCGAGACAAAAATCCTAAAGAAAATTTACAGTTACCTCTCAGAGAAGCAACGCCGGTTTCTCAAACTCACGGCAGCCAAACATGAAGTGAGTCCGCCGCCGAAAATCGGCCTTGATCGATGGGACGGAAATGAAGATTCCCTGCGCCATCTTTTACACAAAAAAGGTCTCTCCCGCCTCGGCATGGCTCTTTCGGGACAAGACCCATCACTGGCGTGGTATGTATGCCATCTGCTCGACATCGGACGGGGCAGCGCTCTATTTAAGCTGTGCGAGCGCGAAAAAAACGGATCTTCTGTAGACACAGCAGTGCGGCAAGTCGAAGAACTATTGGAACATGATTTATGAAATTCTTTACCCTGCTTTCGCAAAAAGATGTTTACATCGCTCCCAACCAAAAAATCATTCCCGCGTCGGAATGCTCTATTTTGCAAACAGCCGACGAAATCCTGAAAACAGTCAAGATCGAAGAGCTCGAATATAAACGAGCCGCTCTCGCAGAAGCGGAAAAGATCAAAGAGGCGGCTTTTCAAGAAGGCTTTCAGGAAGGTCTCAAATCTCTGAATAGCCATATCATATCCCTCGATCACGAACTCAAAGAGATCCGCGAAGAGGTCCACAAAAAAATTCTTCCGTTAGCTCTCAAAGCAGCGCGTAAAATCGTTGGCGAAGAGCTTAAGCTGCATTCCGACCGCATCGTCGACATTGTCATCACCGCACTAAAACCCGTGACGCAGCATCGCAAGATTGTCCTTTATGTAAATCGAGAAGATCTCGAATCACTGGAAAAAGATCGGGCAAGAATTAAAAAGATATTTGAGCATCTCGACAGCTTCTCGCTCCAGGAAAGATCCGATATCGAACCCGGCGGCTGCATCATCGAGACTGAAGCAGGAATTATCAATGCTCAACTCGAAAATCAATGGCGCGCGCTCGAATCGGCATTCGAATCGTTTATGAAAAAATAGGGTAAAATAATGAGTCTCTTGAAAAATTTGCGCTGGATCTGTTTATTTGCTCTATTAGCGACCTCTTCCTTTGCGCAAGAAGCCGCTCCTGTCAGTTCACCCGCCGCCCAGGCTGAGCAACCCATCCAGCTACCCATCACCCCGGAAACCTCCGCCAACCCGCAAATGCTGACTAAGCTCGCCGTTCTTGCAGGTCTTTCGCTTTTGCCATTTGCCATCATGCTGCTCACCTCGTTTGTTAAAATCCAAATCGTTCTTTCCCTGCTCCGCAACGCTATCGGCGTCCAGCAAACACCACCCAATCAGGTGCTCAATGGCATTGCTCTTCTCGTCACGATTTATGTCATGTTTCCCACGGGTCTCCTCATGTTCAATGCAGCTGAAGAAGTGATCCAGTCGCAAAATCCGCAGGAAATGTTTTCAGGCCAAAATGCCGCCTATATCATCAATATTGTCGATAAAGCCAAGGAACCTCTGCGCGGCTTTTTACAGCGAAATACGATTGGCAAACACATCACGAGCTTTTATCAACTAGCGAATCGCACCTTTCCCGAGCCCTACAAAACTCAACTAAAACAGAGCGATTTCATTGTGTTGATTCCATCGTTTATCACATCGCAGCTAAAGACGGCTTTTGAAATCGGCGTGCTTATCTATTTACCATTCTTTGTAATTGATTTGGTTGTTTCGAATATTTTGCTTGCGATGGGCATGATGATGCTTTCGCCTTTAACAATCGCCCTTCCCATCAAACTCCTCTTGCTTGTCATGGTGGACGGCTGGACGGTGATTGTTCAAGGGGTCGCTTTAACTTTTAAATAAAATGAGCAAAAGGTTTTCATGATTCAGAACGAAATCCACACGCTCACGTATCAGGCGCTGATGCTGGTACTCATTCTGTCCGCTCCTCCGATCCTCATTAGCATGGTGCTTGGACTTTTGGTGGCCATTTTCCAAGCCGCCACCCAAATCCAGGAGCAAACGCTCTCTTTTACCGTAAAACTCTTTGCCGTGATTCTTTCGATCGTCATGCTCGGGGGATGGCTAAGCGGTCAAGTACTGCAGTTTACCAATACAATCTTCCAGGGAATCGCCAAATGGTCCGGCGGATAGCGCATTATGGAAAACGCCGCTAGCGCAACTGACGATTTCGTTTCCTTTATTCTCTCGATCCAGAACCTGCATCCAACAACGATCCTGTCAGTTTTTTTTCTCACCCTGGCTCGCATTCTTCCTATCGTGACGCTCGCTCCTTTTCTAGGCGCTAAAAACTTACCCGCCATGGTAAAAATGATGTTCAGCGTCGCTTTATGCGCGTTATTTTTGCCTCAGAACCTACTCGCCATTCACGGGAATATTCCATATAACACAGTCTATATCGGCTACCTGTTGAAAGAGATCATATTTGGAACCGTGCTCGGCTTTATCGCGGCAGCGCCTTTTTATATTGCCCAAACAGCGGGAACCTTGATGGATCACTCCCGCGGCTCGTCTGCATTGCAAGTAACCGACCCCACCACGCAAACGCAAACGGGTCCCTTGGGAATTCTTTATAACTATGTGTTAATTGCCATTTTCTTTGCCCTCGGCGGTCCATTCCTCTTTTTCGAAGCATTGGCCCGCTCCTATCAAATCATTCCCGTCGACGGTCTGATTAGCGCCTCGTTCTTTAATCTCCAACTTCCGTTTTGGAAACAGATAACAGGTATGCTGCAGCACATCATGAATCTGGCGATCCAGCTATCGGCGCCCGCCCTGATCGGCATGCTGCTAACTGATCTCTTCCTGGGAATTGCCAACCGCATGGCGCCTCAAGTACAAGTCGTCTTTCTCGGGATCCCGCTCAAGTCCTGGGTTGGCATCGCTTTAATCGCCGCCGCATGGTCCTTGATTATTACCGTCATGGGAAAAGAATCCATTCTATGGATCAAGGCGATCAATCAATATGTGACCCAAGCAGGCCAATCACTCGTTCATTAATTTAATGCAGTATATACCGAATTTCAGAGTGAGGCAGTTCTCTTTTATTTTCTATCCTGTCCATCATAATATCCTGTTAGTTTTCTTCTGAGTGAGCCTATGCACTGGAAAAAAATTTTCCTAACAAGCTAACGACGCACGCCAAAAACCGATTTTTGAGTCACGTTTGGTATAACAATTTCCAGCAATTAGTAACACAAAACATCCCTATTTTTTGTTAATTATAAATCGACTTTGTACTTTTTTTACGGAATTCATCGCAATTTATTGATCTGTATTTGTTTGTGTATTTGGTGAACGACTTATTTAACCTGCCTACAAAACACGCAACCATTTCTAAATAAACACATTGCAAACCCATTTATCAACAATCTCACAAAGCCGAGAATTACTATTATTATTGCAATTATTAAAACATTTCAACATCATGCAAATTATGGAAAGGTTGGTGATTATGCGAAAGTTATTAGCATTTTTCGTTTTGTTAATTCCGTTTTATTCAATTAGTGCAATGGCAAAAACAGGCGTTGCAATCGAAGTCGGCACAGACGACAGCGACGATGGCACGGTTGAAGAAGTGTGGGTCGGACCTGGCTTCTACTATGGATATTGGTTCGATGATGAGGACTCATACCATCGTCATCATGGTGGCCGCGGCCATCGTGGGCACGGCGATCGACATGCTGATGGCAGACGTCATGATGGACGTGGCGATCGTCATGACGGCGGTCATGGCGGTGGTGGTCGACACGGCGGTGGTGGTCATGGCGGTGGTGGTCATGGCGGTGGTGGTCATGGCGGCGGACGCCGATAAAAACAGGTATCTTTTGAAACTTGAGAGAAGCGAAAGGGGTTTATGCGTAAGTTATTAGCTTTTTTTGTTCTAATTATTCCATTTATTTCTATCGATGCCATGGTAAAAACCGGAGTCGAGGTTGGCGTCGGGCCAGATGACGCAGTAGTCCAAGAAGTCTGGGCCGGACCCGGGTATTACTATGGATATTGGTTTGATGACGACGTTGCATACTATCGATGGGTTCGCGTGAATCGTCACTACTATGGCGGCGCCACTCAGGAAGTCTGGATCGGTCCGGGTTGGTACTATGGCACATGGTTTGATAATGAGCCGGGATACCATCGATGGTATCGTGGGCGCCATCACGGCGGGCATCACGGAGGACATCATGGTGGAAGACATCATGGCGGTCATCACGGTGGAAGGCATCACGGCGGCGGACATCATGGTGGCGGACATCACCACTAAAAACCCTGATCGCTTGCAAATTTTTCTGTGTCGGCATGGAGAAACCGAGTGGACCCTCACAGGTCAGCATACCAGTTTTAGCGAGGTTTCCCTCACCGAAAACGGACGAAAGCAAGCGATCATGCTTGGAAAAAGACTCCAAGGGATTGTCTTTCACAAGGTGATCGTATCACCGATGCTGCGGGCGCAAGAAACCTGCCAGCTGGCCGGCTTTGATCATCGAAAAACAATCGAGCCGAGCGCCATGGAATGGAATTATGGGGAGTATGAGGGAATCACGACTCCCCAAATTTGGGAAAAACATGCTCGATGGAATATTTTCGACGATGGAGCTCCCGGAGGCGAATCCCCGGACGAAGTAGCTGAAAGAGCCGACCGCCTCCTGAAGTCCTTCATTCATGAAAGCGGAAATATTCTCATTTTCTCTCATGGTCATTTTTCTCGGGTCTTTGCCGCCCGATGGCTCGGCCTCCAGGCCGAAGATGGCAAGCTTTTTTCCCTTTCCGTGGCATCCGTGAGCATTCTCGCTATGGAACACGATCAACGCGTCATTAAACTGTGGAATGAAACGGCACAAAGATGAAAATTTTAGTTCTCAATAGCGGATCAAGCAGTCTCAAATCATCTCTCTATATCCTCAAAAATCATTCTCAAAAACCCGTTTCTCCGACATGGGAAGGCAGTTTGCAATGGAAAGGCACATTTGATGACGTATCGATCGAAGTGAAGAACGAGCACGGGAAAAAACAGTTTTTCAAACTGACTACCCGATCATTAGATGAGGCGCGGGCAGAACTGATGAACTCGCTTGTTCATGGAGAAACAGCCGTGTTGTCGTCTCTCGATGAAGTGGATGCAATTGGCCATCGCATCGTTCATGGAGGAAAATATTACCGCGAAAGCGTTTTCATTAATAAAGACGTTAAATCTCATATTTCCCGTTTAGCCGAGTTTGCTCCCCTTCATAATTTGGCTGCATTGACCGGCATCGAAGCGATGGAGAAGATGTTCAAAGGCTTACCGCAAATCGCCGTTTTCGATACCGCCTTTCATCGCACGCTTCCTCCGGAAGCTGCAATATATCCCGGCCCCTACAAATGGTTCGAAGAAGGCATTCAACGCTACGGCTTTCACGGAATCAGTTATCAATATTGTTCAAAACGCGCAGCGGAAATCATACAAAACGAGTTTCCCGCATCAAAAATAGTCATCTGCCATCTGGGCGCCGGAGCATCGCTTTGCGCCGTGAAAGACGGCAAAAGCCAGGACACGACGATGGGCTTTACTCCCCTCGAAGGCTTAATGATGAACA
This sequence comes from uncultured Chlamydiae bacterium, assembly GCA_903889795.1. Taxonomy (GTDB): domain Bacteria; phylum Chlamydiota; class Chlamydiia; order Chlamydiales; family SM23-39; genus CAISYW01. The sequence continues at coordinate 18,642 of CAISYW010000064.1, read as the reverse complement.
CCCGCTCCGGCACGATCGATCCCGGAATCATCCTCGAGCGGCTTAAACATATCGACGTCCATGCCTTGACCAATGAACTCTATCGCGAGTCCGGCATCTTGGGCGTATCGGGAATTTCAAGCGATATGCGCGAAATCTTAAAAGGCATCCAATCGGGAAATCCAAGAGCCCAGCTCACTTTCGATCTTTACATTCACCGATTGTGCGCCAGCATTGGTTCGATGATTGCATCGCTGCAGGGAATAAACGTTTTAGTCTTTACCGCCGGTATTGGCGAAAACACCCCCCTGCTGCGAAAAAAAGTCTGCGATCGTTTTTCATTTTTAGGCATTGAACTCGACGCCCAAAAAAATGATGCCCCGCCTCCGGAAGATTGCGATATCGCCCACAAAAATTCAAAAATCCGAGTATTGATTATTCACACACAAGAAGCGTTTGAAATCGCCCGAGAGTGCTGGCGTCTCGTTAAGGAAACTTAAACAACAGCCCGAAAATCGATATGTCCATTATGAATATCGACGCGAATGAGCTGCACCTCAATCCAGTCGCCGACATCGACATCCTGAAATCCATGGGTCAGCCTACCTTCAATCGGTGGATTTGTGATGCGCACCCACGTTCCTTTCTGAGACGCGCCCGTCACCATGGCTTTATATTGATGGCCAATGAGATGAACCAGCATCATGGCCGCAGCGCATTTGACGAGCCGCCGCTCGACTTTCACCGCATCGTCTTCTTTTTTCGTACAGTTCTTCGCAATCCGGATCAACTCGCTCCGGCGGTAGGGAATCGCCTCGCCATATAAATGACTTTTCAATAGACGCTGCATGACCAGATCGGGAAAACGGCGATTCGGCGCGGTAGTATGCGCATAATCGCGCAATGCCAGATCGAAATGACCCTGAGAATCACCCCCGGGGATGCCTAAAACATATTCTCCCCGGCCAAGAAGTTTAATGATGGATAATGATAAATCAGGAAACTGCGACGGATTGGAATGCCGCTGCCGGTACAGAAAATCGCGCAGTGATTTAACGTTGGCTCGCGCAGGCAGACGTTCTCCCAATTGATTTGCCAACTGTACGATACGAGACCAGCGTTTGGGCGTTTTGACAATGCGGCGCATCACAGGTAAGTTCCAGTCTGTAAAATAGCGCGTCATGCAAACATTGGCCGCGATCATAAAATTTTCAATCAGCTTATGAGCGCGATTGACCGCTTTCTCCTCGAGGCGAACCACCTGGCTATTCACGACCACCGGCTGAACCTCTATCGTCTCAAATCCGAGAGCTCCCTGCTCTGTGCGATACCGTTGAATGCGCACGGCAATGGAATCCTGCAGCTTCAGTTGTTCTAATATAGCCCTCGATTGCGGCAAACGAATATCTCGCTCGATCCAATCGGCCACTCGATTGTAAGCCAGCTTTGCCCTGTTGCGCACAAGAGCGGGATAAATATTCAAAAGGCTATATTTCCCCGCTTCATCCACCGAAATTTCAACAACGATCGCGCATCGATCGCACTCTTCATTCAGCGAAGTGAGATCATAGCAAAGTTTAGGCGGCAGCATCGGAAAGACGCGAGTCGGCGTATAAATGGAGGTGGTATTATGCGAAGCGTACTGATCGACAGGCGATCCTCGTTTGACGATCGCATCCACATCAGCGACTGCGACATAAATCTTATCCTTGCCGGGATGAACACTCTCAGCATAAGTAAGCTGATCGAGATCGCGAGAATCGTCATTGTCGATCGATACCCACAAAAGATGCCGCAAATCGCGAAACGAATCCACTTTTCGCGGGGAGGCTGCTGCATCGATTGTATCGATCTGCTGCAAAACATTCGGCGGAAAATCAGCCATCAGTCCGCGCTCGCCCACAGCTTCGCGCGCAATTTCATCAAGTGTTACGATAGAAAGCCCCCCTAGACAATCGTTTTCTGATTTCGCTTATACCAGAAAAACAAAAACAGAGGCAAAATTGCGAGCACGCCGCAGCCCAAAATTGTCATTGCATAGCGCGCAGGCGAACCAATATCGACATTTTCCGGCGGCAAAAAGGTAATGCCGATCGTAGCAAAACAGGCAGTCAGCCCAAAAAGAACCGTGATCCATAATCCCGCCAACCCGCCGGGAATGCGAAAAGTGCCGGTAGACGTTTTCGCACGAAGCCGAAGCACAAGCGCGCTCAAAAAAATCAGCACGTACATGAACATGTACATCTCGGTGCTGAGCGCCATCAAAAACCAATAAAAGCCATTCACACTCGGAACTAACAATAAGGCCAGACTAAGCAAGCTCACGACGATCGCCTGCGACACCATGATGCGCGGAGCTACGGCAAAACGATTCTTCTTAGAAAAAAATTTTGGCAAAAAACCAAATTCGGCAGCATGCAAAAGCCCCTTGGCAGGCGAAATCAGCCAGTTGATGATCCCGCCGACCGTTCCAATGACGATTAAAATGGTTAGAATCGGAATGCACCACTCAAGACCAAATGCCTTGAAAAAAGTTGAAAAGACCTGCATCACGCCCGCCACCAATTGAATCTCTTTTTCCGGCACCACAAAAGCGATCGAAATCGAACCAAAAAGCATGACAAAAAGAATGAAGCCGCTGGCGCATAACACGGCGCGCGGAAAATTGCGTTGCGGATTTCGAATGTCGGAAACATGAACCCCGGACAGTTCCATCCCCAAAAAAGAGGCCATGATCGCAATGAGAGAGACCCAGCTCCCTCCATGCGTCAATGAGGGAATGAGCGTCGAACTGTTGATCTCTATTTGTAGCGGCCGATGGCTGAATACCCAAACAGCACCGAGCGAGATGAGGAGAACCATAGGAAAAACGGTTCCGATCGTGGCGCAAATGTCATTGACCTTAGCTGAGATGCGGATGCCAAATAAACTCAAGAAAGTCAATACCCAGATTATCAGCAAAATGGAGCTGATGAGGTAGGCTTTATTTTCCGCCAGCGCCGGATCGATGAGATAGGCAGCCGTTCCACCGATAAACGAGAGCATCGTGGGATACCAGATCATCGTATTGATCCATTGGAGCCAGATCGCCGCCATCGCCCATTTTTCACCGAATGCATGGCGCACCCAATGATAGACTCCCCCTTCTTCATGATATGAGGAAGACAGCTCCGCAGAAACCAAAGCGATCGGTATCAAAAAAATAATGGCTGAAAAAATAAAAAAGAAAATCAACGACGGTCCAAATAAAGCAGCGGAGGGGAAGTTACGAATGCTGGCAATCGCTGCAACGATCAACAAAACCAGAGAAAGAGGAGAGATCTTTTTCACAGCCATTGAAGAACTCCTCCCTGAAAAGAGGAGATTCTTCCGCCGCTTACCGCGTTATCATCTAGCTTGCCTTGACCCACCCCTAAAATGGTGGGATTGCGGCAAGCGATGCGTTCACACCTCAAACTATAAAAACTGAGCGCGATTAGGTTCTTCATTTTTTGACGATTGGATTTTTTGTCTCAGCGGCCAGTATAACTTATCGTTCGGGTTAATGTGATCAATTTTTTCTTTTCCACGACTTTGTCCATTTTTTGAGAGCAAGGAGATAATTGAGAGAGAAGAGGAGACAATTGCTTGGCTTCCCCCTCGTTAGAACTCGCCGGGCCCAATTAAGGCAACGGGCTCCAGATATCTATCCTTCACCTGCTTGATGTCTTAAACAGTGAGTGGACTATTTTGCTGGTGGGGAGAGGATCAGCTCTCATGAACAACCGAAACTTTTCCCACGGCTTTGTTTTTATCGAGCTCGTAGAAACATTCTAGTAGTGACTCGTTGTTGAAGAGGTGCATTAAGCATCCGAACTCCTTCTTCGGGTCTTGTTTTGATAACCAGGCTATCCTGTTCAGTTTCGTGTTCGTCGCTGAGAGGTTCTGTTGCCCCATGCGGCGTTTCCTTTACTTGGGTTGATAATTTACCTAGGATCCTTCCCTCCACCATCGTTACTGGTTTCATAGGTAGTATGATCCATCTGACTCCCTAATGGCCTTTTCGGGCTCCTTGCTTTTCTGCTTGTTGCCTGATACTTCTTATTAAAGGGCCATTAGGGTCTCCCACGTTCGCTTTATTTCCTTCGGTTGCATGCCGTGCTCTCCGATCCCGGGGCGCCACCTGCTCCTTCCCATATCGGATCAGTTGGTGTTGTCTTCTGTTATTTTGAAAACATGGACCTTTCCCATTTTGCTATTTCGGGGCTCAATCACTTTATTGCACATTACGGCCTACAGCCTCCCTATCTACGCTTAACCCAGGTCGTTACCTTCCTGTGTTCAAGACTCAGTGCAAGGCAGATGGGTATCCTTCCTTGATCGCCATTTCAGGCGACACGTTAATAAAGCGCCTCGTGGCGCACCAAAATTCGCTTTAAAAGTCAAATTCGAAGCCAACGGAAAAAGGGCGGATTTGACTCCAAATGGAGTTTTGCAAGTGCCTCCAAGGTTTGCTTTGTTTTTCTTGCGTTCATCCTGAAATATTAACTATATATATGTGTGTGTGGCTCAGGCAAAAAAAATTACACCCTTGCACAGAGTGAAAAATATACTGAGCGCGGTTAGATTCTTCATTTTTTGGCGGAAGTATTGTGTCCCGGTAGCGTTGCGGAGATTCGAAGCAAACTTAGAAAGTTTGCGAGAACGAGCAATGCGCTGAGACGCAAAAGACGCCGATGAAAAATTTAAAGACCTTGCCGCAGGCTGTATAGCTCGACTTTCCGGAGATTCAAATGACTAGACACAAACTATTATATTATTCTCTACAGCTCCTTGCCGCGTCTGCCCTTTTGGGACAGACGAACGCAACCTGGAATCTGACAGGCGACGGCTACTGGGATGTCCCCGGGAATTGGAGTGGCGCGACCGTCCCAAATGGTTCGGATGATATCGCCCACTTTGAAAGCACGATTACCGGCCCCGCGGTAATTTCTCTAAGAAGCTCTGGTACTTCCAACATTACGGTGAATTCAATTACGTTCAACAGCCCCAATAGCTACACGATCCAAGAGGGTACCGCGAGCGCTTTGATTTTTGATTATACCGACAATAATATTACGATTACCCAGGGTGAGCATACTATTTCAGCTCCCATTACATTGATTAACGACCTCAATGTGAACAACAATTCGACATCCGATTTTACATTATCCGGCAACATTTCGGGAACTTCTGGGATTGAATTTTCCGCAACATCAACGGGAGATACAATTATCCGTGGAACGATCGCAAATGATGTTTATCTTGCTTCTGGTACGCTTTATTTAAATAACACTTCCGGCAGCGCGATAAATGGCGCTGAGGTCACTGTTGGAGGCTACGCTCTTCTTCAGCTGGGACATTCGAATCAATTCAGCAATAATTTGCAGGTGTTTCTGCAAAATCACGGTACGTTTGACATGAATGGGTATTCTACAGAAATAGGGAGCATAAATTTTAATAACAACACCACCTTAACTCAAGGAGGCGCGACACTCTCTCTTAACAATGTAAACACATCCTTACATATTCCGCTTGCTTTAAGTAATAATGTAATCATTTCTGGACCTATCGCTTTCACCGGAACAGGCGATTATGCTAAAATTCTATGCGATGTCCCGGTGCATCCTGCGACGATAAGCGGATCCATCACTCTTCCTCTTACTCTTACAAGAGGCATTTATTTCGATGGTTCTTCTGAAGATTCCACCGCCCTCTTTGTGACCGGTCAGATCACTGGCGGATCAGGCATTGTGGTAGCTATGTCTGGCCCTAGTGTCAACCACGCTATGGAAATAAGCGGAAGCGTGAGCAATGACTACACGGGAAATACAAGCGTCATCAATGGCACTCTATACCTAAACAAATCGTCCAGCGTCGCAATTCCTGCTAACACGATCCTGACCATTGGAAGTGTCGACGGCGGTACGGTCTTCCATCGGGAATCGGGTCAAATCGATCCTTCTGTCGCTGTCGTTATGCAAAACATCGGCTCATGGAATCTGAATAATTACAATGAGTCGATCAAAAGCCTCGCCGGAACCGGTTCCATTCTATTAGGATCGGGCACCCTCACAATCGGAGGTGCCACTGACACTAACTATAGCGGCTCCATCGAAGGCACAGGCGGCATGCTCATTAAAAACGGAGCCGGAACGCTCACACTCTCCGGGACAAATACGTACACCGGATCCACTGCTGTTAATAATGGAGGAACGCTTTCTCTGGCGTCAGGTGCGACACTTACCTCTGACGTGACTCTAAACGATCTGAGTACTCTTCAATTTGATAACGCTGCTTCTTTATCTTTTAGCAATGGCATCGCTGGGACGGGCGGCAAGCTCGTTAAAAACGGAGCCGGAACACTCACGCTCTCCGGAACGAATGCATATACCGGATCCACTACTGTTAATGACGGCGGAACGCTTTCCTTAGCATCAGGTGCGACACTTACCTCTGACGTGACTCTGAGCAATTCCAGCACCCTTCAATTTAATAATGCCGCTTCTTTATCTTTTAGCAATGGCATCGCAGGGGCGGGCGGCAAGCTCGTTAAAAACGGAGTCGGAACACTCACGCTCTCCGGGGCAAATACCTACACCGGAACCACTACTGTTAATAATGGAGGGACGCTTTCCTTAGCATCGGGCGCGACACTTACCTCTGACGTGACTCTGAGCACTTCCAGCACCCTTCAATTTAATAATGCCGGCTCTTTATCTTTCACCAATGGCATCGCTGGGACGGGCGGCAAGCTCGTTAAAAACGGAGTCGGAACACTCACGCTCTCCGGGGCAAATACCTACACCGGAACCACTACTGTTAATAATGGAGGGATGCTTTCCTTAGCATCGGGCACGACACTTACCTCTGACGTGACTCTGAACAATTCCAGCACCCTTCAATTTAATAATGCCGCTTCCTTATCTTTTAGCAATGGCATCGCAGGGACTGGCGGCATGCTCATTAAAAACGGAGTCGGAACACTCACGCTCTCCGGGGCAAATACGTACACCGGATCCACTACTGTTAATGACGGCGGAACGCTTTCCTTAGCATCAGGTGCGACACTAACCTCTGACGTGACTCTGAACGATTCCAGCACCCTTCAATTTGATAACGCCGCTTCTTTAGCTTTTAGCAATGGAATCGCAGGGACGGACGGCAAGCTCGTTAAAAACGGAGCCGGAACTCTCACGTTCACGACAGCGCAAAGTTATACCGGGAACACGGATATTAATAACGGAGCTCTTGCCTTAGCACTCGGCTCTTCGCTCGATTCTAATGTAATAAATGTTGGAAGCGTTTCCGGGGGCATCCTTAAAGGCGTCGGAACGATTAATAACAGTGTCGTCGTAAATGCTAATGGAACCGTTCATCCCGGCAACTCCATTGGCACATTAACCATAGAGGGTGATTATACGACGAGCGGAGTAACAGAGATAGAAATCGATCCCAACGGCACCTGTTCTAAATTGGTTGTCAATGGAACGGTCACTCTTGGAGGCGAACTTCTCATCGATGTACCTTCCGGTTTTTATCCGGCAGGAACTTCATATGAAATTATCAGTGCTCAATCAGCATTAATCGGAGATTTTGATTTTGTTACTTCTCATCTGAATGGCTCTATTTATAAACAGGTCGCATCCTCTCCCTATCAAGTTTTTTATATTATTAACTCTGACCATCAATCCGGCATCGATACTACCGGCCTTCGCGGCAACCGGCTAATCGTTGCGAGGTATCTCAACGCGAATTCCCATCTGGTCGGGGAAACCTTTTCCCTTCTTCACGAACTATCCGGCCAACCGCTCCGAGACGCATTAGATACCATTAGCCCGGCTCGCGATGCAATCGCAACAACCATTTCACAAAACACGAATTTCACACTCAGCAATATCCTGGACTCGCGCAATAACGATGACCGCGTCATGCGAATGATCGGCAAAGAGCGCGATGCAGCTTTTCTCGCCGATAATACAGACCTCGAGGTTGATGAATTAACCGCATGCAGCAGAGCGCAAGTAATGGATCGACTTCCCAAAAGGCGCCCGCTTCCCCGTCCAAAAAATCACTCTTTATGGGCTACCGGATTTGGTGATTTAACCCACCAAAAAGAACAACACCAAGTTCCGGGATTTAACTCGACAAGCGGCGGGCTGCTAATCGGCGGCGACTTCACCTTCGGACGTACTACGCTAGGAGCTGCGTTGGCTTATACCCACGCATCCATCCACGAAAAACAACACTTTGGCCATGCTGCCATCAATAGCGGATTGCTCTCCATTTATAGTACCGTCGAATTCAACCGGCTTTTTATTGAAGGAGCCCTCTGGGGAGGCATGCAGCACACTGAAAATCAGCGCAATATATTCTTCCCCGGATTTGATGCCGCAGCCAGGAGTTCGTACAATTCCTTCCAGGGCGACGCGCACCTTTCAAGTGGATACTACTACAGCTTCCTTCCGGGCATTCTTGAGCCATTCATCTCCGTCGATTGGGCATGCAACCGAGATTCAGCCTATAATGAACAGAGTGCTTCGCCCTTCAACATGAACCGCTCACGACATTTTTCCTCTGCACTGCGCAGCGAGGCAGGGCTCAATGGATACTATACTCGGGATCAGAGCTGGGGAACCTTTTTCCTGCGCGGCAAGGCGAGCTATGTCAATCTGATCCCCTTTCAGGTCGGCCAAGTGACGGCCTTTCTTACGGGAGCTCCCTCATCGTTCACCGTCACATCATTTATCAAAACGCAAAACCTCATTGCGGCTGCTGTGGAATTCTTTTGTCAACATCGCAGCGGATGGTTTGGATCGCTGCAATATGATGGACAATATGGATCGAATTATTCCAACAACCAGGCCACGATGCGTGTCGGCAAAATGTTTTAAGGGCTCTTCAAAAAGCTTGAATAATATTAAAACGATTCTTCCGGTGAGTCTCTTGGGAGATGCTGAGATACTCGCTTCACTTCTGAGATTCTAGTATCTCTTGTTTTAGAGTATAAGGATCAAGATCAATTTCCTCACCCCAACAGACCGTATCGCTTTCGGGATCGATTTTGACCGATTCCCAAAAATCTTTTGATTCCCAAGCTTTAAATACGCCTTGACCAACGAGATCAGATAAATCGACTTCCCCTTCGACACCATCATCGAATCGAACCCAAAGAATATAATTTGGCCTAGCATCACAAGCGATGATTCTGGCGCGTTTAAAATCCATGGTAAGGCTCTCTACGCTAATGGCGGCACCTTCGGGATTGACTCCCCCCTTTAAAGAATTTTCAGACTCTCTTGAATCGCACGTATGAAGCGATCAACTTCTTCTTCAGTATTGTAGAGAGCAAATGAGGCGCGCATAGCCGATTCACAACCGAACTGGCGCAAAAGCGGCTGAGCGCAGAGATGGCCGGTGCGGATTGCGATATTTTTGCAATCGAGCAGCGCGGCGAGATCGAGCGGATGAACCTTTTCAATAGTAAAGGTGATGATCGGTCCCTTGTGCGGCGCCGTGCCGATGATCTTGAGATTGGGAATGCGCAAGAGTCTTTCCGTTGCCAGCGTCAATAAATGCTGCTCCCAGCCGGCCGCTGCATGAAGACCGATCTGCCCTAGAAAATCGAGAGCGGCTTTCAAACCAATCGCCGAACCGATCATGGGCGTGCCTGCCTCAAAGCGAAGAGGAGGTTCCTGATATGTACTCTTTTCAAAGTCCACATGATCAACCATCGCGCCCCCGCCCTGCAGCGGCGGCAGAGACATCAACCGCTCTTTTTTACCGTAGAGTATGCCAATGCCGGTAGGGCCGTAGCATTTATGACCGGAAAAAGCGTAGAAATCGACATCGAGCGCCTGAACATCGATCGGCATATGAGGCGCTGCTTGCGCGCCATCGACGAGAACCGCAGCGCCCACTTTGCGCGCCGCTTGCACGATTTCACGAATGGGAGTGATGGTGCCGGTCACATTCGAGACGTGGGTAATGGCGATTAATTTCGTTTTATCGGAAAGCTCCAGAGGGAGCTTGAGCGAGCCGTCTTCTAATACGCGAATCCACTTGAGAACGATCCCCTTTTCTTCAGCCAGCATCTGCCAGGGAACGAGATTGGAGTGATGCTCCATCTGGGAAAGAAGAACTTCATCGCCTCTCTCCAAATGAAAAATGCGGGAAACGAGATGAATCGATTCCGTCGCGCCCCGTGTGAAAATGATTTCTTCCGGATAGGCCGCATTCAAGAAATGGCGTACCGTTTCGCGCGCATCGTGATATTGTTCCGTGGCCCGCATCGAAGCGCTATAAATGGCGCGATGTACCGTCGCATAATCCTTGGAATAAAATTGCGTTAGCGCATGAATGACGCACTCCGGTTTATGCGCAGTGGCAGCTGAATCAAGATAAATCCAATCAGGATGGTGGCGAAAAATTGGAAATGATTCGCGCCAAGGATTCATAAAAGCCTTTCTCGCATGCTGGGAATTTCTATGGCATCGATCAGAGCGCGGCAAAATCCGCGCCGCCACAGCTCTTTTGCCTCTCGCAACGAAATCCCGCGGGATTGGCAATAAAAGAGCTCATCATCGCTCGGCTGGGAAAAGGTCGCACCATGCTTGACTGACACATCATCGGCGAAGATGTCTAAAAAGGGCTTCACAACGGCGAGAGCCTCGTCGCTGAGAAGAAGATTTTCACAGAGCTGCTCTGCATCGGAATGATGAGCCGTGGAGTCAATGCAGATTTTCCCCTCGCAGCTCGCGCGGCTCTTGTCTTGCAAAGCTTTCTTAAAGTGCTGGCGCGATCGGCACGAAGGCGCACAATGCTGTACACAAATGCGAGTATGCGCTTGACAATTCTCACTGAGATCATCAAGCCCCTTCAACGTCGCTTCCGCTCCCTCTCCATTCAAGAACACCTGCCAATCTCTTTGCAGAATGAGCGCCCCTTCAGAATAGGAAAAGCTGCTCAACCGAGCATTTCTCTGCAATGTCGCACGCATAAAACGCAATAAATGAGCTTTCTTTGAAGGCAGGATCTGCTCGGCCATGCGCAAATGCGCTCCTTCATCTACCATGATATCCATATAATCCACGGCCACGCCCTCTCCCGCGATACTCTGCACAAGTTCGAGATGTGAATGACGGCCCAGAAGAATTTGCAGCCGCAAAACCGAGATAGCCGGCTGGGTAAAAAGAGAGATAATCTGCACAGGAGAGGAAACAATGATCGATGGAGGAATATAAAAAATAGCCGTCTCATCCCGTTGCAGAATAGCACAGGAGGATGGGATCGCGCCAAGATCGGACAAAGAGTCATTGAAGCAGCCATCGACAAACACGATGCGCGAGGAGCGGCATTCGGGCCAGGAGGCAGATTCGACTCGATCCTTCAGATCCACTCGTACCCCTTTTCTTCCAAAATCAATGCCAGCTCGGGACCGCCGCTGCGCACAATCTTTCCCTTGTCCATCACATGCACTTGATCAGGACGGATATAATCGAGCAGCCGCTGATAATGCGTAATAATGAGCATCGAGCGGGTGGAGCTTCGCAAATCATTCACGCCTTCCGCAATAATACGCATGGCATCGATGTCGAGCCCCGAGTCGGTTTCATCCAAAATCGCGAGATCGGGCTCGAGAAGAGACATCTGCAAAATTTCATTGCGTTTTTTCTCACCGCCCGAAAAACCCACATTCACACTGCGATCTTTGAATTCAGAACGAATCTGCATCCGCTCCATTTTCTGAGAGAGAAGCAAAGCAAACGCCTCGCGAGATAACTGCGGCAAAGAGTGCGCTTGTCGATGCGCATTCATTGCGTGGCGCAAAAATTGTTCGTTGCTCACGCCAGCCACTTCCACGGGATATTGAAAACTCATGAAGAGACCGAAATGAGAGCGCTCCTCCGGCGGCATGCTCAAGAGCGACTTTCCCTTAAACCATATTTCACCCTCATCAATCCGATAGGATGGATGACCGGCCAAAACCTTAGCCAGTGTCGATTTTCCCGTTCCGTTAGGGCCCATAATGGCGTGTACCTGGCCATACGGCAGGGAAAGAGTGAGCCCTTGCAATATCGGTATGCCTTCGATCGATACATGCAGCCCACGAATCTCTAACATCATGTTATCCAACACAGTTCTCCAGTTTTAGCGCGAGCAGTTTTTGAGCTTCTTGCGCAAATTCAAGGGGCAATTCGCAAATCACCTCTTTGCAAAAGCCATTCACGATGAGAGTGATCGCATCTTCCTTCGACAGCCCCCGCGTCTGTAAATAAAAAATCTGTTCATCATTCATGCGGGAAACGCTCGCTTCATGTTCCACTTGGGCCGTTGCGTTGCCTCCGCTAATCGAAGGAAATGTATGCGCCGAAGAGCGCCCGCCCACCAGCATTGAGTCGCACTGCGAATGGTTCCTCGCATAATGAGCATGAGGACCCATGACGACACGGCCGCGGTAGGAATTATGAGATTCGTCGGCGGAAATACCCTTCGAAATGATCGTTGAACGGGTATGTTGGCCAATATGAATCATCTGCGTGCCCGTGTCCGCCTGCATTTTGCCGCTCGTAAGAGCCACCGAATAAAACGCACCGACAGAGTGGTCGCCGCGCAAAATGCAGCTTGGATATTTCCAGGTGATCGCGGCGCCGGCCTCCACTTGCGTCCAGGAGATCTTCGCATGATCGCCTGCACATAATCCCCTCTTTGTCACGAAGTTATAAACACCCCCCAGACCCGTCTTCGAATCGCCCGCATACCAGTTTTGCACCGTCGAGTACTTGATTTCGGATCGAGAATGAGCAACCAGCTCAACGACTGCCGCGTGCAGCTGATTCGTATCATGAGCGGGAGCTGTACATCCCTCTAAATAACTGACATAGGAATCATCTTCTGCGATAATCAAAGTCCGCTCGAACTGCCCAATTGCTTTTTCATTGATTCGAAAGTAGGTCGATAATTCCATCGGACAGCGAACGCCCTTAGGGATATAGATAAATGAACCATCGCTGAAGACCGCGGAATTGAGTGCCGCGAAAAAATTATCTTTTACCGGAACAACCGTTCCTAAGTATCTCTTAACCAGTTCAGGATAATCGCGAACCGCCTCGGAGATCGAGCAGAGAATCACCCCATGTTCTTTGAGCTGTTTTTGAAACGTCGTCCCCAAAGAGACCGAGTCAAATACCACATCGATCGCTACATTGGTCAAATGTTTTTGTTCATCGACGGAGATCCCCAGGCGATCCAACATCTTCAATATCTCCGGATCGGCTTGGTCGAGACTATCCAAACGGGGTTTGGATGTGGGTTCGGAGTAATAGGAGATGGCTTGATAGTCGATGGGGGAATATTCGATATTCGCCCAAGTCGGCTCTTTCATTTGCAGCCAGCTACGATAGGCCTGCAAACGAAACTCGAGCATAAACGAAGGCTCTTGTTTCTTCGCCGAAATTGCACGGATCACCTCTTCGCTCAGTCCTTTCGGAAAAACATCCGAAGCGATCGGGGTGACAAATCCATATTTATATTCTTCTTTAACGCCCATAAAATCAGTGGATATAATATATCGATTTTCCCCATATGTCAATCCGGCAATGTAATAAACAAATTAAAACAATCTGGTATTAAAATTAAACAATTAATTATAATTATAATTAGAGGGTGTTATTATGGAAAACTATCACGACGAACTTCCCATTCGCGCAAAAATAGATGTGGCGCAAGAGATTGGTGAAATTATTAATTGTCTCACTCTCGGCCAGCAATCGGTGGTGAATGCATTGATTGACAAGCTGAAAAACCAGTCGATCTATTTAGACGAAAAAATTCAGGGGGATGTACTTGTTTTTTCGGAAGCGATTCAATTTCAATTAACCTATGATCCATGGCATCAAATCACGCCTGAAATCGAACGCGCCGCGAACCAACTTATTGAAGATCTAGGGTTTGTACCGCCCCACGATTGAATGGGCATACCAGCGGACCGTCTCAATGAGACCTGAGCGGATTTGCATGTGCGGCTGCCAACCCAACTCGTGTTGGATCTTCGAGCTATCAATAGCATAGCGAAAATCATGACCCGGCCGGTCTGTAACGAAGGAAATCAAAGAGAGTAAGTCATTTAGGTTTTTACCCGTCTCTTGAGCAAGCGTTTCAAGAAGAATATTCACTAACTCGAGATTACTGAGTTCGCAATTTCCCCCGATATCATAGGTTTGATTGCTTTTTCCTTTCCGCAAGATCAGAAAAATCGCTCTCGCGTGGTCATCGACATAGAGCCAATCGCGTATATTTGCCCCGCGGCCATAAATGGGTAAAGGTTGACCTGCAAAAGCGCGGTGGATCATCAGCGGAATGATTTTCTCAGGAAATTGACCGGGCCCATAATTGTTACTGCAATGAGAAATCGTTGTAGAGAGTTTGTAAGTATGAGCAAAGGCACGAACCAGATGATCGGAAGCAGCCTTCGATGCCGCGTAGGGAGAATTGGGCCGATATGGAGACGATTCATTAAACGCGCCGCTTTCTCCGAGCATTCCATAGACCTCATCAGTTGAGACATGATGGAAATGAATTTCAGGAAATTTTCGAACCGCTTCGAGAAGAGTCAAAGTGCCGAGCACATTCGCTTCAATGAATGGCCTTGCGGATGCGATGCTCCGATCCACATGCGTTTCAGCCGCAAAATGGGCTATCGTATCAATCTTCTCTTCTTCAATCAGGGATTCAACCAATGTCTGATCGTTAATATCCCCTTGTACGAATCGATAGCGCGGATGAGATTCAACGTCTTGCAGCAACTCCAAATTGGCCGCATAAGTTAATCGGTCGAGATTCACAACGCGTCCGATAAAATCGGAATGCTGCAATAGATAGCGAATGAATGCCGAACCAATAAAGCCCGCGCCGCCGGTAACAAAGACACTTTTAAGAGCGCGCATCGATTGTCCTCAATTGATCAATTAACCCTTCTCTCCAGGAGCGAAGCGGGTATCCCAGAATTTTTTCAATTTTTTGCGTATCGAGAACCGAATAAAGAGGCCGCGGCGCCAAAGCGGCGAATTCGCAAGTTCGTATCGGCCGAATATGTTGACAGACGATCGGCCATCCCATGGCAAGAGCCTCTGTCCGTATCGTTCCGGCAAAATCAAACCAACTCGTTTCTTCGCTATTTGCCGCATGATAAATCCCTGACCAACCAAGAGCGGAGATAATCACCTTTGCCAAATCAGACGCAAAAGTAGGCCGCCCCCTTTGGTCGGAAACAACCTGTATCTCTTCTTGCTGTTGCATCAGTTGCAGCATCGTCGAAACAAAACTTTTGCCCCCCAATCCAAAGAGCCACGACGTGCGAAGAATGCAAGCCTCCGGCTGGGCCGTCAAAAGATGTTTTTCTCCCTCGGCTTTTGTCTGGCCATAGACTGAATGCGGCGCAATCCGGTCTGTTTCAATGTATGGGCGCTCGGATTGTCCATCAAACACATAATCGGTCGATATGTGCACGACGCGAAAATGATTCTCAGCCGCCAGAGAGCCGATAATGGCCGGTGAAAGGGCATTGACTCTTCGAGCATCTTCAGGATACGACTCGGCCAAATCAACATGAGTATAAGCCGCGCAATGAACAAGATGAGTAAAAGGCCCCCACTTTCGATAAAATTGATTCAAAGAAGACAGGTCGGTGACATCCGCTTGAGATTTTGAACTGCCGACAAAAGCAATTCCTTGATCAAAAAGGGCCTGCTTCAATGCCGTTCCCAGCAAACCATTCGCTCCCGTAACCCACACTCTCATCGACCAACCTTCTGTCGATGCGGCAGTGCGTTGCGATCACGATCGGAAAGGATGGGATTTTTCACCGGCCACTCAATCGCCAAGCCGGGATCATTCCAAACAATCGTTCGCTCCATGAGAGGATCAAACGCTGAGCTGACTTTGTATTGAACACGTGCGAAATCACTCAAGACACAATAGCCGTGAGCAAATCCAACGGGAATGTAAAGCTGCTTAAAATTTTCATCATTCAACTCAAGAGCGGCCCAGCTTCCATAAGTCGATGAATCGGGGCGAATATCGACTGCGACATCCCAAATCGACCCCTGTACAACTGAGACTAATTTCGCTTGACCGGGCGATTCTTGGTAGTGAAGACCGCGAAGGGTGTTTTTTTTAGAAAAAGAGATGTTGTCCTGGGAAAATTCAATATCAATTCCGACATCGGCATACCGAGATCGCCGATAGCTTTCATAAAAAAGCCCTCTTTCATCTTGAAAGACCTGCGCCTGGATTACAAGAAGACCCTTCAGGGACAACGACTGAACCTTCATAAATCAAGCTCAGTTTTTCAAAACAATCAGAGTCGCATGCCGCCCCGTCTTCGAATCGCGCCGATGGGAGTAATAATCCTTGGAATTGCAAAAAGTGCAGATTTCAGAAATCTCAATATTATTTTCCAAAACGCCGGAGCCCATAAGCTGCATGCGGCTGATTTTCCAAAAGTCGAAATAATGAGGCTTCACTTGCAAAGGCCAAAAATCTTGCGGTAGTTCCGTTTTGAAATTTTTAAACTCGGCATGGCAAGGTCCAAGAGAAGGAGAAATACAAACGAGCAAATCTTTGGGATTTGTACCTACTGTTTTCTTCAATTCCTCAACGACCTTGGCATAAATATTTTGCACGCTGCCGCGCCATCCGGCATGAGCGGCGGCGATCACTTCATGAGCCGGATCGTAAAAAATCGCAGCCTGACAGTCGGCATGCGTGACGGCAAGGGCGATATTTTTTTCCGTCGTAAAAATAGCGTCCGCCTGATGAACCTTCAATGAATTTTCTTTGGTGATTCGAACAACATCGACGCCATGTTTTTGGTGGGGAAATACGACATGCTCAACATCGAGGGCTTTGCAAATCTCGATTCGATTGACTTTGACAGAATCAGGATGGTCGCCTACCTCGTTAGAGACGTTGAGAGACGAATAAGGTCCGGCGCTCATCCCGCCGTGGCGCAAGAAGACTCCATGAACGACATGCTGATAGGGTTCTAATTGATCAAATTCTAACCACTGTAATTTGCCTTTTTCATTTTCCACAACATCCCCCATGGTTCAAAGCGTAAACGAGTCAATCTACCAAATCGATCTAAACTCTGCAACGCCATTGAGCTATTCGAGGGAGTGTACCAATCAGGTTATGTTGCATAAATAGCACCACAGAGAAAAACGCTTTTCAGATTGCTTCGTCGAATGAAAATTACGTACCTGTCCATGAAGTGCATGGATTGAACCTCAAGAAAATTGAAGAACTCCTCCCTGAAGAGGTAATTGCAAAATTCCATCCGGAGTCAAATCCGCCCTTTTTCCGCTGGTTTCGAATTTGACTCTCAAAGCGAGTTTTGCAATCGTCTCTGAAGGAGCGTCAGGGCAAGCGATGCGTTCAAAAGTTAGCCACAAAAGCTAAAAAACATGATTTGAGGGATATGCATGATGTGCATGATAAAAAAATCGGCGTCTCAAAACGGAATTAACTCCTCAGTGCTCTGTTCCTCGGTTTCGAATTCTTCTGACCTGTACAATCTTTTCATCATGCATATCACGCATATCCTCTAGATCATGTTTCTGTCGTTCTTATTTTATACGCCTGTTTCTTTTGTTTCTGCCCCCGGTAGCGCTCTTTCCAATATACTGTGCTGATAACTAAGACCCATAAAAATCTGCGGCTTTAATCTTTTACTCCCGCTACGAGTACGCATTTGTCGGATGAACCGATTTTTCTCTCTGTGGTATCGATCTCTGTGGTGCTATTTATACAATAACACCGTTGCGTAATGCGAAAAATCCGAGTTATCCTTAATTTAATGAATGAACTGAAAATAGGAGCAGTGCCCCCCAGTCCTCGATTGCTGCGCTGACAAATAGATGAAAAATACAGAATCGACACCGGCCAAACTCAAGCTGGGAATTGCCATTACGATAATTGCTTGCCTGTTTTTTGCTATAGCAAGCTCTTTGGTCTACAATTTCCGCGGCCGATTCCCTACGATCCAAATCATTTTCATCCAAAACATCGTGAGTTTGATTTGCATTTTGCCCCTTGCCCTGCGGAAGGGGTTCAAGCGACTGAAAACGAATGAATTGCCCATGCACTTAATGCGCGACACAATGGGCGTTGGAAGTTATTTTCTCTACTTTTTGGCCATCCGCAGTTTAAATCTTGTCGACGCGACGACTCTCAATTATACAACTCCATTTTTCATTCCTCTAATCTGGCTGATCTGGCAAAAAGAAAAGATTCAAGCAGCTGTCTGGTGGTCAATCATCATCGGATTCATCGGCGTAGCGATCATTTTAAATCCATCAAAAAACATTTTCGAGCTCGGCTTTTTATATGGCTTATTTTCCGGTATTTTATCCGCAATAGCGATCACCGCTCTCCGACTTCTCAACGTCAAAAAAGAACCAATGAGCCGCACCCTATTTTATTATTTTTCTCTAGGAACCATTTTAAGTTTTCCATTTGCATGGGCCGTATGGGTGCAGCCGATAGAACAAGAATGGCTGCTGGCAATCGGCATCGGCGGAGCCACAGCGATCGGTCAAATCCTCTTGACTATCGCTTATCGATACGGAACAGCCTCATTTCTTT
>CAISYW010000063.1 GCA_903889795.1 uncultured Chlamydiae bacterium | reverse complement strand
GGCAAGATGAGCGCACCCGTAGCTATACCACACGCTAGCCGTGTTCGAGATCGCCTCAAAAAGAAACAAGAGAAAGATAAACAGAGAAGCTCTCTTTTCAAAAGAAGAGATCGCGTGGGCGATAAAAAACCCCACCGTCAATGGCAGTATCCAGAGCAAGAGGTCTTTAATCAGAACGCTGATTGTATAAAAGCCTTGGTGGACAGCCATTGGAAGAAAAGAGGCGGCCATCAAATAGATCGTCAGAATGAGCAGAATCTGAACGCTTCGATGCCGGATCAGCAATGCAGCAGCTTTATTCACAATATTCTCTTGGTTGAACGCGGCATAATCATAAATGAGGGGCGTTCAAAATGACGAGAATTATTCTATGCCGACGTCTTTCCAGATCGTCTCGAATACCGCAAGGATCTCTTCGCGATTGAGATAACTAATCTGATCGGCATCGTCTTGGCCAATCAAATCTTCCAGCAGCCCCTTTTTCTTTTCAATTAGGGAGTGGATATGCTCTTCGATCGAATTTTTCGTCACCAGCTTGAACACCTGGACGCCGCGATTCTGACCGATACGATGAACTCGGTCTGTAGCCTGGTTTTCCTTTGCGGGATTCCACCATCGATCATAGTGAATCACAATTGAAGCGACGGTCAAATCAATACCGACGCCGGCAGCTAATAACGACGCGACAAAAACCTCGCAATCGGGATTTTCTCGAAACCGGCGCAGCTGTTCCGGGCGATCGCGCGTCGATCCCTTGATCGTCGCAAAACCGATTCCCTTCTTCTTCAGATGCATTTCAATAATCGCCAGCATATTGAGGTATTGCGAAAAAACGACAACCTTCTGTCCGCTATCATGCGCCTCATTGAGCAGCTCGACAAAGAGATCCCATTTACCCGATGAATGCGCTGTGTAGTTCTTAATATCGTCCAGGCGCAGCGAAGGATGGTCGCAGATCTGTTTCAAAGCCGAAAGAGCGGAAAAAACATGGACATACGAAACCGGTTTCGTTTCATCTTTGAGTTCTTGATAAACCGTATCGCGCATTTGCAGAGCCACCGCGCGATAAAGATCCTTTTGCTCAACGGACAGATCGCAGTAAGAAATTTCCTCAATTTTTTCCGGAAGATCCGTCAGCACTTCACTTTTTTTACGCCGCAGGATGAAGGGCTTAATCAGGCGTGTGAGCAGCATTTTTTTCTCGGGATCCTGATTCTTTTCTATCGGATTGGTGAAAAGTTCGCGAAAGACGGCGTCGCCCGGTAGGTATGCGGGTAAGACAACATCAAAGAGAGATTTCAATTCCCGCAGACGATTTTCAATCGGCGTACCCGTCAATCCCAAGCGCATGCGAGAAGAAATCTTGCGCAGAGCGAGATGCGTCTGGGAATTATGATTTTTCGCGATCTGAATTTCGTCAAAGATCGCAATTTCAAAGGAGAGCGAGCGCAAATCATCGCTTCCCGTGCGAAGAATGCCGTAGGAAGTGAGCAGCAAATCATAGTCCTGATCGAAATTTTCCAGCGTACGGGTCAATCCATAAAAGACAGAGACGCGCAAGTCGGGTAAAAAGCGCCGGAGAAGCTCTTGCCAATGATAGATAACCGATGTGGGGCATACGACGAGATACTTATTGGTGTGATCCGGATCTTCATTGAGAATCCCTGCGAGCAGAGCCATCGCCTGGTGTGTTTTTCCAAGACCCATATCATCGCACAAAAGGCCCGACAAACCATGGCAATAAAGGAACCAGAGCCATTGAACGCCGAGCTCCTGATACGGCCGCAAAGTCGCCTTCAATCGACTGATATCTAAAAAGCGGTGGCTCTCGAATCGATTGAGCTCATCCAATAGCGCACGAGTCTCTTTGACATCGCTATCGTCTCCTACCGGCGTGCGGATCTCTTCGAAAACACTCAGCCGAATCCATTCGAGAATATTGAGATGGATTACACCTCTCTTGCGATCGACCCGTCTTTTGGGAAGCTGCCGGAGCCAGTTGAAACGCATTTCCTTCAAAGAAATGAGTCCCGCTGGAGAAAACAGATGATTTTTTTTACTTTGAAATGCATCCCAGATGGAAAACAGATCCACAAATCCGGTTTCTGAAACATATATCGCGTCGATCAGCCATTCCGCGATGCGCTTTTTTCGATCACGGCTGATTTTGCGGATTTTCAGATGCAGATGTTGTGGGCGGGTCAACCGCGGATCAACTTCCAGCGCAAAGACTTTAAGCGGCTCAAGATCGTAAATCAAAAACGCCGCCTCCTGGTGGAGAGGAATCAGCATCGGTGTGCGATAGCGCTCCGGCAGCCGCGCAGCGGATGGAAGCTCAGAAAAACCGGCCCCCTCGACATAGGCGAAATCGCCATAATAACGGACATGAGCGGGATTAATTTCGGGAAGATACTCGCGTTTGGGCTCAATGGCAATGCGCCCCTCCGGCGTAACTTGAATGGACAGACCGATTTTGACAATGGGCGAGGATGCTGCAAAAAAACCATGCACCTGCTCAAGATCTTCTTTATGCGAAACGAGAAAAGAGCTGATCTCCTCTTTGGAAATGACGAGTCCCGGGTGAAGCGGCAATCGTCCCCGGTTTTGCTTTTTCATGTAAAAACCCTGGCCCTTGATGTAGACCCACTCATCAAAATCAATCGTCTCATCAAGCTGCTCGGGAAAATCGATTTGAGCTCCAAAAGCAAGCCGTCCGTCGTCAGTAAACGAATAGGTCAAGTGGGCTTCCAATGATCCCAAATGAATCTGAAAGCCGGGAAACTGATGCATCCAATGGCGATGGCGATCGATAAAATCAGCCACCTGCGCTCGCAAAACGATCTTCTCGGGAACATCGAACATCAGCTCATCCAAACTCCAAAAACCGTAAACGGCCGCAGGCCGAGGCAAGAAAACCCAAGGAAAAAAGCAAGCCGCATCGGGCTGAGTCAGATCGCCGGGCTCAAAGACATGAAGTTGAATATGCAAAGATCCCGCATCATCAAAATGGAGCACATAATGAGAGAGAACCGGCTCCAGATGAAGGGGTACATCGAGCCAGGGCTGAATGATCTTGGCCGATCGGGTAAAAAGGGGGCCGATTTCCTGTTCTTTCACCTCTTTGCAGCCTAAAAGCGGATCGGATCGATGACGATAAAACCCCTTTTCCGCGACATAAATCCAATCTCCAATTGGAATTCCCGATGGAGAAATTGTGCTTGCAGCCGGTTCCTCGGATATTTGAACGATCAGCGCGCGCGCCTTGGGATCATAGTGAACCTCTTTTTTCTCATCGCAAATCTCATCAAATACTTTTAAAGGCGAATTCACACTCGCAAGAGGAGGAATGAGCCAGGGCCAGCTGACTTCAGCGATATAAAAACCGACAACCAGATCATCATAGCGAATGGTAATCTCGTGCGGTATTTGGTTTTCAGTCGTTTGAAATGTGATCTCATAAGGTTCGCCGTCATCCGACAACCACATTAACCACTTCGCTAAGTCGGACCAAAAAGAGAGCTCGTATTGCAACGTGTGAGTGGCCTTACCCTCGCGCCATTGCAAAATTTGTTCCGGGGTGAGGTTCGAGAATTTAATCGAGGTCTCTTCCGTTTCCACGACTCGCTCGGACACGATATATTCCAACCGCTGAATGGCTGCAGCGGTGAGCGCCTGAATGAAAAAAAGCGGCTTTTTGGTCTGGGATGAGCAGCTATATTTTCCCTCGGTGCCATTTTCTAAACAGCTCGTCTCGTAGCCATGTCTTTTACTGGCGATCTGAAAGAGGCGATTCCATAGCGATTTTTTGAACCGCACATGCAGCGGCTCGGATGTTTGGTTAAAAATGCGCAGATAGGCGGCTGCGAGATGAGGACAGCCCCCGCCCTTTTCCGATAGTTTGCATGTACAGAACGCATCGGAGAGGCGGCCATCATCCGTCATCTGAAGAAACGGGAAAAAAGTATTTTTTTGATCCACTACTTCGACTTGATAGGTTCCTCGAGAGAAGGTTGGTTCATAGACAAAATGCCCCTCTAAAAGAGCACGCGCTTGCTTTTGATAATCCAAAACGAACCGAGGCTGTTCCATCGCAGGGGAACCTTTATAGACCTTCCTTCCATTCTATGTACCATCGATAAAGTCAGCAAGAAATTAGAAATAATGTACATTTTCATTGGACAAAACCGACTATAACGACAAACTGAAGTTGAACTTCAAATTGTACGACCCAGGCATTATCGAGACATAAGTGGTGAGCTTAAGACACTTGCACAAGACTACCCCGTTGTCACCGTCGTTGGACCGCGACAATCGGGAAAAACAACACTCGTGCGGTTAGCATTTCCTGAAAAAACCTATACCAATCTTGAAAACCCCGACATCAGAAGCCTTGCCGACACGGATCCCCGCAGTTTTTTAGAACAGTTCCCAAACGGAGCCATTCACGACGAAATCCAAAGAGTTCCGAAACTGCTTTCTTATATTCAGACAATCGTGGACGAAAAGGAGCAAAAAGGGCTTTTTATTCTTACAGGCAGCCATTGTAAATCAAAATCTATTGAGAGGTTAGGGCAATCTCGCGCAAGTATCTTAATCTCAGTGCTTAGGTTTTTTATTAAACGTGGATCGTACAATTTGAAGTTCAGCTTCAGCTTGTCATTACAGTAGCGTTCCTACAATGAAAATTCGGTTTTTACATCAAATGGATACCACCATTTTGTTCAAATCCAAAGCTGTTGAATAATTGGTAATTCTTTACTTAAAGACTATAATCTGATACCATAACTTATATATGGACTATTATAATGGACGTTAGCAAAACACCACTCCCTGTCAAAAGAGCTCTAAAAAAGCTAGGACAGGATTTTCGCGATGCTAGAAAACGACGCCGAATCCCGATGCGGCTTGCTGCGGAAAGGGCAGCGATCAGCCGTGCTACCTTAAGCAAGATTGAAAAAGGCGATGAAGGGGTTTCCTTGGGAGCTTACGCCAAGATTTTATTTGTTTTAGGAATGATTGGCCGATTGGCCGAAGTAGCAGACCCGAAATTTGATCAATTAGGGTTGGGATTGGAAGCTGAAAATTTACCTAAGCGCATTCGAATTCCTGTGAAAGAAAGAGGGGACGGTTAAATGGAAAAGGCCATTTTGGTTTATGTGGATCTTGAAGGCATTTTGATGAAAGTCGGCCAACTTTGGGGTCACTATCGCCATGGACGAGAAAGTATGTCTTTTGAATATGACCGTAACTGGTTGAAACATCCAAAACGATTTTCTTTTGATCCAGCTTTAAAATTGATTGAAGGTCCTTTTCATGCATCATCAGACAAGCCTCTTTTCGGGGCGATTGATGATTCTGCGCCTGATCGTTGGGGGCGTTTACTTATGCGTCGCTTCGAAAGAAAAAATGCCGAACATGATAAACGAACCGCTCGGGCTCTAAAGGAAATTGATTTTTTACTGATGGTGGATGATGAGGGAAGACAAGGTGCCCTGCGTTTTAAACGAGAAGAACAAGGCGCTTTCTTAACTACCTATGACAAAAATCATATCCCCCCTTTAGTTGCAGTTGGCAAACTTTTTACCGCGGCAAGTCACGTTTTACAAGAATCGGATACTGAAGAAGACCTTCGACTACTGCTTGCTCCCGGTTCTTCATTGGGAGGTGCAAGACCAAAAGCCTCTGTAAAGGACAAAGATGGACATTTAGCCATCGCCAAATTTCCACGAAAGGATGACGAAATAGACACAATTGCTTGGGAAGCCCTCGCCCTTACTCTCGCAAGCAAAGCCGGAATCATAGTGCCTGAATGGCGTCTTGAGCCTATAGGCCGCCGACAGATTCTTTTGTCCCGGAGGTTTGACCGAAGAGGAAATGTCCGTATCCCTTTTCTTTCCGCCATGAGCGTCCTAGCGGCAAAAGACAATGAAATGCACAGCTATCTAGAGATTGCCGACGCCATTCGGCAAATGAGCGCTTCGCCAAAAGGTGACCTTGAAGCTTTATGGCGCCGTATTGTCTTCAATATATTGATTTCCAATGTGGATGATCATTTACGCAATCATGCATTTCTTTACTCCGGCCTTTCTGGTTGGCGTCTGGCTCCTGCATATGATTTGAATCCCACACCAACGGATGTAAAACCGAGAATTTTGTCCACTTCGATTGATATGATAGATTCTAGTGCTTCTCTTGATTTAGCAGTTGATGTGGCTCACTATTTTGAACTTGAAAACCTACAAACGAAAAAAATTGTAAAAGAAGTGGGATCGGCAGTGGCTTTATGGCGTAAAGAGGCGCTAAAGATTAAAATTAAAAAAGAAGAAATCGACCGGATGGCTTCCGCTTTTGAGCACGAAGATCTTCAAAAGGCAATGCGCTAGTACTCAGTGTCGAGGCCTCCTAAGTAATCCTTGAAGAAATGGCAAGAATATACCGAACGTGATTCAAAAATCGGTACAGAGTGGATGGGCATTCCTTCTCCGATTGTCCTATCAGACGATTGTTAATAAGATGCCTCGAGGTGCACTAAAGCTATAGTTATTATTTTAGTTAAATATTAATTATTGTAGTAATAAATCATTTATAGATAGCGCGCGATTTCTTTTAATAATTTAAAATTTTATCAGATTGCCGGTTTTTTTTGAAAGACCCCGCCCTTAAGGGCGGGGTTTCCTCGTTAGAGGATGAACTTCGAAAAATAGGAAAAATCGTCGAAGAGGCGCATCGGGCCTGGCTCATCTTAGACAAGCGTCAACTTCTTTGAAGTTAGTGACGATCTTGTCGAGCAACCCAAACGCAAGCGCCTCTTCCACCGTCATCCAGTTATCGCGATCGATCGCCTTTTCGATGGCCTTCGTATCCTTACCGGTCGATTTAGCGTAAATATCGACGATCATCGCGCGGGTTTTCAACATCTCTTTGGCTTGAATGTCGAGATCGGTTGCCTGGCCGCGAATCACTCCGCCGATGAGAGGCTGGTGGATCATGATTCGTGCGTTTGGCGTCGCCAGGCGTTTTCCTTTGGCGGCGCTCAATGACAGAAGAGATCCCATCGAAGCGGCCAGTCCGGTCACCATCGTGACGACTGGAGAGGAGATCATTTGAATCTGATCCCAAATAGCAAATCCGGAATCGACCGATCCGCCAGGAGAATTAATAACAAAGAGAATGGGCTTGCCCGGAGCAACCTGATCGAAATACCAGAGCTTGCGAATGATCTCTTTAGCCGTGTCGGAATCAACGCCGTCGGAAAGAAAAATCCGCCGCTTTTCGAGCATTGCTAAATCAATTTTATCATTGACTGATTTGGATGGTTTTTCAACGGTTTCCGGTTCTTTTGCCGGGGGCTCTTCTTTATTTGGCTTCACGATTTTCTCCACGTTCTCTTTATTTTCTCGATTTTCTCATTTTTCGTCGATGACGAGTTCCGGATAAAGCACGAAACGGCCAAGCAGCTCAGCGGCCCGCTTTTGGGCGTGCTCAAGCGTTTTGGGGTCGACGTGCGCCTTAGCGCGGGAAGGTCCGCTCGCATTTTCCTGAATGTCCGGTTTAGCGTCCTTTAATAAATGGACGATAATGGAAGCAATTTCTCGCATTTCCTCTTTATTCATTCCTAGCGTCGTCATCGCAGGCGTTCCGAGGCGGACTCCCGAAGTGTACCACGGCCCATTCACATCTTGCGGAATCGAGTTGCGATTCACAGTAAGATGAGCCGCGCGAAGCACCGTCTCTGCCTGGCGGCCGGTCAAACCAAAACTGCTCATCACATCCATCACCAACAAATGATTGTCGGTTCCGTTGGTGAGCACGCGCACTCCCAGCTTCATCAACGCCTCGGCAAGAGCTTTGGCGTTATCGACGATCCGATGAGCATATACTGCGAAAGCGGGCGAGCTTGCCTCTTTAAATGCAATGGCCTTGGCCGCCATCACATGAGGAAGAGGCCCACCCAAAACAATGGGACAGCCTTTATCAACGACTTCTTTAAATTCTTTGGTGCACAGGACAAGGCCGCCTCGCGGGCCGCGCAATGTTTTATGCGTCGTGGAAGTGACGATATGCGCAAAAGGAATCGGATTGTAATTGCCCGTCATGACCTTGCCTGCAACAAGCCCGGCAAAATGGGCCATATCGACCATCAGCACGGCATTCACCGAATCGGCAATTTCCCGCATTTTGGCAAAATCAATGAGACGAGGATATGCCGAATAGCCGCCAATCAGGATGAGCGGCTTTTCCCGCCGCACCTGGTCTTGCAGCTTGGCGTAATCGAGAAGTCCCGTAGAAGGATCGACGTCATAGGAAACAGCCTGCATGATTTTTGAAGAAATATTATGACGGTATCCATGAGTCAAGTGGCCGCCCGAAGCAAGCGAGAGCCCCATTACTTTCTGATTAACGAGCAGCCGGCGAAGCTGTTCATATTCCTCGGCGCTTAACTCGTCGAGCGATTTTCTTCCCAAAGCCTCAATTTCTTTCGTTTGGATCCGATGAATCAGAATCGCCCAAAATGCGACCAGATTGGCATCGGCGCCCGAATGAGGCTGCACATAAGCATGATCCGCCCCAAATAATCGTTTCGCATACTCAACCGCTTCTCCCTCAATGGCATCGACATTTTCACATCCGGCATAAAATCGATGGTTTACATAGCCTTCGCTATATTTATCCGTGAGCAGATTTCCCATGGCCATCTGTACGGCAAGAGAGCTATAGTTCTCCGATGCAATCAATTTGAGATAAGAGCGCTGGTCCTTTAACTCATGGATAATTCCGTCGGCAATCGCAGGAAATGCCGCATGAACGGTATCGAGAGAGGCATAAAATGCAATCGCTGCAGACGTTCTCTCGGGTTCAGAAACGCGATGAAAGTATTTATTTAAATAAGAAAAGTTCTCTTTCATTTGGATCATCCTCATTCCGACAAAAATTTACGATACACTCCTCAACGGGATTTTTCCAGCGATTTTCCGAGAGGTTTCTCAGCTTCAAACGATTCAAAGATTTCTTCCCTTGAGATTTAGCCTTACTACAGTTAAAGTGCTAGCAGATCTTTTTTATTTCAGGTGTATCCCTATGTTGCCAGAACTCCAGGTCATCCTTGACATTCAAGAACTAGATATGAAGATGATCCGTCTTATGCGTCTCAAAAAAGAACGGATGAAAGAGCTGCAGCATATCAAAAGTCTGCGCCAAGAATTGAGCCAACAGCAGGCCGATAAAGAAAAAGAAATTATCGACCTGAATCGTACAATTACGGCTCACGAAGCGAAAATTCGTGAAATCCAGGACAAGATTAAAAAACTGGAAGCGCACCAGGCATCAGTAAAGAAAGTCGACGAATTTAACGCCTTGACACACGAGATGACGCAATCCGAGCGCGAGAAAATCGCAACGGAACAACTCACCTCCGATCTCATCGACAAGCGCAATATGGAAGAAGAAATTCTCGAAAAAATCAAACTGAGCCTGCGCGAATCGGAAGAGAGCAGCCGAAATCTGGAAGAGGAGATTGCCAATAGCATCCACCTCATCAACCAGGAAGGCCAAGAGCTCCACACGTCGCGAGAAACTCTCGCTAAAAAGGCCGATCCGGAAGTCATGCGCATCTACGAAAGACTTTTGAATAACAAGAAAGACCGCGTTCTCGTCCCCATCGAAAACCGCACTTGCAGCGGCTGTCATATTTCATTGACGGCGCAACATGAAAATTTGGTGCGCAAAGGCGAACGCATGGTCTTTTGCGAACATTGCTCGCGACTGCACTTTTGGCAGGAAAGCGAAAAAGTCGAAGGCACGGCCGCCGCAACGAAGCGCCGCCGCCGCCGCACGGGTGTTTAGTTTTACCAGGGAAATGGGTCATCGCTGTGAAGAGCTTGTCTCTTGACAGAGGAAAGTCCGGACTTCACAGGAGAGGATACCAGTTAACGGCTGGGAACCGAAAGGTTACGGAAAGTGTAACAGAAAATACCGCGCCGGTAGCAATACCGGGGAGCCTGAAAATATTGGCCTAGGGGGCCGATCGCACTTGGGGGAACCCAAGGCGCTATAAACCCTATCCGAAGCAAGGTCGAAGCGAGCCGCCATCAGCATCTCCAGCGAGGCTCTAGCTGGCCGCCCGAGGAGTTCGGCGACGAACTCCCCAGAGGAATGATGACCTCCGCTTGTAAAAGCGAAGACAGAATCCGGCTTACCGTTTCCCTGGTTTTTTTTTGCATTCAATTTAATCATTTTCAAAAAGTACCTTTATACTAATGATGTGGATTAACGGATCATTAGTATCTATGAACAGGTTTGCATCATTTTTTTTCCTTGCTCTCTCAAGCGCAGCCTTATTAGATGCTGCAAATCTCACTGTTACAAACTCTAATGACGCGGGTGCAGACTCTCTACGAGCGGCAATGAGCGCTATTGGTCCAGGCGATACAATTACGTTCTCCTCAAACTGGAACATTACTCTCGCCAGCGCCTTACCAGAAATTGCTACCGACGTAACCATCGATGGCGCTTATGGAAGCGTATCGGGTGACTATGCTTATCAAGCGTTTACCGTAAAAGCCGGAATAGTAACTATCCAAAATCTGACCATTCAAAACACCCTTTCGCAAGGAGAGACCGGAGTTGATGGCAAAGCCGGCGGGGGTGGAGGCGGAGGT
This sequence comes from uncultured Chlamydiae bacterium, assembly GCA_903889795.1. Classification (GTDB taxonomy): domain Bacteria; phylum Chlamydiota; class Chlamydiia; order Chlamydiales; family SM23-39; genus CAISYW01. Next base: position 4,142 of record CAISYW010000063.1, on the reverse strand, counting down.
GCCGGCATGGGTGGCGCGCTTTTCGTTAAAGACGGAACGACGGTAACGGTCGATACAGTTAGTTTCTTCAATAATGCCGCTAAAGGCGGAAAAGGCGGAAAAGGCGGAAACGAATTGGCAGTTCCATCTCCACTAACGGGTGTCGGGGGAACCGGCGGAGCTTTAGGTGCCGTCGGAATAATCGGCGCTGATGCAGCCGCACTCATCGGCTCCGGAGGAAAAGGCGGCGCCAACCGCACCAGCGGTGCCGGCGGCGGAAACGGCGGCGCTTTCGGAGCTATCGGTTCAGCAGGTGCCGCAGGCGCGATTGGCTCTGGGGGAGTTGCAGGCGGCTTAGCCAGTTCAGGTGTTGTAGGTAGTGACGGCACGGCAGGAGCATTCGACGGAGGCGGCGGAGGCGGCGGGGGAAATGGTGGACTCGGTTCCGGGGGCGGCGGGGGCGGGGGCGGCGTAGTAGGAGCAACTCCCACTGGTGGAGATGGAGGCTCGGGGGGTAAGGGCGGAGCCGGAGCAGCTGGAGGAACGGGCAGCTTTGGTGCCGGCGGTGGTGGTGGAGGCGGTGGCGGCTATGGCGGTGGCGGCGGTGGAGGCGGCGCAGTCGATTCCACGGGAAAGCCGGGAGCGGGCGGTAGCGGCGGAGCTTTAGGCGCTTTGGGCTCGGGCGGTAGTTCTGGATTTGGCGGCGGCACGGGTGGCGCAGGAACTGCCGGCGCTGCGGGCAATGCAGGAAATCCGGGAATGACTGCAGCTGCATCACCCGGAACCGGGGGCGCGGGAGTTAGTATTACGTACACAGGGGGCGGAGGCGGGGGCGGCGCCGGATTAGGCGGGGCTATCTTCGTTGACACCGGCGGGGTTCTCAATATTGATAACGCTGCAGCTTTTTTAGGAAATTCGGTCACTCTCGGCACCGGTGGAATCGGAGTTCATGGTGGAAGCACAGGTCAAGACGGGAAGGCGTACGGCCTGGATATTTTTCTTGTATCAGGCGGAGAGATCAATTTTTCTTTAACCAGCAATTTAACTCTGATCAACCCCATTATTAGCGACACCTTAAACCTGGGCACCTGCTCAGTTACAAAAAGCGGTGCAGGAATCCTCACTCTAACAGGCAACAACACTTATAACGGTACAACCACAGTTGATGCAGGAACGCTTTCTCTTGCCACCGCCGGAGCATCAATCGCATCTGATTTGATCGTCAATAACACGGGAATTTTTGAAGGAACAGGAACTGTTTTGGGGAATGTTACCGTCCATAGCGGCGGCACTCTTCAGGGTCTCCTCGGCACAGCCACAATTGGATCGTCAAGTGCGCACAAGACTCTCACCCTCGATTCCGGCTCAACCACAGTAATTCGCATTATCCCAAGTAATTCATCTAGTATTGTCGTCAATGGCTCTGCAGCTCTCAATGGCGTCCTGGAAATAGAATACGATCAAATCCTTTTTACTGTCGGATCAAAATATAAAATTCTCAGCGCAACAACGGGATTAACAGGCCAATTTTCTTCTGTCGTACAAACCCCGGGTCGATTTTATTTTAGTACCATTTATTCCTATGCCTCGCCCTATTCCGTCAGCCTCCTATACACCTATTCGGGACTCGTCACGACAGATCTGACCGACAACCAGCTTTCCATAGCCACCTATTTGAGCGCCCATGCCAATCTTCTCGGAGGCACCATTTATTCGCTCGATTCTCTTTCAACCGAAGAACTAAAAAGCGCCTTAAATACAATCAGTCCGTCGCGAGATTCTTTTGCTAATTACGCATCCCAAAATGTCGCATTTTCATTCAGCTCTCTTGTCGGTTCCCGCATACTCGATGAACGAATCTTCCGAAGAATGAACAGCACACATAAAACAAAGCCCTACTTGAGTGCGGCCGAATTACCCGAAGATGAGCAGCTGGTTTCAAACAGAAGCTGTTACAGAAAAAAAACTCGAAAAAGTCACCACTGCAATCCCGCGGACAGTTTATCGATTTGGTACGCCGGCTTCGGCGATGTCGGTTTTCAAGACTCGCAAAACCAAAATCCGGCATTTCATTTCATTAACAGCGGGCTGGTGATCGGCAGGGATTATTTATATGACGATGCCGTAGTGGGCGCAGCTTTGGCCTATGGGAACTCATATATTCATGAGCATCACAACTTTGGCAAAGCCAACCTGAATATAGGGTCGCTCTCTTTATACGGAACCATTTATTACCCCCATGTCTTTATTGAGACCTCTCTATGGACCGGAATGCAGCATACGAATAATGATCGCCATATCTTCTTCAAGAATTTTAACAAAACGGCCTCCGGCTCTTACAACTCGTATCAAGGAGATATCCATTTTGGAACCGGCTATGACATCCAATATCAATCTGCGGTTGTCGAACCGTTCGTTTCAGTCGACTGGGCATTTCTCCATGATCATTTTTATAACGAACATGGCGCTGCGCCATATAACATGAACCGTCCCTCTCATTTTTCTTCCATGCTCCGCTCCGAGGCGGGTCTAAATGGTTACTACATGCATGAATTTGAATGGGGGCGTTTCATCCTTCGAGGCAAAGCCAGCTACATTAATAAGGCGCCGTTTTCACTCGATCGCATCTCTGTGACTCTTGCAGGCACCTCTGATTTTCTCACTGTCTGTTCTTTTACTGCATCGCAAAACCTTGTTTCCCCAAGCATTGAGATTTTTTGCCAAACTAAATCCGGTTTTTTCGCATCCTTACTCTATAACGGCGAGTTTGGTAAAGGTTTCTGGAGCCATGAAGCAATGCTTCGATTCAACAACGAAACAAGAATCTACTTAGGTAGGTTGTTCTGAAAAAATATCTAGATTAAGAGTTTGTAATAATGTATCTCAGCAAATAGCAGGAGATAACTATGAATGTATCATTCGCTTTATTTTTAATTTTCATTGCAGGCCTGGTTAATGGCTCGTTTGCTTTGCCGACAAAGTATTTAAAAAAATGGAAATTCGAAAATATTTGGTTGAATTTTTCGTTATGGGCATTTGTTATTTTGCCTTGGGCGGCCGCCCTATTTACAGCACCGCAAATTTTTGAAGTTTACAAAGCTGCTTCAGGGCACATTATTTTAATCATGCTTTCAGGCGGTTTTATTTTTGGCGTCGGACAAATGTGTTTTGCCCTAGCCTTAAATATGATTGGCTTTGGTTTGGGTTTCGTTCTCAATATCGGATTGGGAATTATTCTCGGATTTCTGCTTCCTTTAATATTTCAGCACCCGGAAAAAATTCTGACCACGTTTGGCGGATTTACGATAACCGGTTCATTGCTGGTCGTGATGGGATTGCTTTTATCAAACCGCGCAGGCAACTTGCAGCAGCTCAAAAAAGCGACGGGTAAAGCAGAAAAACATCGAGCTAAACATTATGTTACAGGTGTGATCTTAGCTATTGTAGCCGGTCTCTCCTCCGCAGGTCAAAATTTTGCCTTTGCCCTGACCACCGATATGCAGGATGTGGCCTTGGAATATGGCGCCAGCGCTTTTGGCGCAGCGAATATTATGTGGCCGGGGTTTTTAGCCTGCGGTTTCATTCCATATGCTCTATATATGCTATTTCTAAGCGCTAAAAATCGAACATTTGGTCATTTCATCCTCCCGGGTTCCTCCAAAAATTATCTCTATGCCCTGGTCATGGGATTATTTTGGTATGGTTCTTTGGTGTTTTATAGCAAAGCCTCTCAAATGATTGGAGTTGTAGGTCCGGTCGTTGGTTGGCCGTTGTTTATGGTGATGATATTATTAACATCCAATTTTTGGGGCTGGCGACACAAAGAATGGAAAGGCTGTAGCGCCAAAGTGAAGCACACGCTGTGGTTGGGTCTGGCTTGCATGATTCTCGCCGTTGTGGTGTTAGGCTATAGCAGTTCGCTATATCGCTCATAGACTGCGTTGCTCCGCTCTGTTTCACCGCGAATTGCTTATACCGAAAAGCATTCGCGGTCTTTCTATCAATATCTTGATTTTGTACATTTTTTAGAACCGAAGGGCTCGAGATATTTGCCTGCTGAGGCGTTAAATTAAACAGGAAGGGGTTAAAAACCCCTTCCCTGGAGTTTGGACATTTTTGTGGTTAGGCAGCAGACTTTAGAACGGCTTTTGCGAGGTCTATTT
>CAISYW010000062.1 GCA_903889795.1 uncultured Chlamydiae bacterium | reverse complement strand
TTGATAAAAATGGGACATCACTTTTTTGAACACCTCATCTTCGTCCGGTTTCCAGGGTCGAAGCGGGCTCATCATGTCTTTGTCAATTCCGTCAGTGAGCACTCGCGCCTGAACTCCAATCTTGGCAATTGCATCGGAGATGTTGAAAAAGGGTCCAAAAATAATGCCGACGGAACCGACAATGCCGCTATGTCCGCAATAAAGGCGGTCAGCCGCGGACGCGATATACATTCCCCCTGAAGCGCAAAGTCCATTGATATAGCCGAACACGGGAACATTAAATTTTTTCTTGTAGCTCAACAGGAGGCGGTAGATGTTGTCGGAGTCGACGACGGTTCCTCCGGGTGTATCAAAATAGAGTAGAACGGCTTTGACGCGGTCGTGCTGGAACAGACCTTCCCGGGAGTCCAAAAGAATCGATTGCATGACATCTGTGTCTAAATGTTCAGGGTCACCGATCATGCCCTTGATGTTCACTCGCAAGATTACCGGAGCTGTGAGTGAAACGAGAGCTTTTTTGCCGTTGAGGTCGGGTAAGAGTTGCATGGAGGTTTTTTCTTCCGATTGATAAGGAGATTGGAAGGCGGAAAACGCTAAAACGGCAATAAAGATAGCGGTGAAGATGCCGAGCAGGATAAACAGGCTGCGGCAAAATCCACGCAGAGCCGAGACAAAAATTGATTCGTTTTGAATTTCCATAGAATTCTAACCTGAATGATCGAAATGTTTGTAATATACTGGGATCTTTTAAGAGTATACTGGCAATGAAATTCTGTAAAAGTCATTTCTTGCATATACCGAATTTTGCCTCGTTTTGCATTTACCTCTTTATGCTATGCTTTTTTAAAATTATGAAATATGCAACGGTCTAAATTATGAATCTAACTTGGCTTACTCTCTTTTCCGATTATATATGGCTTGTGAAGCTTGGCGCTTTTTTGCTGCTGATTCTCACTCTCAACGTTTTCTTTAAGCAGTTCATTTTACATTTCAAGCGCCGCGCTCATTACAATGAGCATGATTGGCAAGCGCACCTTGACTATGTTTTTCTTGCTCCTATGCACTCTTTATTATGGATATTATTTGTTGCCTTTTTGATTTCTCTTGCTCTGCCTCACCTGGGCGTCGAAAAAGCCTCGTTGAATTTTTCAACGGTACGAAATGCATCAATCATTGGCTGTTTGGCTTGGATTTTTCTGCGCTGGAAAAAGACTTTTCAACGATCGATAGCAGCGCGGCAACTCCAAGGTAAGCTCGATTTGGATACGCATTCCATTCAAATCATGGGAAAAGTTTTTTCCTTTATCGTGGTCTTTATCAGCCTGCTCATTATTTTGCAGATTTTCGGACTCGATGTGATGCCGTTAATTGCTTTCGGGGGCATTGGCGCCGCCGCCGCCGGTTTCGCGAGCAAAGAGGTGATTGCAAATTTCTTTGGCGGTCTGATGATCCATCTGACCCGTCCATTTACCGTGAATGAGATGATTGAGCTGCCCGGGAAAAAAATTCTCGGTCAAATTGAGGAGATCGGCTGGTATTTCACCTCCGTCCGTGATTTGCAAAAAAAGCCTATTTTTATCCCTAATTCGATGTTTTCAACCGAGGTAATGATCAATCAATCTCGTATGACTCATCGGCGAATTGAGGAATTGATTGGAGTTCGCTATGAAGATGCCAAGAATGTACCGGTTCTTGTTGAGAAAATCCGCCAGCTTTTGATCTCTTATCCCGGGATCGATCAAAGCCAGCCGATCTATGTCAATATGACCTCATTTTGCATTGCATCGATTGATATCGAAATCAAAGCCTATACGCTCACTACCGAATTAGATGAGTTTTTGCAGATTAAGCAAGATCTCCTGCTCAAGATCTACGATTTGGTTCTTGGTGCAGGTGCAAGCATGCCGATGGCGGTGCCTAAATTTTTTGAGAAGATTTTAAAAATGGATTCATAACCTGCATTAGCTCGACAAATGCGAGAAGACCCATGCCGAGGAATGATGCGTAGATTATCCAGGGGATCGATATTTGCAAGGTGAGTCCGATTAGGACAATGAATTGCAAAGAGGTTGTCACTTTGCCCCAACGAATCGCGCGGAATTCAATATCCCGCCATCGCCCGCACATTGCCAGCAATAATCCATATAAAATCAGGAAAAAGTCACGTGAAAGCATGGCAGACATTTCTAGCGGGGTCATTCGACCCTCCAAGTAAAATACGGCCATTGCAAAATAGACAAAAAATTTATCCATCGCAGGATCGAGAATGGCTCCAAATCGGCTTGTTGAGCAGCTGCGTCTGGCTACATAGCCGTCGATGCTATCAGTGATCATCGCCAGGATAATCGCTAAAAGACGAAGGGTGGGGCTTTCTTGCAAAAATAAAAAGGCAAGTGGAGCTCGAATAAAAGATAAACTATTTGAAATGGTTAACAAGGAGCCGTTCTTCTTCACTTTTTTCACAAAGCTTATACCAGACAAATGAAATTCCCGTCATATCAAATGAATGCGTCGTAATAAATTTTTTATGGTTGAGAAAGGGTAGGAGAGGGTTCCTTGGCTTCCGGTTCGGGAATATCGAGTTTGGTTTTGCTCATTACCAGTTCATCAAATTGTTTGCCTAACGAAACGACCGACATGATCCAAATTACGACGACGCCTACGAAGACGATGGCAATGTAGGGCGTGCTGACAGCAAGTGTCGTGAAAAGGATTAAGAAGCCTTGATGGATGACCGATCCGCCTGACTTGCCGAGCCGTGAGCCAACGCCGTCGATCGCCGCTTTGCCCTTGAGCTTCGATTCTTTGCTGAGCGGAATGAAGGCTAGCTCTTTTGTCGCATCGTAAAGAGTATATTTGGAAGCTCGGGTTAAGCAGTTCTGCAGCGAGCCGAAGGTCACGCTGAGATAGAGGGGGGAGACGCTTAAAAATGCGGTGATACCCATTAAATTTATATTGGGAAAGACGGTGAAGAAGAAAAAGAAAGCTCCCGTTATCAGGGTGATGACCGGAGGAATCAATGCACTATAAGTCCAGGAAAAGCGGCGGATAATATTCGTGGTGAGCAGAATCGATACGACCGTAGCGATGATTCCTGTGGCGGTGAGCACTTCGCCCATATACGCATTGTACATGCTCGGATCGGGGTAGACGAGTTTGATCTGGTTTTTCCAGACAATTTCGATCAGGTTAACGGCGACATTGTAGGTCAATACGATCAGGGCAATGCAGATCAAATATTTTGATTTGGCCAGATAAGCAAAGTTTTTACGCATTGACATTTTGATTTTTTCGCTCTTCTGTGTCTGCTCTTGGATGCGTTCGTGGGGAAGTATGACATGTTTATTCAGCCAACGAAAAAGTATGATCGACAAAACGCCGCTGGCAATCACAGCGCAATTTAAAAATAAAATGGACTGTTCCCAAGATTCCTTGCCATAGGGGATCTGGGGGATAAACAGTTTTTGGGATAGAAAGATGGAAACCTGTCCGGAGCATATTTGTGCAATATTCGCGCCGGTCGCCAAAATGCCGTAAAATCGCCGCGCTTCCTGAACCGAGGTCACTTCGTTGGTAAAACCCCAAAACAGGACGGTGAGAATAGCTGTGCTCCATAGTTCGGACATCGTATAAAAAAGAGTGAATGTCCAGTTGCGGAAGAGCGCAATCAAGCCTCGGCAGCCGGAAGGAAGCAGCAGTTGTAGTTTGTCAGCGAGATCGTGGGGATGCAGGAACTCTCTGGCAGGGTAAAGAATAAATGCAAAAATGAAGAAAAAGCTTACGAAACCGGTCATCATGATGTAAAAAACTTTTTCTCGCGTGAAGCGGTTAGCCAATCGGGTAAAGATAAAAGTCAGTAAAATGGCCATGGGCAGAATCACCCAGACTTTTATGAATGGAATCGCCTCCGCCCCGGAATCTTTGGCCGTGACGATCAGGGAGTCTTTGAAGGCGCGCAGCAGGTTATAGTTGAATGAGATCAAAAAGAAAATGGCGAGCATCGGTATGAACTTCTTTAGCTCAAATCGATAGATTGGCCAAAAGAAGGAGCGCCATTTGCCAAATTCAACTTGTGGTTGGGCCGTCATACTCCCTAAAAAAAGAACTGTGAATGTGTTTTAGGATCGTATATTTCTTCATTTTGCGGTTGAAGCCGTCAAAAAAAGAAAATTATACGCACCCTCCAAGTAAAATACTTCTACAATTCTGCTTTGATTATAGGGGTTTCTCATAAATTAAGTAAACGTCAAGAAACGGCGTCGCTTAATGCATCAATTCCAGGGAGATGGCCATATTCAAGAAATTCTAATGAGGCGCCGCCGCCGGTGGATAGATGGGTAAAATAGGGTGCTAAACCCATTTGTTGGATGGCGGCAATGGAATCTCCTCCTCCGACGATGGTGTGTATTCCTGAGCATTTGGCAAGTGCGGTAGCGATTCCGAGCGTGCCCTGATCGAATGGGGGCTGTTCATAGACGCCAACCGGACCATTCCAATAAATTGTTGCGGCATTATGAAATTCTTTTTTCCACGCCTGTACGGTTTTCGGGCCAATGTCCATTCCGGCCCAGCCGGCGGGTAGGTCGGAAGTAAAAACAGTATTTGGAGCTCCTTCTGATTTGGCAACGATATCCAGAGGCAGGTGAAGCTGAACTCCCTTTTGTTGAGCCTTCTCAATGATATCTTTCGCTATGGGAATATCTGTTTCTAAACAGAGGGAGCGGCCGATTGAAATTTTTTGAGCGGCCATAAATGGAAAAGCCATTCCACCTCCGATGAATAATGCATCGAGTTTACCCAATAGATTTTTGACAATCCCGGCTTTCGATGCGACTTTAGCTCCACCGATGATTGCATAAAAGGGGCGTTTTGGGTTTTTCAGGAGAGGTTCCAGGTTGGCGAGTTCCTTTTCGATCAGAAAGCCCATCGCGGCTTTGTTGGGAAAAAAGCGGGCGATGAGGGCAGTCGAGGCGTGAGCTCGATGGGCGGTTCCGAAAGCGTCATTGACATAGACATCGCCCAGGCGCGCCAGTCCCTCGACAAATCCTGGTTCCTTGGCCGGCTCTTCTTCCCCGACGTGGAAGCGTAGATTCTCGAGCATCAAAACCGAGCCGCTCTTGAGATGTTGTGCGAGGGAATCAACCGCCTCTCCGACGCAATCGGGAGCCATGATGACGGGGCGTTGGAGCAAAGCTGACAGGCGCTCTGCGCAGGGAGAGAGCGTGGCTTTTGGATCAATCGCTCCTTTGGGTCGTCCGAGATGGCTCATTAAAATCAGAGATCCGCCCTGTTCGAGAACGTAGCGAATGGATGGCAGCGCACCCAAGATGCGCGAATCGTCCAGGATGGAGCCATCGTCTTTGAGGGGGACATTAAAATCGACGCGCATTAATACGCGCTGATTGCGAACAGGTAGTTGAGATAATCGCAGTTTCATGACAAGCCCTTTTAAAGAGGACTATAATTATTTACCCATTTATTGACAGGCTCTGATGAAAAAAAAGAGGCGGAAGTTCATCCCGCCTCTTCTTAAAATAGAGATCAAGTTATTTTACTCATTGAATCAAATATTATAATACCATCATAGGAGCTGCGATTGTCATGGCAATTAAAGCGCCGATTCCTAATACATTGACTGTAGTCTGATACCATTTATGATTTCTACGATTTTCAGCGTCTGATCTTGCTTTGGCGGCATCAATTTTTTCAAAATGGTGATTTGTTACTCCTATGCCAATTGTAAGTGCACCTGTAACTGCAGCTCCAGATCCGAGTAGGGCACCAACTCCGATACCCCCAAAAGCGGCAGCAGCCGTTCCGGCAGTTAAGACTGTGGCTGCGATTGCGGCAACCGCAAAAGCTGTCGTCGCAACTCCCAAGCCAATTTCAAGTTTATGGTTTTTTATCCAGCTTCCTGCAGCTAGAAGATTGTTTTTTACACCCTGTAAACCGCTATTTTGTATTGCGTGAGACATTTTATTACCCTCTGTTGGTTTTCTGTTTCGCGTTTAATTGTATTGTAATTAGCATATATAATCAATCATAACTAATTGCTTATAATTGATAAAAAGTTAAGTTATTGTTTTTGTGTGAATGGATTATTTGAGATTGATTGTTTTGTTTTTGCCTAACATGAGGGATCGTAAAAACCTATTCAGAGATCCGCCCTGTTCGAGAACGTGGCGAATGGATGGAAGAGCTCCCAAGATGCGCGAATCGTCCAGAATGGAGCCATTGTCTTTGAAGCGGAACATTAAAATCGACGCGCATTAATACGCGCTGATTGCGAACAGGCAGGTGAGATAATCGCAGTTTCAGGACAAGCCCTTTTAAAAAGGACTATAATTTTTTACCCATTTATTGACAGGCTTTGATAAAAAAAAGAGGCGGAAGTTCATTTCGCCTCTTAAACTTAATGGAACCGATAATGATTAGGCTAGTCCTGTTAACAAAACATAGGATGCCGTTGCAAGAGCCGTTACAGTGAGTGTCGTAACGCTACCTACAATTATTTTTGTCCATTTATTAGACTCAGCAGCAGCCTTATCAGCAGCAGCCTTATCAGCAGCAGCTCTTTTGTTATAATGGTGATTTACCATTCCTAGGCCTATCGTAGCTGCACCTGCAACTGCAGCTCCAGATCCGAGTATGGCGCCAACTCCGATGCCTCCGAAAGCGGCAGCAGCCGTTCCGGCAGTTAAGACTGTGGCTGCGATTGCGGCAACCGCAACAGCTGTCGTCGCAACTCCCAAGCCAATTTCAAGTTTATGGTTTTTTATCCAGCTTCCTGCAGCCAGAAGATTGTTTTTTACACCCTGTAAACAACTATTTTGTATTGCATGAGACATTTTATTGCCCTCCGTTAGATTTCTTTTTCGTGCTTAATTGTAACTAAATCAACAGAAAAACTAAATGGAAACTAATTGCTAATGGTTGATAAAAAGTTAAGTTGTTTAATTTTGCGTGGATAGTTTATTTTGGTAATTTCTTAGTTAGCGTCATTAATGTTGGTTGTTTTTTGTTGCGATATTTAAATGAATGCTGAGTTGTGGTGTATTAAATGAAAAAGAACCTATTAATAAAACATTAATGAATAGGTTCTTTTTGTTTTGGGATGACGTATATTATAAGACTAAACTTAATCCGCCGAGTATCATGCCGCCGACCGCTATCCCGCCAATAACTCCTGTTGCGACTTGTGAGAGAAAGCTCAATTTACGGGGTTTTTCTTTTGGTTTTACCGGAACGAAAGAAGTGTTGGTTGCAAAATGACCAATCACGGTACCGCCAGCCGCTGCAGCTGCACCTCCTCCTAGGACAGCGCAAGCAATCAGTCCGGTTGTTCCGCATGACAATATGCTAGTAGCAATCACGCTAGCAACCAATGCTGTGGTTAATACTGCTGAGGCAGCCATACCAATCGTTTCTACTTTATGGTTTTTAATCCAACCGATTAACGAAGATTTTTCTTTTACCGGTGGTATAGCTGCTGGTGTCTTTGCTCTAAAAGGATTAATTTTAGAAAGACCATTGAACGTTGATGTAATTAATGCTCCCATTTTGCGCCTCTTTTATTATTAATTTGTTTCGTATTATTATAGTAAGTAATCG
>CAISYW010000061.1 GCA_903889795.1 uncultured Chlamydiae bacterium | reverse complement strand
GCCGTCCACAGTGTCTAAATGTAATTTGTATCCTGTCCAGTACATGACGTTTCCTTTGCTATCTCGTTTTGCTCCTCTGTCACATTCTATGGGTAGGTCGGCCAACATTTCTGCCAATGTCATGGTCGGTTGTTGTTCTATACGAGTGAGTTCTTGCTTAGGCCGTTTCGTGCCTTTTTTAGGTCGGCCTTTTTTCTTCGGCGCATTTTGTACTGTTTTTGCCTGTGGTTTTTCTCGCGCTTCGATCGCTGTAGCATCTGTCGATTTGTGGAGAATGACCGCATCACCAACTGTTTTGTGAATCAATGTATCGTGTGTACGCTGAGGCAATCCAGCATCTGCAAATTCAGCAAAAGCTCTGGAGAATGTGGCTTCGCTGGGAAGCTGTGTCAATCGTTCCCAACCGCAGATACGTCTCATGTTTTTGTCAGTTTTGAGCCGTTCAATTAGAAATGTGGTGGTGTCGATGTTGTATACCATTTTGGCGATAAAGGATCTGGCTATAGCAGAACGTGTTTTCTGGGGACGACCCTCGCATCCAAAATAATCTGGAATGAATTCTTCGACGCGGACAAGTTCCAAAATTTCAATGAGTTGCTGCTGCTTTTTCGTCAGAGGATCAAGTTCTTCTTGCAGCCGCGGAAAAAGTGAGCCTTGAATCGTAGACCAGTATTGCGATAAAGTGTTTGTCAATTGACTCATTTGAGTCGCTCCTTGCTTTTGTATGGCTGTTTTTTTGATCGAGAATAACTATATCAGACGCAAGGTGTTTATTCATAAAGATTTGCGACTAAAAATGTTGCATTACAGAAATGACAAAAGGGAAGATTTTTTCGGGAATTAGCTAGCTCGATCTGAGCAAATCCCCGAAAAAACCTTCCCTTTTGTTAGTTTTGCAACTCCCTCTGTATTATATAGTGTGATGCTTTGAGAAGCGGCCGATATACTTAGCTCGGCAGCCGACCCCGCAACCGTAACGGGGCCTCTAAATGAAATGCTTTCTCCCGCCGTGATCGCATTGGCGAGAGAAACCGTTCCCGTACTATTGGTTTGCTCAAAAGAGCCGGCAATATTTGCCGTCGCAGCTAAAGGCAAGGTCAAGGCGCCTGAATTGTTGATCGTGCAAGAGCCCGTCGTGGCGCCGCCCGATGTGGTCGTGGTGATCGTGCCGTTAAGATTGAAATCAGTTCCTGTCAGACTGATGCCGCTATTCCCATTCGTATTGAGTGCGCCCCCGAAAGTAGTTGTCGAACCGGATGCTTGCGTAATGGAGGCAGCCCGAATCGATGAGGTCGTCACGGGTCCTGCGCTCTGAATTAAAAAAGCGCCGATGCGCGTGGCGCCGATTGCTCCGCTGAGATTGATGGCGCCCGATCCGGCCGTCAAAGTTAAATCTCCCGCCCCATCGACTGTGCTCGACAAGGCGATGGTTCCTCCGCCCGACGCGAGCTGCGTCGCTCCCGCCAACGTGATCGCTCGCAAAAAGGACAGATTCGTTCCGGTCGTCAAAATCTTACCGGACAGGCTGACGGCTCCCGCTCCGTTCTGATTGAATGCTCCGGAAATCGAAGTGGAAGATCCACCTATTAAGGTCAATAATCCCGCATTAGTGATCGAACAGGGTCCGGATCCCGTCGTAATGATGTTGCCGTCAATCGAAAATTGGTTGCCTGTGAGGCTGATCCCGCCGATCGCACTCGTCGTCAATGCATGAAATGTTGAAAGGTTGCTCACCCCGCTTTCCGTAATCGTGCCGGCGCTGATGCTGCCGGAGGCTGTCACCGTTGAAGCGCTCGTGATCGTCAAACTCGATAAGGGGGTGCCTCCCACAGTACTATTAAAGTTAATCGCTCCGGAGCCGGCCGTAATGGTTAATGCTTGCGGGCCGATGAGTGTGTTTCCGAATGTGATGGCGGCGTTATTTGTAAGAAAAGTACTGATCCCGGTAATCGCGGTGGGCTGGGAAAAATTCAGAGGATTTGCGCCCGTAACGGTCACATTTCCGCCGACGCGAATCAAGCTGGCGCTCGTGAAGGTCAGATTTGTCGGCACGACCGCATTTCCGACTGCGCCTCCAAACGTGACAACACCTGTTCCTGCCAGGAATGTGGGCGCCGTGGCGCCATTCAGGTTCGCCGAGAAGGTGATATCAGCGCTCGTAGTACTGAAGGTCGGGGCATTGGCCATCACCGTATTTCCGGTACATGTGATCGCACCGCCGCTTGTGGTGATGCTGCCATTCACATTGATGGTCGATGCCGTATAATTCACAGCGCCGGTTACTATCGCCGTGGATGACTGAGTGACGGTTCCCCCTGTTGCCGTCGCTGCAAGCGAAGCGGGCAGGGTGCTTCCCCCGATGGCGCCGGAAAAAGTGATGGCCCCTGCACCGGTCACTACCGCCAAAGCTTGCGGCCCATTGATCGTGCCGCCAAACGTAATGGTATTGTTGCTATTGGAGGTAACTGTGCAAAGTCCGCTTCCATTCACAATAACGGCGCTGGCACCGGGAAACGTCAAAACATTGGTGCCGGTCACTCTAATATCATTTCCGATCTGAATCTGATTCGCGCTTGTGAATGAGAGGTTGGTGAGAGGGTTGGTGCCGCCGACAATTCCGCTAAAAATCACGTTGCCCACAGTGCCCGATCGCAATACGAGAGGGACCGCCCCATCAAGCGTGGAGGTAAACCTGATATTAGCTCCTGTCGTGCCTCCGGCGTTGGTCGTATCCAATGTCGGGGTATTCGTAATGATGACAGGACCGGTTAACGTGATCGAACCGGAAGCGGTTGTCGTAATCGAACCTCCGATATTGATAGCAGACGTTCCTGTATGGCTGACGCTACCTGTAGTTCGAACCGAAGAGCTTTGCGTAACGGTCGCGGCGGTAGTCGACAGCGAATTGAGCGCCGTTGTTGCTCCCACAGCCCCGCTCAATGTGATCAGGCCCGAACCGGTCGTAACCGTTAACCCTTGAACGCCGAGGCTCGCCGCGTTGATCGTGCTATTAAAACTGATATTATTATTGAGATTCGATTGGATGGTGCTGGTTCCATTCAGAAGAACGGCGCTTGGGAAAGTGAGAAGGTTGGCGCCTGTAACGGTAATATTGTTGCCCACACGGATTTGGTTTGCGCTCGTAAATGATAGATTGGTGAGAGGGCTGCTGCCTCCGACAATTCCTCCAAAAATCACGTTGCCCACAGTGCCCGCTCGCAATACGAGAGGGACGGCGCCATTGAGCGTGGAAGTAAAACTGATAGTGGCTCCGGTCGTGGCTCCGGCGAACGTCGTATCTAATGTCGGGGTATTCGTAAGATTTACAGGACCGGTTAACGTGATCGAACCGGAAGCGGTTGTCGTGATCGATCCTCCAATATTAATAGCCGACGTTCCGGTATAAGCGACGTTACCGATGGTTCGAACCGAAGAATTTTGCGCAACGGTCGCGCCGGTTGCCGTCAGTGTATTGAGCGACGTCGTCGCCCCCACAGCCCCGGCTAATGTCACCGTTCCACTTGTCCCTCCGCCCAAGGTCAAGGTTCGGGTGCCGCTTGCATTGACAGTACCATTCAAAGTGATACTGGAGCCGGCCGGCGTTGCGTTAATGGTGCTGAGAGCGACGTTTGCGCCAACCGTCATCACCCCGTTCAAAACAATCGCGCCGCCTCTCGTCGTAATATTGGCATTCAAATTGATCGGACCTGCGCTTCCCGAACCGGCGGTCAATGTCAACCCGACGCCCGAATTGGTCATGCTGATGTTATTGCTCACTGTAATGAAGCTTGCCGCAGCGTTCATCGCGCAAAGAGAAACGTTGGTCGCGGAAGCGGCAATGGTGTTGGGAGCAAGCGTATAAACATTTGCATCCGCGCAATTCGGCGACGAACATTGGGCAATCGTAGCCCCTCCGCCCGTCGCAATCGTGATCGAGGCCGGGTCCAACAGCCAATTTCCATACCGATCATTTGGAGCCCATGTATCGACATGCGCCAACGTTCCCACGCCGAGATTTTGCTTTCCGGAGGTCTCGACCAAGCCGCCCTGGCCTCCCTCGTTCCCGCGCGCGCTGATCGTCCCATAAAATAAGGCGGCGTCATCCGCCCACACGACAACCTTGCCCCCATCTCCCGAAGTGATGGCATCCGCATGAATCCACGAATTCTCATCCATCACACTCGTCCGGGCATTATGCCGCGATCCTTTGCCCTGATATTCTCCCCCGATGAGAACGGTACCGCCTCCCGCATCTCCCGACGCATCGATGCGAGCGCCTCGCAGATCGATTCGATCGCCGAACACCTCGACACGCCCCCCCGTCATTTCCGGTTGAAGGTTTGAGACATCGATTAAACCTGTCAGCGCAACGCGAGGGCCATCCATCGATACGGCCGCGGCGTTCATCGATCCTGTGTTCACGAGCCGAAAGACGCCCTCCGACTCTTCGATCGTATTGGCCGCTGTCAACCCATCCGTGTTGACAACCATCTTAATGGTTCGTTCAGCGGCGGCGAAATCCATTCGAACCGGAGAGCTCCCGCCAACCCCTTGGCGGATCAAGGCCTCGCTCAACGTTTCATCGACGCAAAATGAGATCAGGCCATCTCCGGAAAAATCCAAAGTGATGCGCTGCGCCGATCCCATGGCGATCGTTCCGGTTTGAGCGATGATCGAACCGAGGTTATCAATATAAGGAGCGAAGAGAGCCACCGATGTTTCGGCGGAAATTCTTCCTTCGTTCACAATTTGAGATCCGAGAGAACCGTCTTCCAGGTAAAAGCGATAATTTCCTTGAGCAAAATCCTCGTCGCGAATGTTCAGCGTCGATGCGACGAGGCCGCCCACATTGACGACGGCATCTTTCCCAAAATAGATTCCCTGCGGGTTGACTAGGAAAACGCGGCCATTCGATTGAAGAGATCCCAAAATAGCGCTGGGATCGGTACCTGTGACCCGGTTCAATACAGAGGAATGCGAGGATGGCTGTATAAATTGAACGCGTTCGCCCGAACCAATCGAGAACTTCTGATAATTGATGATCGCCTGATCCGACGCCTGAATGCACATGGACTGGGGATCCGGGTGCGTGCAATCCGCGGTTCCTTGAACGACCTCTTGTCCCTCAGGCAATGCATATAGCGACGGAGCGATCAGCATCAATGCGGATTTGACAAAGAGTCCCCACTTTCGGATCGAACAAAGAAATCGGCATTGTCCTTTTTGATCCATCAAAACATCTGCCCCGCAATTCGTAAGTACCAAAAGATATTGTTTGTGACCGCTCGGTGATTCAACGGAACCCCCATATCGAACGCCACAGAAAACTTCCAAATCTGATTCAGCCGCAATCCCACTCCTGCGGAACAATAGAACTGATTGACGCCATCATGCAGCAGAGCGGCGCCCTGATCGCTAAATAAAACAATCTGCACTCGGTTATTGATCGGATTATTCAAAGAGGTCTTCAGCCTGAATAATGGAGGAATGCGCAACTCAAAATTCGCGTAGTATCCACTGTCGCCAACGGCAACTGCGAGAGGAAATCCCCTGACCGTATCCACACCGCCGATATACATCTGTTCAGGGGAAGTTAATTTATAAGGACTCCATTGGCCGGAGACATGGGCATAAAAGACGGCGCTATATTGCCGCCGCAACTTCTGCAGAAAATCCAGATCGGCATTGATTTTAACGAAGCGGCCGCCGCCGCCTATTCGCGAACATCCGCTGCTGACGGCTTTCATGCCTCCCATAATATCGGGGATACCCAATGTGGCCTGCAGCCGCAGAAATTCCCGCCCATAAGAGGGACGGTAAAAATCAAAAGTCGCACCGACGTTCAAATTCCGCAAGCGATCATAAGATGTTCGCCGGGACAGAGTAAAATTTTGAATCTGCTTGTAATCAAAATAGGTGTATCCATCGACACTAAACGAACGCGTACGGTAGAACGCCTGCGTAAGTTTGGCTGTCGCAATTTTGGAACTGCCCTTTAAATGCAGGGGCTGCATTTCCTGTACATGAAAACGGGAGGTCAAATAAGCGAGCTCAGCGATCAACCCTCTTTTCGTCAACGGAATCGAATAGATCGCATCGGTAAAATAAAGGGCGTCGACAGGAAAACCAATCACCTCGGCAACGGAAAGCTGATCTCCATAAGCCAATATGTTTCCGATATCCAACCGTCCGCCGCCTCGGGAATTGGTCGTCAGCCATCGACCGTAGTTGTTCCCATTTAAGTAGAGGTGAAACGCTTTTTGATCCTGCACGCGTATCACGAGATCTGCAGTTCCGACTGTAGTACCCTTTTTAAAAACCGCACTGGCTGACAAATCATGCATGTCATTGAGCACCATCAAAGCACGTAAAAACTCATCGTATTGAAGCGGCTTTCCTTTAATGGATGCAAAAAATTTGAGGATAAATTCGGTACTATAGTGCTGATTTCCTTCTACTTCAACGGAGCCGAGGATTCCTTCAAGAACCTCGATTGTCAGGATGCCTTTATCGATCGTTTGCACAGGAGGATAGGCGCGAGCCAAAAAATAACCCTGGCGAGCATAGCATTGCTCGATACGGTGGCAGATCTCATAAATATCTTTTATCGAAAGAGTTTGATCGAGAAAGTCTCCGAGACAACATACAATCTCCATTTCAGACAGAACCTGATTTCCCTGAATATGGATATGTGAGATTTGAACTTTTTTATCTTCCGGAAGATCAAGGCGCTCTTTGGGAATATCGATTTGAATGGATGGAATATCCTTATCCATCTCGAATGGCTTAGCCTCATATTCCTGCTCAATCTGCCTTTCGATAATCCCTGCCGAAGGGGCAGGAGGCATCGGCGCTGCATCCAGACAAAATATCCGGCCAAGCAGAAAAATCCCTATGAATGCAATAAAGCATCTTAAGTGCATCAGCTTTTAATCTTCAATGTTGTACAACATTAATAATACGCGTACACATTAAAACATTAACTAGCAATAATAATTCACAAACGAAGCATTGGTTACGCAAGTCCTTAACAAAATTTTTTAAGGTCTGCGATAAATGTCTCAACGAAAGCAGGCTCAGTATCCCATGAAGTCATCCATCGAGCGACGGCGCGCTCATGGTCCCAAATCCAAAAGAAGCTTTTCTTTTGCAATTTTTGCAAAACCTCCATGGAGGGAAGTTGAACAAAAACAGCGTTTGACTCAACCGGATAAAGAATAGGAAGATCTGGGCAATGACGGCGTAAGTTTGTCTCCAACAATTTAGCCATGGCATTTGCATGAAAAGCATTTCGCAACCACAAATCCCCTTCTAATAAGGCCACCATTTGGGCAGACAAAAACCGCATTTTTGAAGCAAGCTGCATCTGTTGTTTTCTAACGTACTGAAAATGGTCCGCCAACCCTTCTTTTATAAAAACAATCGCTTCCGCGCCCATCAATCCATTCTTAGTACCTCCGAAGGAGAGAACATCAACGCCGAGATCCGTCGTCAAAGCTTTTAGAGAAACTTTCAAACTTGCTGCGGCATTGCAAAGACGCGCTCCATCCATATGAAATATAAGATCATTTTTGTGAGCGAAGTGTGCCAGCTGTTTGATCTCTTCAACAGAATAAACAGTTCCTAATTCTGTTGACTGCGTGATGGAAATAGCCGCCGGCTGAACGTGATGTTGAACTCCCTTTCCATGCAAAAAGAGTTCACATTGATCAGGGATAATTTTCCCATTCTTTGCAACAATCGGCAAAAGGGAACAACCCGTATTTGCTTGAGGGGCCCCGCATTCATCCGTCCAAATATGGGCAGAGACCGGACAAATGATCGCTTGCCAAGAGGAAAAAAGATGTTTGAGTGTGCATACATTGGCTGCAGTCCCGTTAAAAACGATAAAACTTTCGACTGACGGTCCAAAGACTCTTTTAAATAACGCGTTTGATTTTTCTGTCCAGGAGTCTGCGCCATAGGCTGTGGCATGACCGACATTCGCTTTTTGAATGGCAATCATAACTTCGGGATGAACCCCCGCAAAATTATCGCTGGCAAATGAATTGGTCATGATTAATTACTCCCGATTGGAATCTGCATATCCTATAACAGTTGACGTACTATACACCGAACATAAATCACGTTCAGCATAAATTAAATATTTTATTAGTAAGTAAAAACCTTATTTAAAACAATTTTCAATAATACTAAACATAAAATGTTTATTTACTTAATCAAGATAATATTGTATTATTAAATAATTAATTTGGAGTCTTATGAGTTACGCTTTATTATCGACGAGTCAAAGCATTTGGTCATGCAGCAAAAGTTGCATGAACGGAGTCTATCATAAAATCAAGCAATACACTGTGGGTGGCGCCGTCGGCGGTTCGATCGGCATTCTTACCAATATTGCCCTTGGTAAAAGCACCCGAATGATCGGATGGATACCCGAAGAGCCCTGCTTTTTTTGGAATGGTTATTATCAGGAGTTGAAAAGACAAATCCCTGAGCTTTCTTCAGAAATAGACGCATGGAAGTTCATGGCTCCAACTTCTATTCTAATCGGTGGAATTGGAGAAGAGCTCCTTTTCCGAGGCGTCGTTCAAGATCTTCTGTTGAAACGTGCCCTCAGCCGGGTGATTCAGATGGTTTCTCCACGCGCTGCTTCATGGATTGATCGCACAGGGGGAAAAGTCTTTCGCATTACTTTGGCGGCAGCATTATTTGGAGGCTATCATTTAATCGGAACCAAAGGTGGAGCAGCGATCCAATATCAGGCATTTGTTGCAACTGCACAGGGCTTCCTTCTAGGAACCATCAAAGAGTCACGGTGGGGATTGGCAGGGGCTATCGGATCCCATATGTTGGTAAATACCCTCGCCTCGGCCGGCATTTACGCACAATGCATTTCCTAAAATGGATTTTTAATATACTGCTGTCGGCCTGAACATTTGATTTTTCATCGACATCTTTTGCGCTCCAATATTTCGCTCGATCTCGCTAACTTGCTGCAAGTTGGCTTCGATCTCCGCAATACATTGGAACGCAAAATCT
>CAISYW010000060.1 GCA_903889795.1 uncultured Chlamydiae bacterium | reverse complement strand
GGTTGATCAACTGAACTCGATCTCGATCGAGGGGTGGTTTACAGCTCGATGCATTCATAAGAGCGGCAGTCGCAACGGCTCCTCCCAATGAACTGCCTATGGTGGCTTTGTTGCATAAATAGCTACGAGTGAAGATCCTCTTGCCCTAAGAGTCTCGAGTCTTTAAAATTTTTTGTTGCAAGACAAAAACTTTAGGCTCGACATGGCTCCCAAAAAGGATAAAACCTCCTTTAAGAAGAAAGACAGATACCGCACCCGTAACTGGAAAGAATATAACCAATCCTTGGAAAATCGGGGAACCATCACTTTTTGGTTTGATGAAGAACCCATTCAGAAATGGTACTCTGTCGAGCGAAATGGAAAATCCGGCCGACCAGATATTTATTCAGACAATGCGATTCGATGTGGTCTGACGATCAAAGCTGTATTTCGCACAGCACTCCGCGTTCTGCAGGGATTTATCAAGTCGATCATCAAAATTCTAAAGATAGACCTTGTATGCCCTCATTATTCGGTGTTTTCTCGTTGAGCAAAAGATCTACAGATTCCATTGAGAAAGTTGCTTAAGCCCGGTGAGAAGTTAAATGTGATTTTTGATTCAACGGGGATTAAAGTTTTTGGCGAAGGTGAATGGAGGGTCAGAAAACATGGTTATTCCAATCGCAGAACATGGCGCAAGATACACGTCGCCATGTGCACAGATTCTGGCCAAGTAGTGGTTAAC
This sequence comes from uncultured Chlamydiae bacterium, assembly GCA_903889795.1. Taxonomy (GTDB): domain Bacteria; phylum Chlamydiota; class Chlamydiia; order Chlamydiales; family SM23-39; genus CAISYW01. Next base: position 12,441 of record CAISYW010000060.1, on the reverse strand, counting down.
GCGATGACCTCGAATAACATAAACGACGACGAGGCAATGATCTATATGATGGAAGCTCTTGGGGGAGTCCCGTTAGGAGACATTCTTGGTGATGGTGCCTGTGACACATTCGACTGCCGTGAGGCTATTTATGATCGAGGAGGAAGACAGATCATCCCACCTGACAAGAATGCTAAATTACAGAGAAAAAAATCGTTCCCATGCCTCAAGGCACGAGATGATGCGATCCGGAGAATCCAGGAAATTGGCGATGAAGGCCGAGCACACTGGAAACAAGAAATTGGGTAGAGACATTGATGTTTCGATATAAAACAATATTGGGAAACCGTCTTTCCTCTCGCAAAGAATCGACTCAGATGACAGAAACAGCGATAAAACTCGACGTATTGAATCGGATGACGGAACTTGGGATGCCCAAAAGCTATAAGGTGGTCTGTTAAATCAGGCGGCCATTAGGTAGACTGCATCGCGGAGAGGAATTGCGCAACAAAGCCGCCGATTAATTAAATTTTTTCATAAAAAAACCGGCTCTAAATGAGCCGGTTAGTTAAAATCACTGTTTAATTGTCAAATAACTTGACGCTGAACAGTCAATAAAAATCAAAGAAACTTTACGTTTTTAGCATCTCGGATAATATACAAAAACAATTCCTGATCTTTTGGAGTTATTAAAGAATTTCTGCGGATAGAAGTTTTAATACGCGCTTGAAAATCTTTTAGATCTTTAGAGCATTCATTAATATCTAACAAATTATCTAAAGCTTCTTTTACGACTTCTCTTGGAAAATTTATTGCAACATTATTAAAAAATTCTCTGGCTTTTACAGGTTTATGAAAAAATGTTCCAACAAAATGTGGGTTAATGCGTGACACTTGTAATGACATATTTACCTCGTTTTATTTTGTTATTAACTTACGACTGTTGAATTATAACATAAAAAGAAGGGCGAGTAAATTGAAATGATTATTTCGGATCAGTAGTTAAATAAGGTTTGTATCAATTTAGTTAAATATTAATAAATGCGTAGCAAAAAAAGTTATAAAAATAAGACAAAACTGATTTACCGCTCAGACGGAATCATGGCCTATACGATCGAGCGTACTTTTAACGCCAAGGCGAGCTGCTGCGCGAAATGAACCCACATGGCCAAGATGCTTTTGTATGTTTACGACGCAAGAAGCTGCTGCATCCATCAAACGCTTTTTTGCATGGGCTCTCGCCATTGATCGAACATTTGATGCCAAGGGTCGTCTGATCCAACTTAACGAGGACTTTCAATTCACAAAATTCAGGTATGACTCAACCGATTTGCTGATTGAAAAAACCGACTACCTCGGTTAGCCGAGCCAGTATACTTACACGACACGCTATCTGTAGAATTCCTGTAATCTCATCGAAGAGACCAATGTTGAAGGGATCTCGACCAACTATTCTTATATACTGCTATCGGCCTGAACATTTGATTTTTCATCGACATCTTTTGCGTTCCAATGTTTCGCTCGATCTCGCTAACTTGCTGCAAGTTGGCTTCGATCTCCGCAATACATTGGAACGCAAAATCTTGTCGCCAAAAATCAAAGCTTCAGGTCGACAGCAGTATACACTGGCGCAGGGCAAAAGATCTTTGAAGAAGTGGGTTACTTCAAGTCCTTAAGTGCGGGGTCTTTTCGTTAGAGGTTGAACATTTTGCCATTTTCGCTCACGCGGGAAGGGCGCTATTCGGCTTCATATTGATAGAGCCGGGCGATTCCAAATCTGCGTGCGCTCACGAGCTTCAATCGTGGGGATTCATATTCGAGCTCTTTATCTTGTGTGGAGTCTTCGAAAAAGACGATGGCTTTAGGTGAGATGAGGTTATTCTTTTCAAGTTCTTGTAAAACGTTTCGAATCATCTCTGTTTGGCCATAGGGCGGATCAATATAGACTGTATCAAATGTTTCATTGCGCTTGGCGAGGGTTTTTAGGGCGCGAAAAACATCCATTACCAATAGCTCGGAATGATCCGTCACTTGAAGGATTTGAATGTTTTCGCGGATCGATCGAGCGGCCGATCTGTTTTGTTCGACAAAGCAGGCAAGTTCCGCGCCGCGGCTCAGCGCTTCCAGTCCCATGGCTCCGCTGCCGGCAAAGAGATCGAGAAAACGCGCACCCGGGATTTGTTGCTGGCAGATGTTGAAGACGGCCTGGCGCAATATCCCCTGCGTTGGGCGTGTAGGGCACGATTTGGGGGATTTAAGGATGCGGCCTTTAAATTGACCGCCGAGTATGCGCAATGTCATTGAAATGCTGGCTTGATGTCAAAGGGTTCCAACCATCCACGCGCTTCGGTTAGATGCGCGATATCGGTATCTTGCACATAATGTTTGTAGCATCGATAGGCCTGATGGTGGGCCCATTCTTGATTTAAAGATTGGCCGCCTTTTTTTGCATTGACGAAGGAAATGGTCTTTTTGATATTCATCCATCGATCTTTTAACCGCCCTTGGACGAACAAAATAAAGTCGTCCATCGAATCGCAGCTGCCGATGATAACGAGAGGCTGATCCAGGTACAAGTTGGGCAATTCTCGAGAGCCGGGGTAGAGTTCAATGGGGTGGTTGTTCGAGTTGCTGATGGCGTGACAGGAAATATTTTTGGCTAAAGGTGTTTGGATGGTTTTCATCAACTTGAGTAATTTGCGCTTAATGCCGCTATGGGTGGTCGATGTATAGAGGTGGCCTTTATTTAAAGCGGAAGCGACATCCAGGTTGGCAAGTTGGGCATCGTAGCCCATGGAGACGGTAAATAAGGAGACCTTGCCGCTATTTTGCCAGGTCCAGGTCTGCAAGATTGAGTGCAGCGCGCTTTTTTTTGCGAGATTCTCTCCATCGGACATAAGAATGGCCGTATAGAGCTCATCATCTCGAATCTGTTCGGGTATCGTTAAAAGCAAGCTCTTATACAGATCGGCCGGAGCAAAAAAACTTCCGAGAGTGATTTTCTCGAGAAATGTTTTTGCCTGAGCGAGCGAAAGGCCATCCGGCGATCTTGATCCTGAAAAGAGTTTTTCAATTTTACTATCAAAAACAATGATATTGAACGTGTCGTCGGGGGCTAGTTCATTAAGTGCTTTGAGGATCGCGTTTTTGGAAGCGAGGAGACGGTCGCGTTGGATGCAGTTCGCGCGGTCGATTAAAAAGTTATAGTGTTGGTGAAGCTTTGGTAATTGTAAATCGGATCGAGGAATGATTGTTATTGCAAAGAGATAGCCGCTTTCGCTTTGTTTAGGCAGGCACACCAGATCGAGATCAAAAAAATCAGAATAGGTGGTCGTTTCCAATTCATCGAGTGAGGGAAAAGAAGGCATTGGGGGTTCAGGAATTGTGAGCAAGGCACGCCGCGCGCTGTATTGTTCTGTCATCTCTGGTGTGTTGTGAGGTTGCGTTTCGTAGGCGATCATGGGGGTTCTCAACTCTTCGATATTCGGCGGCATGAGCTGCGCCAGTGCAGAGGGCCATTCCGGATGTTTAGGTGCTCGAGAGCCCTGTGTTTGGGTTTCTGGCAGGGTGGGCTGACTTGGCGCGCTGAATCCGGCGAGATTCAACTCGAGGGTCATTTTGGGCGAAGGGAGAATTGTTGGTATAAAATGAGAGTGAGTGATCAGCATATTCGCGTGATGCCAGGGCTTTTCGGTAGAGAATAAATTCATCGGCTCGACTTTTGGCTCTTGGAATGAATATGCAAAAGGTTCCGAAGCTTTGATTTTTTGCAACGTTGCCTTCGTTGCCGTTTCTTTTTTAGAAAGAGTTTGGAACGTTTCTTTTAAAATTTGTTCTTTACGCCATGATTGCATGGCGTGAACAGATCTTGCATCGATCGACGCGGTAAACCAGATTGAATGATGCTGTAGCATAAAAAGAGAGAGAAAATGCAAGAACAGGGAGGTAAAAATGCAAAAAACGAGCATGCGCTTATTTAGAGAAGTTTGCATATTTATTTGCCGTCCATCTGCTCCAATTGTTCCTGCGCTTTCATAGCGAGGAAGGCATTAATAGGCTCTAACGCGATCTTTTCTAACGAGTTTTTTGCCTTTTTTTGTAAATGAGAGCGATCGCACTCCTCTCGAGCGAGTTTCGATTGGCAAAAAAGAATTTCAGCATCGATGAAGTTCATATATGCAGTTACAATTCGATCTTTTTCAGGCAGAATTTTTCGAGTATTTTGATAATCTCTCGATAGTAGATCGCCTGAGGTTTCAAAATCCGTTTTCATTTTAGTTAGCAGCGCGAGGCGTTTTTCCTCTCTTTTTTCTGCTTTTTCCAATCCTGTCTGAAAATCGATATATTCGATAGCGGCATCAAGATGAGTTGGTTCGTTGGCCAATGTTTTTTGTAAGGCAATCGTTTTTAATTGAGCAAGGATTTTGAGTGCCTCGGGGTCATCTTGCGAAAGATTTTTTTGATTCCACTCTTTGAGGCGGATCTGAGCTGTTTGCAAAGATGCCGATGCGCTGACGCGGGATCGCATGCTGGGATTTTTTGCCAAGATCTGATCGAATAGCTGGATCGCTAAATCGTTTTGATTGGATTGGGAATAATTTGAGCCGAGGAGCAAATCGACCTCGCCCTCTTTTGTCCAGGCCCACGATGGATGTGCCGCATATTGATGCTTGAGGTTTTGCAATAGCTCCATCAGCTGTTGGGTTTGCCCGAGCCTGCCGTGAAGCTGGGCTAATTGGAAAAGTGAGTTTTCAAAGGGCAATGTTGTTTCATCCAAATCGTGAATGTTCACTTTGGCTTTCGTCAATAATCGATTCAAAGTGTCAAAAGCTTTCGGAATAAAATGGATCGAATCGCGCTGTTCAGCGGTGCTCTTTGCAAAATAATAATCGGAAAGCCAGCGCAGATTATCCATTTCAATATCTATCTTTTGCAAGGCGAGATAGAGATGTTCGGCAGCACAATCGATGGATTGTGGAGTCTGGGCCAGATAACCGTTGAATAGTGCAATATGGAGGGACTCTTCATTGAGAAGATTGGCGTGCAGGGCCAAGGCTTCTTCGGCTTGGCTGCAAAACTTTGCAAAATCCTCTAGCCCATCGCGGGTGCAAAGGGCGAGCAAAAGGATCGCATTTGCGCGCTCAGAAAATGGGGAATCGCCGGTGATCAGTTGTTCTAAAATTTGAATCGCCGGCAAAAAACGCTTGAGCTCATAGTCAGTTTTGGCGAGAAGAAAACTCCAATCATTTTTCTCCGGGGCGCTCAGCGACATTTCCGGTTTTAAAAGGGTTTCGAGATGCTCTGCGAGCTCTTCTTTTAATGCGAGCTCAGAGCTTTCGGAGGCCATATGATAAGCGGCTGTTGCCAGGTAGCGCCGGACATGAGCCGCAAATGAATTATTGGAAAAAAGGTTTAAATATTCTTGGCAATGGCTGCGGCACAATGGCCAGCGTTTCTCTTGAAAATCAATGTGGATCTGCTCAAAACGGGCTGCTTCGATTTCAGGAGAGCTGCTAAAATGCGCGCAGAGGTTTTCGATCTCTTGGTTAGCTGCTTCGAGATGGTTTTCTTTTTTGAGGAGCAGCGCGTGTGCGAGCATTCCTTTGGGAATTTGCAGATCGTCAGGAAATTGCTCGGATAAGCGGTTCAATGCAATTTTTAAGCTCGGTTCATCGTTGAGTTGATAGGCCGTTTCGAGAATGTCGATCAGCGCAGACCGCAGAGCTTCTGAAGAGGTAGTTTTGTCCGCATATCTGAGGAGTTCTTGAAGGGCTTCGGGATATTGCTTGAGTTGGAGGTGGCTGCGGCCGAAAAAAAGATGGGCGGAGTTTTGCCGTTCGGCGGGGATTTTCTCCAAGAGCTCTTCTTTTTTTCGAAGAACGTCCTCGTATTGGCCGGCGTCATAGCTCAAGACCAGCTGATTATAGAGCGCGTCATGAGACCGCTCGCCATTGAGAAGGGCGACCTCATTGAATGTTTTCATTGCGAGTGATTTGTCGAACTCCGCCTGAAGAAGTGCCGCCTGAAAGAGCATTTCTTCCTGGCTGCCGCCATTTTGTTCAGCTAAATGAAGGTAGACTTGCGAGGCGGAAGCAAAGTCTTTCAAAATACAGCAGAGGTTGGCAAAAGATTGAGCCACTTCGTGAGACAAATTACTATTGAGTAGAAGTTTGAAGTAAGGTTGAGCCCTTTCGGCAAGACGAGGCAGATCTTCCGAATCTTTGGGAGTATTGAGGCATTGTTGATAAAGAGAGGTTGCCAGCAAATAGGTTGCGCGGAGTTTGACGTCGGGATCCAGATTTTCATTGCGCAAGAAGAGTTCGCATTCATCAGAGAGAGTGGCAAACCATTGCAATTCGAGGAGGCATTGCATCCGGTTGAGAAACACGCGATTGGCGATTTGAGGGTCTGTGATGCGAGTATATTGCTGAAGAGCCTCTTTAAAACTTTTTTCACGCACATAGAGATCGCCCAGCGTTGCGCTTAATGATTGCGCAAACGAACTCTCTGGAAATTCTTTCAAGAATTCTTCAATCTGTCTCTTGACAGTCTGATATTCGCCCTCTTGCCAAAAATCAGCGATCCTTCGGATGAAAAGAGCCTCTTCTTCATTTTGAGTGTTAATAAGCTCAGCATGAGCAATGGGAAGGAAAAAAAATAATGGCAAAGCGCGTAAGAGCCACCGCATAGAACCACCTCTCCTAATGCGATTATACGAGTGGGAGATTAGGGAGTGTATCAAAAAGATTCTTCTGTCGCTTTTAGAGATTTTTTTGGTCGATTTTCGAAAATATCTCAAATCGAATCTGAAATTCACGGCGGCAATGGCTCGTTACATTGGAGATGCGAGCTGCCAAAAAGCAGTTAAATGTTTTTTGCCAATTGCCTCAATATCGATTTCTGAATCAGGATGAATTTTTTTTTGAATGAAACACCACATGGAAGTGTTGAGAGCGCAGAGCCGGCACATTTTATCGAATTTAATTCGATCGTTGTTTTGAAATCCGGGAATATATTCCTCAAGGGCTATTTCCCGCTCCGCAGCATTGAGTCCCTGTTTGATGCAAAAACCCGCCAGATCGTATAGAGGATCGTCCCAGTCCGCATATTCCCAGTCGACCACCCACACTTTATTTCCATCATAAAGCACGTTAGTCCAAAAAAGATCATGGTGGCAAAGAACTCTTTCGCCAAACGGAATATCGAGACTCTTGGCTAAAACTACGGCTTGCGATAATTCCGCGGGAAAATTGGCGCCAAGTTCTTTGCCAATCCGGTAGTAGCTATCGAGAATGCGAAGAGGATATGGAATGAGATCGGAGTCGGGGGCTTTAAAAGAGTGAATGCGTTTTAGGGTTTTGACGATGCAAGCAATAACCTCTTTTGGCTCTCCCGTCCAGTTTCCCATGATTTTCCCAAATTTTGCTGCCTGAACAAAAGGTGTGATTATGATCCCTCGATTGATATCGCAATAGAGAAGATCCGGAGTAAGGGATAACTCTTGGGCGATTTTGTAAAACTTTTCCTCGGAGTCCCGTTCGATACAAAGAAGATCGGGAAGGTTCGTTCCGATTCGGATGAAATAGAATTGCCCGTCGACTGCGACTCGAAAATTCTGATTGGTCAAACCGAAATTCAAGCCTTCAATGGCCTCGGGATCCAGTTTGAGCTTTTGATTAAACAGCTCCAGAACCTCGAAATTATTTGGCCGGAGCGGTTGAAGGAATCCGAAAATCGATAGAAGAATGATCATAAAACACCTAAAAAAGGGGGTGATCATTTTCTAACGGGTGATTCTTTGCAAGAAATGAAGTGTGAATGCCTCATCGACATTTTATACCGAACTTATCTCAAAAATCGGTTTTGGGCTGCCACGAAAGCTCTCGAGTTGCTCCAATATCGCATGTGGGCTAATGTTTTAAAAACCGGCTGGAGCTGAATAGTGAAGAACTCCTCCTTGAAAGGAGGAGTTCTTCTGCCGCTTAAGGATGCGGTGCGGCTATCGCCGCTTACCGCGTTATCATATAGCTTGCCTTGACCCACCCCTAAAGGAGTGGCACTCAAGGCAAGCAATGCGTTCAGTTTGGAGCTGGCCGCTTAATTTTTTGGAGGGCTGAATGGGTATTTTGTTGGTGTTGGTCGCAGGTTGTTTTGCATCCCTTTCGAATTTTTGTATGCGCAGGAGTATCGATAGCGGGGGTACCAGCCAGGTCTATTTGATGATTCAGCTATCCTTTGCTACCATGGTGGCTCTATTGATCGGACCGATACGGACGCAAGAATTTGCTCTCAATGGCGGTATTGCTTTTCTTGGGTTGGGAGCCGGGTTGGTTCTTGGGTTAATGTTTTTGACTTTGGGCCGCGCCCTCGAGCAGGGGCCTCCCGGCTTAACATTTGCCATTTTGAACGCTTCCACCGTGATGCCGGCTGTCGCCATGGCAACGCTTTTTGGGGCTGCTTTTGGATATATCTACACTCCGTGGCATGCACTGGGTTCTGTTTTGGTTCTCGCAGGTCTTTTTTGGGCCGGCCGTGGTCTTGAGGGGCTGAAAGACAAGAGGTCTTGGCTGCTCTTTGCGACACTTACTTTCACTTGTCATTTGATCTTTTTAGTTGTGATGCAATGGCGCGCTTTGGTACTGAATTGGCCCTCACCTGATGATCTTGGTTCCATTTTTAGTTCAAGACAGATGGCAAGTCAGTGGTTTATGCCTTTTATCTATTTTGCGGCGGCAGCGGTTCAGGTCTGTGTTTATCTCTTCGCTTCGGAAAGAAGAAAGCCGAAAGGGGCGGAGTGTTTTTATGGTTTTATCGGCGGCGGCGCCAATAGTATCAGCACTTTCTTTTTGATTTGGGCAACGGAAGTGGCCAGCTCTTTAGAAAACATTGTGATTTTCCCCATATTTTCTGTCGCGATTATCGTGATTTGTAATTTCTGGGGACAAAGGCTCTATCAGGAGCGCGTTAACTGGAAGGCATGTCAAGTTTGTGCTTTGGGGCTGTTGGTCGGTACAATCGATTGGAAGGCCCTTCTCGCTGCGCTGGGGTGGTAATCTAGCCTAGTTTAACGGGACGCAAAGCGCCAAAATGCGGCCATGTAATTTTTTGCAAGCGGTTCGATGTCCGCGCGCATCTCCGGTTCCAGCTCCATTCGGATCCAGGACCACATGGCCCATTTTAATGCGTAGAGCATACACATTTTATTGAGCTTGATTTTGTCAGCCATTTGATAGTTGGGAAGATATTCTTGTAGTGCCATGTCCTGTTCCGCATCATTAAAATTCTGTTCGGTGCAAAAGCCTGCCAAATCAAAGAAGGGATCATCCCAATCTGCATATTCCCAGTCGATCACCCATAATTTGTTTCCATCGAAAAGCAGATTGCCCCAAAAAAAATCATGGTGGCAAAGCACCCTTGGCCCAAAGGAAATATCGAGATTTTTGGCTATGACGATCGCATCTTCAACATCTTTGGGGAAATGGATGCCCAGTTTGCAGGCGATCTGGTTATAGTAATTCATCACTCGAAAAGGATGAGGGATCTCTAGCGAGGGAGGCGCTTGAATCGAATGAATTCGTTTCATGACTTCGATACAGCGCGGAATTACCTCAAGAGGATTGCCGGTCCAGCGGCCATTCATTTTTCCATAGTTATCAGCATGAAAAATAAATGGAGTAATGAGAATACCACGGTCGGGTTCGCAATAGAGAAGTGCCGGTGCGAGACCTAATTCCTGCTCCATCTTGTAAAATTGTTGTTCGAGTTCGCGCGATATACAGAGCTGCGAAGAATGGTTCGTACCCATTCTTACAAAATAGGTTTGTCCGTTGGTTTCAACTCGAAAGTTTTGATTGGTCAGCCCCAGGCCGAGCTTGTCGATCGTAATTGAATGGGTTGAAAATTTTTGTTCAAATAATTCACGAATTTTTTCTGTGTGATTATTTGCAAAAAGACTATGGACAAAACTGAGAAAAAATAAAATGAAGAGCATAGCATCTTAGGAGTTGTTAAACAATAAGTTAAAGCATTACAAGGCCATTATACCGGATCATTTTTCGTATGTTCTTTCTTGAAGATATTAAACAAGAATATCTTCTGCGCAAGAACACGCGAAACCTGAACCAGTCTAAGACCTTTTAACACTTCAACTTATTATTTGACATCTCCTTAGTTAGCGGGGTTGATCGCGGGAAGCGAGGCGGCTAATTTGCCATAAATAGCGATTAACTCTTCTGCGTTGGGATGGTTTGCCTTTTTAAGCCCTTCGTAAATTTTAAGACCTTGGGCATTTGAGCCCTGCTCAAAATAGATCTTACCCAGTCGCAGCAAAAGCTCTTGATTTTGAGGCCGTAATTGGAGAAGGGTTTCAATTTCTTTGACTTCCTCTTCCGGCATAGACAGGTCTCGATATCCGTAGGAGAGCTGCTCGTGAACCCAGGGATCATTCGGGGCGTAATGATTGAGGATTTGGAACTCATTCATTGCGAGCTTTGCAATCATGCGAAAATGTGCTTCGAAAGAGGTTTTCTTTTTGCGAAACGCACTGGGATTGGGAGATCGTTTGGGCTCAATAAAAAGTTTCGAAAGAGTCAGATAAGTGTTGGCCAATGAAGCATGCGCCTCGAGATCGGTTGGAGTTGTGTGAATCTGGCTCATATGCTCATCGATTGCAGCGTAAAAAAGCAGTTGTTTAAAGCGAAAAACATCTTGCCAGTGGCAAAGGGCAGAGAAAGAGGCAAGAGGACGGTTCAAAGACTGAAGAAAGCGAGGAAGTTGGTAAAGTTGCCACTCAAAGTCTTCAAGATGGGAGGTGAGCTTTGTCAGCGCAGCGGCAATCGAAAGATGGTGCAATGCTCCTTTTTCTGCGCTGCCTGTCAGTTGGCGGCAAGAGGAGATAAACTGCTCTTTGAGCTGGATCAACTGTTCGGTCTTTTTCGCAGAGAAATAAAATTGCAGAACAAAATACGAAAAGATGGTCAAAAATAGACCGCTCAATGAAATGGCGAGCCAGGTTGATTGAATCAAAAATGGAAGAAAGATAATAAAGAAAAAAAGCTCGGCCGCAAATACTGCCAGGTAGAGAAGATTGAAGAGGACGAACGATGCCGTAAGTCTGCGAAATTGTTGAAGAACGGCTCGATAAACCTGGGGAAGGCTTTGCTGAAAATATGAATCGCCTACATCATCATATTTACGATCAAATAGTTGCTCTGTCGACATAGAGTACCGAAGCGAAGTTCGCTCTCAGCATAGCCTGTTATTGTCTTCTCTGCAAAAGAAGAAGTTATCTACTTGAGTCAACCATATAATTGACAACTCTTTGGCTGACGCCCGCATCTTGTAAACGACGAATCTGTGCTTGGCTCAGGTTATAGGTGCTGCCGGTCTGTTGCAAATAGCGGATAATCGACTCATCGCTAACGCCCCCTTGAGAAAGCTTGATTACATCATTAACGGTGAGGGGTTCTCTCCGATCCATCCGGTCCACAGTGCGGGGAGAGGTCTTCTGCATTACCTTGCGATCTTGCTCATCGAGGGAAGCTCCAACGAGACCCCCTGCAGCAGCTCCCACGGCTCCACCAATCAAGGCTCCTTTGCCGCCGCCAATAGCTCCTCCAGCGACAGCGCCCAGGCCTGCGCCAGCTAGAGTTCCGGTTCCTGTTTTCGTTTCGCAGCCAGCAAAGATCATGCTGAGGGTTGCGATCCCTAATGTTAAAAATCTTTTCATAGTTTCTCCAAAGAAGCAGATAATTTACCAATTATCTACGTTGGGAAAAAAAGTCTAACAAAATCAATTTATAAACTAAGAAAATACCTGTTTTTTATGGATTTCTTGCGCAAATATCCACCACAGAAACAGATACCGCAGAGGAAGATCATTTGGTCGGTCCAGTTCACCCACATTGACCTTGCCTTCATTCATCTCGATGCAGATGTAATGCGAATCGTACTGTGGGTATACTGCTGTCGGCCTGAACATTTGATTTTTCTTCGACATCTTTTGCGCTCCAATGATCCTTGATCTCGCTAACTTGCTGCAAGTTGGCTTCGATAACCGCAATACATTGGAGGGCAAAATCTCGCCCTCAAAAATCAAATCTTCAGGCCGACAGTAGTGTAAAATGATCCGATTCGCTTGTCATTTGCGAGAAGGCGTCTACGGAAATAGCGAAAGATTGCGACTGATGAGTTTAAGAAAATATCTATCGCCGTCTAAAACCAATAAATTAGAATATCCGAAACAGCAGCTGATCAATAAATTTCGTAAACCATCCGGAGATAATGTCCAATACAAGCCAGCATTCGGGTTAAAAAAAACAAATTTATTGTTTTTTGATTTCATAAGTAACATCGAATGTCCTTGCAAAAACATAGGTCCAAATTTTTGATAAACCAAAACTTTAAATATTTTTCCAACATTAAAAGCCGTCAATTTTACGCTAAGCATATCAAATTCAGGCG
>CAISYW010000059.1 GCA_903889795.1 uncultured Chlamydiae bacterium | reverse complement strand
CTCTTCTGCCGGTCCAAGCCATCCCAATAAATGTTCTTGCTCCAGCCAAATTCCATTTTTGCAAAAATCGACGCCAAGAATTTCTTCGATTCGTCCTTTCCAATCTGCACTTTTCACGTCGAGCAAAACCTGGCCTTGGGAGCGTAAAGAAAATGCCGTTTGAGGGTTGGATAGCGCCAGCGATTGAACGATGCGAACCACTTGAGCAGAATTGGCTTGAGACGATTTTTGAAACTTGCGCCGCGCGGGAGTATTGAAAAAGAGAGAACGAACCTCAATCGACGTGCCTCGATTGCGCGCACACGGCTCCAAAGCTTCCACTCGACCGGCTTCGGCCGCCAGCCGCGTCCCAACCGTTCCGACCGAGCTCTGAATTTCGATCTTGGAAATGGCCGCAATCGCTGCAAGCGCTTCTCCGCGAAAACCCATCGTTTGAAGCGAATCGAGATCATTCAACTGCTTCAATTTCGACGTCGCATGGCGCAAAAGGCACATTTCTACATCGAGGCGGGACATACCGCAGCCGTCATCCTCGATTTTGATTGATTGCTGCCCGCCTGCCTGGATCTCGATTTCGATCCGTTTAGCCTGCGCGTCGATCGCATTATCAACAAGTTCCTTGACAACCGAAGCGGGATTCTCTATCACCTCGCCTGCAGCAATCTGGTTGATCACATCATCGGATAAGAAGGCGATTTTCATACCAACCCAGCATACCCGCATCGTGATTCGAAAAAAAGGTCCTTTTGAAAAGCCCCCTCTTCTGTATAGTTATACCGAAGTCAGGCCAAGAACCGTCATGCGAAAGTTTTTACTTTTCTTCTTCCTTGCGCCAGCTCTTTTTGCATCGCCTATCGGGAATCCCGCTGGTCCCGGGCTCATGCAAGCAGGACTATTCAGTTCATCCAATCCCTGGATCAAGGTGACGACGGGATATGTCTCCGATTATGTCATTAATATGCCCTTAAAATTCTCCAGCGGCAGCGCCGAATTTAACCCCAAAGAGACTTTTAAACACTTTGGACTCAATTCGCAGATGGCGAGCTTTTCGCTTGTCTTGCTGCAGCGCCTCGAAGCATATGCCCTCTTCGGCGGCTCCAAAGAACACCTCAAATGGCACGAAGAGCCTCGTACGTCGCTTTATTCTGCGCTCTTTGATTTTCAATCGTCCTATCACTTTTCATGGGCAAGCGGTGTACGCATCATTTTGTTACAATGGGGACAGACCTTTTTTAGCTGCGATGGCAGCTACTTTGCGATACCTTCTTCGCAAAAATCATTTTTTAAATTTTTAAATCGCCTTCATCTCCCCATCGATCAAGAAAAACAGCATTTCAATCTGCGCGAATGGCAAGCGGGTGCGGCTTTGTCATCGCGATTTTGGATCATTACTCCCTATGCGGGCGCAAAATATCTGCGCGCAAAACTCCACATTCAAAGCGGCACAGAGTCTTCGGCTCTGAATTATTGCAATAGCCGGCGGCTTGGTTATTACTATGGCGTCACCATCAGCCTCACCAGCAAATTCCTGATCACGGGAGAAAGACGAATGCGTGATGAATTTGCGTACATGTTCTCGACGCAAGCGGTTTTTTGATATACGATTAAGATATGGAAGAGCATCAGCAAGCACGGATCATTGTTGAAACACTTCATCGCGCCGGTTTTCTTGCATATTACGCCGGTGGTTGGGTACGTGATTTTCTGCTCAACCATCCTTCCGATGACATCGACATTGCCACCAATGCCCCTCCGGAAACAGTCCAAGCCCTTTTTTCCCATACCGTTCCCATCGGGATCGCCTTTGGTATTATTTTAGTTATCCAAGAAGGCCATACCTATGAAGTAGCTACGTTTCGTCAAGATTTCGATTATCAAGATGGCCGCAGACCTGCGCGCATCCAATTTTCCACAGCGGCAGAAGATGCGAAAAGACGAGATTTTACGATTAACGGTCTGTTTTATGATCCGGTTCGCGAAGAAATTTTAGACTATATCAATGGCCGCGAGGATATTCGCGCCGGCATCATTCGCGCGATCGGCAATCCTCATGAGCGCATCAAAGAAGATCGTCTGCGCATGATTCGGGGGATTCGCCTCGCGTGCCGCTTCGGTTTTCAGATCGAAAAGAAAACGGAAGATGCGATTCGCGCCCACGCCATGGAGCTTTTTCCGGCGGTAGCGATCGAGCGCGTCGTTCAAGAGCTCGCCAAGGGCCATGCGTTCGGCAATTTACAAAAAATGCTGTTGATGCTTCATGAATTTGGCTTACTCGGCTCGATTTTTCCAGAGATAGAAAAGATCTCTTATGAAGAAATCGAACATCGAATCGAACCCATTTCCCGATATCCCCATTCCACACCTCTGATCGCCTTTTTGTTGGCGCTATTTCTAAACAATACGCTCGAAAGCCAGCTGGATTTATGTAAGAAACTGAAGATAGCGAATACAGATCAACAATTTATCACCTTTCTTTTCCATACACGCAAACTGATCGATGATGAACGCAAACGTATTCGCGCGATCGAAAATGTCGAATGGGCTTATTTATATGCCCATCATTTTTGCCCTATCTCACTCCAAATCATTGCAGCGCATCTCGACAAAGCTCACGAAAAATTCTTTATGCAGGAGCACGCGGAGCGAAGGGACTCTCTTCGTCCGGCCATCGATCGCATCCATCGCCATGCGCCGGTTGTAACGTCGGCGGAGCTCAAACAAGCCGGGATTCAGCCGGGAAAACAGATGGGAGCACTACTGAAGGAAGCCGAGCGAATCGCATTTAATGAACATATTTACGAACCCGCTCGGATCATTGAGCATCTACGCCAAACACCTTTTTGGCCATTAGGAGATGTCAAACATTTAGGAATTTAAGAGGAAGGCTTCGGTGCCTAAATCCATTACAACCGATTTCGTAGCAAGCGAAGATGCTGTCTGTCCTTTATTACCCTCCACACCGGACATCTTCGTATGAACGTTACTGCAAGAATCACTCATTTTTTTATAGTAATCCTGGAGCGGCATGATTTTGCGACTTTTAACAAGATCTCCGCAAACCTTTTGGGATTCGCGCAACCAACCCGTTGGATGCCCATAAGCCTTTTCATATTGTTCATGGGTTCTTCTAGTCAACGACAAAACACCCAAACAACCTCTGGGCAAATCTCTCTTCGTTTGATCAGCCGAAGAGCATCTCTCAGCCATAATAAAAGGGGGTTGTGTGGATAAATTCGGGACGGACATAATTTAAACTCCTTTTTAGTAAAATTTTTGAAAAAGTTGAGGAGCTTACATCATCAAAATGTTTAACAAAACAAAAACATAAGAAAATTTGGTTCAGAATAAAAAAAAATTCTCATCGCGCAGAGCAAGGCATATCTTATTTTCAAGCTCTTTATACACGCGATGAGAGATTTTTAGCGGCCGGCTGTGCCTATTTTCCGCACGCGCAACTTTTCATCGACTTGCTGCAAGATTTGCACACCGATTTTTTTGCCGGCTTTTTTTTCGCAGCTGTTTTTTTCTTCTTGACCACTGATTTCGTCTTTTTTTTCTTAACTGGCATATTTATTCTCCATCCTTTTCAGAATATCAATTGAGCTCTGAATTGAGCCTATAACCAATCAATTGCATCATTTGATTTTTTTCGCAACAGAAGAACATTTCCAGACAAGAAATCACTAAGAAAAATTGCAGAAAAAAAACTTAACGCCCTATCCTCATAAAGAAAGACGGGTCGAATTTAAGAACTGCTATTTTTTAAACCAATCGCAAGAAGAGTGAGATCGTCTGACTGGGAAGCTCCTCCGCAGAAAAGATGGATCTCTTCAAGCAGTTGGTCGACGATAAATTGCGGCTCATTTTTCCTGGACCGAGACAGAAATTCTGTGAGACGCGCCTTACCAAACAGCTGATGATCGGTGTCCGTCGCTTCGATTACTCCATCGGTATAGAGAAAAAGAAGATCGCCCTCTTGCAGCCAAACCTGCTCGATTTTAGGATGAATGGTCTCAATACCTAAAGCAATTCCCGAAGCTGCAAGCTCAATCAGCTCGCCGTTTTGTTTCCGCACATAGGCGGGGGGGTGGCCTTGACTGCAATAACTGAGCTCTTTTGTCTGCGGATTATAGATACCGACCCAAGCCGTAATGAAAAAACTCGTTGCGGCCGTATCGCGCATTAACAGGTTATTGGCAACAAATACTGTGTTTGAAAGATCTTTTAAAATGGCAACCGTTGTACGCAGCATGCTTCGAAAACTCAAAGAAAACAGACAGGCCGAAATACCCTTATCAGCCGCATCTGCAATCGCAATCAAGACACGGCCATCATCAAGAACAAACAAATCATAAAAATCCCCACTCACTTCACGAGCGGAAAGGTATCCCGGAGCCATGATCAAAGAAGGAAAATCAGGAAGGTCTGTCGGGAGCATGCTTGCTTGAATCTGATGGCCGATTCTCAGTTCCTGGGCTAGACGCTCGCGGGCCAATTTCTCACGCTCAGCCTCTTGCTGATGCGCGATCATCGAATCAAGCATCTGATTCATTTGCTGACCCAGAACATTGATCTCAAATCCCATGCGGTCCTGAGTGAACCGAACATGCGTTGCACCTTGGGCGATGCGCTTCATGACGGCGCACAAAGATTGCAAAGGTTTGGAGATGCGATGAGTCAGCCAAATCAAAATGCCTCCACCGACAATACAGACAAAAAAGAGCAGAGTTGCAATGCGGAAAAAATAATCTTTCATCTGCAGATTAGCGATACTCCGCTCAGGAACATCGAGCATGAGAGTATACTGAGACCCCTCAATGGGAATCTTTACAGATAAAAAAGAACCGCTATCCGTCTTTAAAATCCAGGAGTTTGGCTGATCGGTTTGAGGAACCCATAAAAAAGTTTCACTCGATTGAGCGAAATGTTTTCCTTCCATTCCTTTTTCCGAACTGAGAAAGATATTTCCCAGCTCATCGATGAGCGAAAGCCTTAGCGGATAGGGACTATATTCGCGGTAGGCCAATTGAGTAAGAAAACGATCGGTTGGCGTGGCGATAAAAAGCGCGCCCTGCAGCCGACCGGAAGTAAAAATCATCTTTCCGACATAAAGCCATTCATTTTTGTCAGCGGCATTCGGATTAATAAAAACCAGCGTTCCTTTTTGAATCCCTTGTTGAATAAACGGTTGAACGCTCGGATCGCGGCAGAAAAGATCATCACAAATCAGTTTTTGATCTTTATCAAATGTCACATAAAATAATTCTTCGACACCATACTCTTTTGCCTGCTTTTTCAAAAATTCATTTTTTTCTCGCGTAGGCCAAGGAAGGTTATCGGAGAGAGCCTGTAAAATGGTGAGCTGATTTCCGATCATTTGCTCCATATAAAGAGCGCGGCTCTCGGCAAGCGATCGCATGGTTACAAATGCATCAGTGATATTTTCACGATATTCGCGATGATATAAGAAAAAAGTATGAATTAAGAGAGGAAATCCCAGTAAGGCAATGCTCATGAACAATACCCGCTGGGCAAGGGAGCCCGCCGCTAACCGGGAAAGCGGTTTTTGCTCTTGATGATCGCGCTTTATGCTTATTGATGGATCAGTCATAGTCATAAAAACCCCGCACAGGTGAATGTGGGTTCAACCTCTTATAATCGGCATGGTAGCAAAAGAGATTAGTAGTTTACAACATCCGCTTGTCAAGCAAGCCGTTCAGCTCAGATGTGAGCGCAAAGCGCGCGAAATGGAAATGCGCGCAGTCATATGCGGACGAAAGCTCATCCATGATCTAGCCGCTTTTTGGCCCATCGAAATTCTTTTCATTCATGATGACGCCCCGCCGGTTCGAGCCTTGGAAACCATTCGCGTTTCCCCTGCCATTCTAAAAAAAATTACCGGACTCGAGGAAAGCGATGGATGGGCGGCGATCGTACCGTTGCCGCCGGAGCAGCCGCTTCAAAAAATGAATGCCATTTTAATTCTCGACCAAGTAAGCGACCCCGG
>CAISYW010000058.1 GCA_903889795.1 uncultured Chlamydiae bacterium | reverse complement strand
CCCACAAAGGTTTTATCCTCCGAAACGCTGTAATGCTTGATAGATCGCATTTGTACCAAATTCAACTGCGTTTATTGGAATCCGCTCGTCAGCCGCGTGAATCGTTTGAATGAAACTGAAGCTTTTTGGCAATAGCATAGGCAAATAGCCATAGGTCTGAATACCGAGTCGGGAAAAGAACCGCCCATCGGTGACTGCACTCAAAAGCATGGGGACAGGAGTGCCATCTGGGTCAGCCTCTTTCAAAATGCCTGCTAGTGTGTCGAATAACCCCATGTCTGGTATGGACGGTCCTGGACCGGGATCGAATCGAATCACGTCAATATCAAGAGTATCTTCAACTATTTTGAGTAGTTCTCCAATTAAGTCATCCGGCTGGAAACCGGGCAGCAGACGACAATCCATTTCTACGGAAACTTCGCTTGGAATGACGTTGATTTTGTTGCTTGCATGTAAAATGGTCGGGCTTACCGTATTATGCAACAATGGATGAAAAAGATTACCGCTTTCACCCAATAAGTTGAGCATGCAATCAGTCAGCCGAGGATTGAGGAGTTGATTGAGTATCAGGTAACTTATCCCACCAAGCGACGAGGCAATTGCGCTAATCATGAGACGTGCAGGCGGTGTGACGTGCACCGGCAACCTGTGTTTGTCTAACTTTTGCAGAAACTGAGACAGCTTGGCCATGGCCCCACCGCGAACCGGCTGCGACCCATGCCCGCCTGAGCCGCGAAAGGTTGCTTTGAGACAACAGAGTTGCTTTTCGGAAATCTGAATAGGATAGAAACGGCGATTGCCTACAAACATGGTGAATCCGCCAAATTCACCGATTGCGTAACGCACGCCATCGAACTCTTCAGGATGGTTTTCAACGAGAAATTTCGCTCCATAGTCGCCGAAGGCTTCTTCATCGCACACTATGGCCAAAATAATGTCACCCGGCGGCCTTAGATGCTCAGCCTTTGCTCGCAAGAGAGCAGCCAACATCATGGTCACACCACCCTTCATATCCAGTGCACCACGCCCATATATAAACTCGTCCACCAGCTTGCCCGCAAAAGGTGGATGACGCCATTGTTGATTTTCAGTCGTCACGACATCTATGTGGCCATAGAGCAGTAATGGGGCGGTGGTTCCCTGGCCGGGTAATCGAGCAATGAGGTTGGGGCGATCCGGTGATTTTGCAAGTATCTTGGTATCTATTCCAGCCTGGGTCAGGAGGTCGTTGATAAACGCAATGCAATCGGACTCATTGCCGGGTGGATTGGTAGTATCAAACCTGATCAGTTTCTGTAACAACTCGACTGGATTCTGATAGATGTGGGACAAGGATTCTTTTTTGCCCATCGATTATATCCTTTTTGTTAAATGTTCTTTTGCATAGATGACCTGACCTGTCCCTCTATACTTGTACCACATGTTAATTTAGAGTTCAGCCATTTTTAATGATTACCGATTGAAATGTTGTATGAATTGGTTAAAAAAGAAACCCAATATTACAGGAAGAAATCTGCACATCATTATTTTTAAGAAAATATACACAAATGCAGTATTTTTAAGAAAATACGCATAATCTTAAAATTAACGTTTTTTTAAGAAAAAAT
>CAISYW010000057.1 GCA_903889795.1 uncultured Chlamydiae bacterium | reverse complement strand
TGCGTTGCCAAAAATCACAGCCCGTTATCACCCGAGTGGAGGAGGAGCGGACTTTTATGTCGTGGGCTTCGAAGAACTTATAAGCAAAGACGAGACTATTCACAGAGTAGAAACGCATCGATTGGACGCTGTGATGGTTCACAAAAGCGATGGAGGAGTGTATCTTCGTTCAAGGCCCGGCCATCGGTTGGATTCTATTCGGTTTGTAAATCACGAGTTAAATGAGCAGCCTGATTTTAAAGACGTAATGAGGGATACGGGTAAACAGATCCGAGGACAATGCATTTGGGGGTACATTAATGGCATCAACAACCCTCCTGAAGAAGCTAAGGCTGTCATTCAAGTTATTTCCACTCTGACGAAGGGTGAGCATGTTTGGTCATTGGCTAACGATAAAAAATGGTTTTTGAGTTTAGGTAATGTTGGCGATGTGTGTTTCCAAAAATTGGATTTGTCAACAGAGGTGGCCAAGTTCGCTGTGTTATTTTTTAGATTTCTTTTCGAAGTTTCAGATAACGATCCATCTCACCCCCCCGTGATCATATTCGCTCATAGCCAAGGCGCAATCATAAGTAGCGTTGCCTTACGATCGTTAACTCAGCAGGAACGCCAGCGAATTCGGATTTTTACTTTTGGTGGTGGATCTTTTATTTTTCCAGACGAGGCTCATCCTGAGTCCCACAATTATATTAGCATTGGTGATTTTGTTCCTCGATTTGTGGTTGGCGGTGACCTTGCCTTGTTAGCGATACGCCGATTTGAGGGAAATAAACGTGGATTATCCGACAATCAAATCATCGAAGACCTGGTCGATGAGGATATCGAAAATAATTTGGCAACGACAGATCACCGAGCCATTTCCGCCTATCGCGAGAGTCGACGTAATCATTACAAATCTGAATTTCGTAAAATCTCAAATACAACCGTCCTAGATGATGAGAGGCAAGGTATGTGGGAGCATTCGATTAGCAATCCTTGCTATCAAAAGAAAATTGCAGAATTAACCGATCGATATAGAGACAAGAAAACCCTTTGATTGCTGGGGCAGCGTGGCAGTATTCAAAAAGATTTTTTCTATCCTTGCCGGAGCGGTAGCTTTTCTGTATTTTGTCGTTTTTTTGCCGATAGCTCCCTTCGTCGCCCCTATGGGCCTCCTTGCAACTGTCTATCCCAGCATGTCAACGATAGGTGCTGCGTTGTGTTTTCTCAGCACAAGCGCGATTATTGTTTCTATGCCGATCAGTGCATTTTTTATTTGTGTGAAGCTATCCGAGAAAAATTATCTTGAGGTTTGTTTGTATTGTTTTTTGCCGCTTTTAGTTTCCCTTGGAGCCTTATTATGGATAATATTCCTTATCGCGATCCATAATTAAGTTTTCGGATAAGTGCCTTACCTCAAAGGTTGTTTTTTGTGTATATAGGCATGTAAGGGGCCAGAAAAAAAATGGGAGAGCTATAAGCCGGATCCTGTGCGTTGGGAAGGCAATCCCCCAACCGGCAGTCATTCATCTAGGGGCTTTGTCGCCAAAGCCC
>CAISYW010000056.1 GCA_903889795.1 uncultured Chlamydiae bacterium | reverse complement strand
TGCCTGACCGCGATGAACGGCTCATCGATATTTTTTGATTATTTGCTTCCTTTTTCTTTGAGCAGCCGAAATAACGTTTCTGGTAAAACCAGCCGTCTCCGGCCGACTTTCAAAAAAGCGTTTTTAAATCCATTTGTATCACTCTCAAATGCCATTTTTCGAAGAGCGCCTGGGCTGGGGTATTCATAGTTTTTATGAAATCCCCTGAAGGTGATTGGTATGTCTGCGATCTGGTTCATGACGAATCCTTGTAGTTTATAGTGGTTTCTTTCACTTCTCATTAAATCATAAGTGGTTAATTAAAAAAGGGATGCAATGAAATGAAAGGTCTTTTTCAGAAGTGGATTTTCATGAGAAAATGGAAATTAGAGGCGTCATTTGATGACAGGTCAATTTTGCAAGGTCTTTTTGCCGGGACCGCGCTTCTTTGCTTCTTTTGGACGGGGATCGATTTTAGCTTTTCGAATGATCCGTTCCCAGCTTGTCCGGGAAAGCTGCCTGCTGGCGGGACAATTTATGAGATAGTGAAGATAGACTTCGTCGTAGTTGGCGTTGGGATTGATTTTCCAGCACTTATTGGCCAAGTCGATCACGAAGTTCTTTTTTTGAGTGCCAGGAAGAACTAGGAGGGGATTTTCCTCTGCTGCCTTTTGCTGGATGCTCTCAATTTTGAATAGCTGTGCCTGAATATGGTTTTTGAGTGAATGAAGATACCGCTCATAGTCTCTTCGGTGGATTCGATGCTCGCACATTAAGAATAAGTCGATAGAGGAGCAAGGATCGGGAGACAGCTTCTGCCCCAGAGCCATTTTTGCGCCTTTAAAAACTTCTATATCACATCTTTCTCGAGCAGAGTTCCATGCCATTTCTCTAACTGACGACCAGCGGCCTTTGAATGGCGCGGGCGCAGGGAAAGTTCCGTTTGCAATGAAGCATTCCCGAAGAAACCGGAGCCTTTCCCAACAGATGACAGGATTGGTTTCAGCCATAATCTGCATATTCTGCCGTTTTTCATCATCGTTCTGCCCGGGAATAATAAATTTCTGTTCAATTTCAGCGATTTTGCGAGAGAAAAGTGCATTACGAACGCATTCTGCTGATCGCCTGAATTTCATTATTTTTTTCGGTGGCCCTGGATTGAAAATTTTGTTGTGCAGATTCCTGCGTTTATCTTTTGCGCCCAATTTGCATTGAGTGACTTTTCTCTTGGCGAAATACGCCTCGCTTGATGAAGAGTAATCAAATTGAACTGGTGCCAGGTTGATCTCGGATTGCGCAGATTGAAAAAGCCTGGGAGCTTCATTGATGGAGCGAAAGAAAGGGGAGTGATAGCGGAATTCCCACATACTGAAAAGGATTCGATTATATAGAGGAGAATATGAGATCGCCTCCGGCATCGTTATCATCCGTTTGATGTGAACGAGCTGTTTCCGGTGTTTTAAGCGACGATGATACTTCCAAAGCCTTAGCCAGCTATCCTCAAGCGCTTCCAATGCAGCGATACTGAATGCCTGCTTGTGTTTTGTCGTTTCGGCCTCAAGTTCGAGGATGAAATTTTCCAGAAGCGGATGTTCGCGAAGGTTCTTTATGAGTTCGACGTATAGCATGTAAAAAGCAGTAGTGTTTTTACTTTGCAGAATCCGGTCGCAGACAGCATCAAAGGCTTGGCGAAAGAGGCTGACGCTATCGGGTAGGTAAATCGTCATGAGGTTTCTCCTGAGGTCCGATCAGATTATTACTGGTTTTTTGTAAAATTCGAGCAACGTGTTCTTTGCTAAAATGGGCGTAGCGGCGGGTCATTGTCGGCGAACGATGGCCGAGGACTTCCATGAGTTCGCCCTGCGTCGCGCCATTCATCGCCATGTGGGAAGCCGCCGTATGCCTCAAATCGTGAAATTTGAAATCTTGAAGTTTGGCTTCTTGGATTGCTTTTTGAAAGGCTTTTCTGATGAGGGAGTACGGATGGCGTTTTGCTGGATTTTTAGATGGAAACAAGAATTCATCGGGGAGTTTCGTGCACTGCATTCCTTTAAGATAAGCAGCGACCTGATCGGGCAGCGGGACGAAACGGGCATCGCCGTTTTTAGTCATTTCAAGAGTGGCGAATCCATTATCGAAGTCGATGTGCTTCCAGCGGAGATTGGCGATCTCTCCAAAACGCAGGCCCATTGAAGCGGCGATGAGGACCATTCCATACAAGTGTGGATTTTTGCTCTCCTTGCAGCATTGAAGAAGGGTGTGAAGCTCTTCTCGCGATAGAAAGCGATTTCTGCCTCCATTCTCCTTCAATTTTGATATCCTTCGGAAAGGGTTTTCATTGATCCACTGCCATTCTTGAAAGGCGAGGGCGAATGCTCTGCTGAGGCTGGAAAAATATCGATTCACTGTGGAGTTCGTTCTCACTTTCTTTCGGCAGGTGATGCCGCAGAGAAGTTTTTCCTTCGCTTCTACAAGAAGAGAGGGGGTGATTTCGATCAGAATCCTGCTTCCATAGTTTTCTTTCCACCAGTTCAAATGAGATGTCTGATCTCTCAGGCGGGAGGGGAATTTGCTGAGGTAAAGGCGGATATACTGCTCAATCAAATCGGAGAGAGTGTATTTACGCGCTTTGTTATCGGGAACGTATCGGCCTTCGAGGATAGCGCTTTCATTTTTCCGCACCCAATTTTTAGCAGCGGTGAGTGTTAGGAAGGATTGCCGGAGCGGTTTAGCGTTTTTACGGCGGACTTCAGCATGATAGCTGATAGATCCATCTTTTTTCGTATATTCGCGAATACATCTGATATTGTCTGAGCTTGTCATAACTCTCTAGAATCCAAATTTTAATTTTAAAACATTTAGAAAATGTTGGGAATAGGATTAGCAATCCATTGCTCCCAACAGTTCTCGTCGTTGTTAATCAGTGCTATTTGGTTATGTGCAGGTCTGATTTACGCAATTTTTCCGCATTTGAGGTAAATGTTTGCAGGGCGTTGATCCGCCAAGTTGCGGTTAGAAAAGGGGAGTGGTTGGATTCTGGATCGTTCCAGTCATTTGCGGAAAAAGTGCGTAAAATCCGCGTTTTGGAGGAAGTGAACATATATGCCTCTGGTTTGAAGTTTATTGATCCAGAGGTATTTAGGGGTGGGATATAAGAACTCCGGGTGCAAGATTCGAACTTGCGACCAATGGATTAACAGTCCACTGCTCTACCACTGAGCTAACCCGGAACAAAAACGAGCACCATCTTAAATTTTAAGGCTCTTTTCTTGCAATGGAGACGAGTGATTTTCGCTCAAAATTCTTTGGGGAGGGCTTTCGGCATTATTGAGCAATCAGATAAAAGAAAGCAAAGCCGATGGCAATTTTGGCGCCAATGATTAAAAAAAGACCTCGAAAATGACGGTCAACAAAAGTTTTTACCTGTTCTCCCCAGAGATACATCGCCCCTCCGACGAGAGCAAAACGAAGAAAGCGGGCTAAAAATAAAAATCCAAGGAAAGAGGGGAGCCCTAGATGGAAAATTCCCGCTGAAAGACTGAGCACTTTCATGGGAAGCGGAAGAAAAGATCCGATAAAAATAGCCCAATTTTCAAAGTTTTGGTAATGAACGGCAAAGTGTTCGAATGCCAAAGCGGAAATCAGATGCGGCACAATATATGGTCCGATGAGGTCCCAGAGAAAATGGCCCAGCAGATAGCCGCATAAACCGCTCACCGTAGAAGCGACTGATGCGATCATCACATATAAAAATATCAATCGACGTTTTTGCAGACAGAAAAAAACCAATATCGCATCAAGGGGGATCACTAAAATAAGTTCGAGCAAGAAGATCAATCCAATCCAGATGGGCGCGCGATTCGATTCCGTTCTCTGGATCGCCCATTGATAAAGTCTTCCTGTATTCGCAGCCATAATATCCGGATCCTATCAAATTTATAATTTCAATCCACTTCTTGAAATTTCAGATTCATTATAAGCGCTCTTTGTTTATTCCGATATAACCCTCTTGCATTAGAGAATCAATGACTTGTGTTTTTGTTTAGTTAGTTTGATTTTTAAAAGTATACCGGGAGCGATTCAAAAATCGGGAATAGGCAATGCAGAGCCGACGCAGCATAAACCGATTTTCGAATCACGAGCGGTATATATCGGGAGCGACTCAAAAATCGGCTTGACGACTCGATTTCATTGCGCTAGCGTGGCATTGAGGGATTGATCCATGAAAAATGGAGGAGCCGAGCGCCATCCGAAAGGACTTTTTCTTCTCTTTTTCACCGAGATGTGGGAGCGGTTTGGCTTTTATACTTTACAGACGATCATTGTTTTATACATGTCTCAGGCGCTTTTATACAGCGATGAGAAGACCTTTCTTCTGTATGGTGTGTTTGGATCTTTAATCTACTTCACTCCTGTAATCGGAGGATATCTCGCCGATCGGTTGATCGGTTTTCAGCGCTCGATCATTGTCGGGGGTATACTCTTCGTTATCGGTTATATTCTCACGGCATTACCTTACGAGCGTGCCTTTTTTTTGGGTCTCGGCACGGTCATTCTGGCCAATGGGTTTTTTAAACCGAATGTCTCCAGTATTGTCGGTGAGTTATATCAACGAGATGACCCGCGCCGCGAAAGCGGCTTTACGCTCTTTTACATGGGAATTAATATCGGTGCGCTGCTGCCGCCCGTGATCACGGGAGTTTTGGTGAGCCGGTATGGATGGCATTGGGGTTTTTTGCTGGCTGCGATCGGCATGAGCCTTGGGATGGTCATCTTTTTTTGCGGTAAAAAGCGTTTAGGAGCGGCTGGCGATGTGCCTGACAAAAGTCCGATTCGCAAAAGTCTTTCAGCAAAATGGACTCTCTATTTTTGCTTGATCGCAGGAATTCTCATTTCTATTTTCTGCTTGCATCTCATCTTTTATTTTCCTAAAGAGGCGGATCTTATCTTGATTCTCACTTCCGTTCTCATCGTTTTAAAGCTGATGCAAATCATGTTAAGGGAAAATCCGGAGCACCGAAGCAGCTTGCTCGCGTGTTTAATTCTCATGTTCATCTCGATCGTCTTTTGGGCTTTTTATAGTCAAATTTTTACCGCGCTCATGATGTTTGCCAATCGAAATATGGGCAAGCAAATGCTCGGATTGCCGATCGACGCTGAGTTTGTCGTGTTTTTTAATCCGTTTTTCATCATTACATTAAGTCCCTTGTTGAGTTGCTTTTGGAGTTTTCTCGGTCGGCGAAATTTGAACCCATCGACGCCGATGAAATTTTCGTTGGGAGTTTTGTGTTTGGCTCTCGGATTCCTATTTTTAAGCGGAGCAATGGCCTTTTTTAGCAAAGGGGGAATTTCATCTCCCTGGTGGGTGTTTTGCTTCTATTTTTTCCTCACGATTGGCGAGCTGCTCATTTCACCGATCGGTCTTGCGATGGTGACGCGGCTCGCTCCTCCCAATTTTGTGGGTATGATGATGGGGATTTGGTTCCTTACAACGGCGCTTGGTTTTTTGACTGGCAGCCTATTGTCAACATTGGCAGATGTGTCAAAAGAAGCGGCTTTAAATGTTTCTTTGGCGGTTTATTCCCATGCATTTTCCGTTTTTGGATTTCTTGCGATGGCGATGGCCATTGTCTCTTTTCTTCTCGTTCCGTATCTAAAGAGATTAATTTTAAATAAATAGCTCAATCGTTCATGGTGAAAAAAAAAGGTGGGTGCGATGCAGGCATGGGGATGGAAAACAATTTTTTTTGGAATCGCAGCGGTTTTGATCATTCTTTGGTTAATCAAAGCGCCGATTGTTTCTTCCTATTTGAGTCAATCGTTGGGGATGCGGGTTTCTGTTGCCAGCGTCAAAATTCGTCCCTCTCAAATGAAACTGGGCTATTTTAAGATCGTCAATCCTCATAAATATCAGGGGCAATATGCATTGAAGGCTGCGTCCATCCGATCTTCTTATCAGTGGAAGGAGCTAAGAGATCGTCCTTCAGTGATCGATCAGATCGAAATTGACAGGATCTATCTTCGGATTGAGTTTGACAATGCATCAGGAACGAAAAACAATTGGACCGATCTCATAAGTCAGATCCCTGAGAAAAAAGAGAATGCCAAAGAGGTGATCGTTAGAAAATTGATTTTGACCAATATGACGGTTGATATTCAGGGAAAGGGCATGTGGGTTAAAAAGCAGACGCGGACAATCGATCGAATGGAATTTACGAATGTGAGCAGCGAAGAAGGGTTTCCGACGCGGGAGCTCATTTCCCAGATCTTTGGAGATGCCAATCTCTTCGATTATATCAAGGAGATCGTTCCCGGCGGCCCCGGCGGAATCATCAAAAAAATGATTCCTTTTACACTATTAAATGAAAAGGGCCAGGAAAATCCCGGCCCCTCGGTTAGACAGAATTTTTGAGCCTGTCTTAATAGTCCATGTCAGCGCCTGATGGAGCAGCAGCCGGTTTTTCCTGCTCTTCATCAGTGATGATCGCCTCTGTTGTGAGGAGCAATCCCGCGATAGATGCGGCAAACTGCAATGCGCAGCGGACGACCTTGGTTGGGTCGACGATTCCCTTTTCCATCATGTTGACATAGGCGTCTTCACGGGCGTCATATCCTTCATAGGTGCTCATGGAGGCGACCTTCTGAACGACGATTGAACCCTCTTTGCCTGCGTTTGCCGCAATCTGGCGCATTGGATAGGCGAGAGAGCGGTAAATGATCTCAGCGCCGATCTTTGTGTCGCCTGTAAGCTTGGCAATGAACTTTTCTAAAACAGGCATACAGCGGATTAACGATGTGCCGCCGCCAGGGAGAATACCCTCTTCAACGGCTGCTTTTGTCGCTTCTTTCGCATCGTCGACACGGGCTTTTTTCTCTTTCATTTCAACTTCCGTTGCAGCGCCAACGCGGATCACTCCGACGCCGCCTGACAATTTGGCCAAGCGCTCTTGCAATTTTTCTTTATCGTAGTCGGAAGTGCTTTCCGTGATCTGGCGCTTCAAGAGAGCCACTCGCTCCTTGATCGCTTTTTTATCGCCGGCGCCGTCGATCAGGGTTGTGTCATCTTTTTTCACAAGAACCTTCTTGACGCGGCCGAGCATGTCGAGAGTGGCGCTCTCGAGTTTAATGCCGAGCTCTTCGCTAATGAATTGGCCGCCTGTCAAAATCGCGATATCTTCGAGCATGGCTTTGCGGCGATCGCCGAAGCCGGGCGCTTTCACAGCGACGACTTTCAGGCCGGCGCGCAGCCGGTTGACGACGAGGGTCGCCAGCGCTTCGCCTTCGATATCTTCAGCGATGATGAGAAGGGGTTTTCCCGACTCAGCGACGGTTTGCAGGATGGGCAAAAATTCTTTCATGCCGGAGATCTTTTTTTCATAGATCAAAATATAGGCATTTTCATATTCGCAGATCATCGTTTCGGCGTTGGTTGCGAAATATGCGGAGGTGTAGCCGCGATCGAAGCTCATTCCTTCGACGACTTCGAGCGTTGTTTCGAAGCCTTTGGCTTCTTCGACGGTGATTGTTCCGTCTTTGCCGACGCGCTCCATTGCTTTTGCAATGATTTCGCCGATCTCCGTGTCGCCATTGGCAGAAATAGTGGCAACCTGGGTGATCTCTTTATTGTCTTTAATGGGTTTGCTGAGTTTTTTCAGTTCGTCAAGCACGGTATTGACAGCCAGGTCGATCCCTCTTTTCAATTCCATGGGATTGGCGCCTGCTGTGACATTGCGCAGCCCTTCGCTATAAATAGCCTCGGCAAGAACAGTAGCGGTCGTCGTTCCGTCGCCGGCTTTATCGGCGGTTTTGCTCGCGACCTCTTTAACCATCTGTGCGCCCATATTTTCGTGGCGGTCTTCGAGTTCGATTTCTTTTGCAACCGTTACGCCGTCTTTCGTGATTTGGGGCGCGCCATATTTTTTGTCGATGACAACATTACGCCCTTTTGGTCCCAGCGTCACTTTCACAGCGGATGCGAGTGTGCGAACGCCGATCAGAATCTTGTGACGGGCATCTTCTTTGAACTTAATATTCTTTGCAGCCATGGTATAACTCCTTGTATCAAATTAATTTATTCTTCAATGATGGCAATAATATCGTCAGCTTTGAGGATTACATATTCCTCATCGTCGACCGTCACTTCTTGTCCGGAATATTTATCCATCAAGATGACATCGCCGACTTTGACGGGTATTGCTAGGATTTTTCCGTCATCCAGGCGCTTTCCTGTACCGATCGCAACGATTTTTGCGCGTTCCTGTTTTTTCTTTGCGGTGTCGGGAAGGATGATCCCCCCTTTCATCTTCTCTTCCTGTTCCAATCTTTGGGCGAGGACGCGATTTCCAAGGGGTTTTAAAGTGGTTTTTTTGGCGGTTTGCTGAGCCATTGTTTTTTCTCCTTGTTTTTATCCAGCCAACTGGCTGAAATCGAAACGGTTTATTTTGATCTACTTTACCGTACAAGCCAATTTAGCGCAATAAATTTAGCAGTTGTTATGTTGGATTGCTAACGCATGACTGATGGAGGCTCAATGAAAAGAATTTGGGTTATTTCGCTGATAATGTTAAATTTAAGTGTTTTAGATGCCAGGAGTGTTGATATGATTCCCGAGCGTAAAGAAGTTCCTTTAAATGAACGATGGAACGTAGAGGCTCTTTATCCCGTCTTGACGGATTGGAAAAAAGATTTTGACTTGGCCAAGGGCCGAGAAACGCAGCCCCGGTGGCCGAATTTAAAAATTTTTGAGGGCAGGCTAAAAGACCCAAATGAATTGGCGGCTTTTTTTGATGCCTATCTGGCTTTGGATCGCAAGCTATCGAAACTCTATACTTACGCTCACCTGAGGCTGGATGAGGATCTTGGTAATGATGAATTCAAGCAAATTTTTGGTTTGATCTCCTCGCTCATACATGATTTTCGTCTTGAGTATTCCTGGGTCGATCCGGAGCTGCTTTCCATGAGCGAAAAAGATTTCAAACATCTCGCGGCTGACGCCAAGCTGCAAAGTTATCGTTTCTATTTAGAAAAACTTGGCCGGATGCGCCCCCACATTCTCTCTCGAGATATGGAATCGCTGCTTGCGCTGAGCTCGAAAGCTCTTGAAACGCCCTATAAAACATTTGGAGCTTTGAATAATGCCGACATGACATTTGCTCCTGCAGAGACAAGCGCCGGAGAAAAAAGGGATTTGACATCGGGCACCTATCTTTTATTTATGCGCGATCCCGATCGCGACCTTCGTAAGAGCGCTTTTGTTAATCTTCACCGCGGCTACGAAGCGCATGCCAATATGATGTGCGAATTGATTCAAGGGCAGGTCCAAAGCCATCTTTTTGCCGCCCGGGCTCGAAAGTTTAAGGATTGCCGCGAAGCCGCTCTATTTCCCAACAGCATCGATTCGACCGTCTATGACAATCTCATTTCTGTCATTCACGAGAATCTGGGACTGCTTCATGAATATATGCATCTTCGTAAGGAAGTGCTCGGAATCGAGGAACTTCATCCTTATGATCTGTATGTTCCCTTGGTTCCCGAAGCCCAGACACGGATGAATTTTAGCGACGCCTGTCAGCAGGTGATCGATTCTGTCTCTTTACTCGGAGACGCATATCAGCAAGCTCTGCAAAAGGGTCTATTGGAAAATCGCTGGGTCGATCCATTTGAGAATCAGCGTAAGCGAAGCGGAGCCTACTCCAGCGGCTGTTATGACAGCATGCCTTATATTCTCATGAATTATCACGGCACTCTAAATGATGTGTTAACGCTTGCACATGAAGCGGGTCATAGCATGCACAGCTATTTGAGCCGAAAAAATCAGTCATACCTTTATGCGGATTATCCTATTTTTGTTGCGGAAGTGGCTTCCACTTTTAATGAACAGCTTTTGCTCAAAGGGTTGAAAGAAAAAGTGAAAACTCCCAAAGATCTCGCATATCTTATTAATTATGAGATCGAAGGCATTCGCACCACGATTTTCCGTCAGGCGCTTTTTGCTGAATTTGAGTTGCAAATTCACGCTTTGGCTGAGCAGGGAGAGACTTTGACGCCCACTCTTTTGAAGGATATTTATTTGAAGCTCAATCGCGCTTATTACGGTCCTGAGTTGATGCTGGACAGCGGGCTGGAGTATGAATGGGCGCGTATTCCTCATTTTTATTATGATTTTTATGTCTATCAATACGCTACAGGCCTTAGCGCGGCACTCGCTTTGTTTGAAAAAGTCAACGAGTCGAAGGATGCACGCGATCGTTATTTGCAATTCCTCTCTTCGGGAGGAACTCGCTATCCGCTCGACCTTTTACGGCTCGCCGGAGTTGATCTCCACGACAAAACCACGGTTCGGGCGGCAATGAAACGATTTGCAGCTCTTCTCAATGAATTTAAAAAACAATTGCAGAAAAACGCTCTTTAAAGTAACTATCCCACATGCAAGCCCCCTTTCAGGGGGCGGGGTAGATAAAAATGAGTCTTAAGCAGAATCCGGGTCGAATCAAAGGTAATTTTGTTGTACTGAATGATAAAGGACTCCACACGCGCCCGTCTACGGAGCTCGTAAAATGCGCCGCTGGATTTAATTCGCAAATCCATTTGTCTTATCGCAACTATGTCGTCAACGCCAAGTCTTTATTGGGTATTCTGATGCTGGCCGCAGAAAAGGGCTCGCGTATTTCCATTGAAGCTGTCGGCGATGACGCCGAAGAGGCGATACTCGCTTTGCAAAAGTTGGCCCAGCGCCGCTTTAACATCAATTATTAGACTCCTTGGTTACGCGAGAAGTCTATTGAATTTCAAAATGTCCGTCGAAATAGCCGACGACAACTCGTCCGGCTATATCGAAAAAGAAACCCGTATCAATGACGCCGGGTATGTGGATCATCTCTTCATGAACTTGCTCCGGATAGAGCGGAGGCGTATCAAAGACGACGTCGTAGGTGAGGTTTGTGTTTTCGGTGATGAAGAAGCTGCCGTCTTCATTTAAACGCCATTTGCCGAAATAGCCCTTTTTTTCGAGGGCGTTTCGCGTTGCGGGAGAGCCGAAAAAAAGGATTTCGACAGGAAGTTTGCCGACGCCTACCTTTGATACCAGTTTGGTTTCATCGATAATGACGACCATTTCGCGACTGTTCACCGCCAGAATTTTTTCCCGAACATGAGCCCCGCCTCCACCTTTGATCATTCTTTTGAGAGGGTCGATTTCATCGGCGCCATCTACAGTTATATCAATATAAGGAACCTGATTGATGTCTTGCGCCGGCAGACCGAGGCTTTTGGCTAAATCGTGCGACCTTTTCGAGCTCGGAACAACGGCTTTGAGATAGAGACCTTGCTTCACGCGAAAAGATAGGGCTTCGATAAAATAGTTGGCTGTCGATCCTGTGCCAAGCCCGACGATCATATCATTTTTGATGAGATCGGCCGCTGCGCGCCCGGCCGCTTTTTTTGCGTTTTCGATAGTCATAATGCAAACATACGATAAAATGTGCGTGAATTCTAGTGGAAAATTATATGAAAAGATTTTAACATATGTCAGTGGTGTGAGGTTACTATGACAATACAACAAACTTCCAAACGGCTGGCTCAGGAAAGTTCAAAAACTCAAAAAGCACGTGAGAAATTACGGAGGCATTGGTCGGATCTTGAAAAAAAGATCACGGCGGAAGCTCTTCAGGAAAAAACGGAAGAGATTCATCGCTGGATTGCTCGCCATGCTCATTTACGCATTCATCTTAAAAATAAAAACATCTCATTGTTTGACGAAAATCAAAACGCCGCCAAAATTAGCCAACGCGTGAAAGTCATCGCGAAAAAACTCAGCGATGATATGCAGCGGGTGATTGGTGCGATTCGCTTTGACGACTGATATTTAAGAGCCTGTTTTCTGCCGATCTGATTTTCATCGAAATCACGGTTCATCGATTGTTTAGGTTGCTGAAAATAGTTACGTTAGATACTCTGAATGCTTGCAAAACAAATGTGCTTTGTGATCTCAAAATCATGATCGGGCTCCATATGAAAAATGTGATTGAGTTGCTCCAGGAAAGGGGCTTTATCGATCAGATGACAAGTCAAGAGTTAGTGGATCATGTCAACAGTGCGAGAAATGCGTATGTCGGATTCGATCCGACGGCAGACAGTCTTCATTTGGGCAACTTGGTCGGGATCATGGCTCTTGAGTGGTTTCGTCGATGCGGCCATACTCCTTATGTGATTTTAGGCGGAGCCACGGGTCGGATTGGCGATCCCAAAAGCTTTGAGCGCCCCTTGCTCGATGAACAAACTCTTCAGTCCAATCTCCAATCGATTCGGCGCTTCTTTGAAAAAATTTTCCGAGGCGGCGGATCTAAGCCGGTTATTTTGAACAATAATGATTGGTTTGCCAAATTTTCTTTGATTGACTTTTTACGCGATGTGGGGAAGCTCTTTCGCGTGGGACAGATGCTTGCCAAGGAAACCGTGAAGCAGCGTCTTAATTCGGAAGAGGGTCTCAGCTTTACCGAGTTCAGTTATCAGATTTTACAAGGTTACGATTTTGCTTATTTGAATCAGCATCACACAGTGACGATTCAGATGGGGGGATCCGATCAGTGGGGTAATATTACTTCCGGCACCGAATACAATCGTAAAATCGGCGGTTCGACAGTCTATGGCATCACATTTCCTCTTCTTACCAAAAGTGATGGGAAAAAATTTGGTAAATCGGAAGAAGGCGCTATTTGGCTATCGGAAGAAAAGCTCTCCGCTTATCAATTCTATCAATATTTAGTGCGTGTTTCCGATGCCGATGTGATCAAACTGCTTCGCATGCTGACTTTTCTGGATATGGAAGAGATTCGCTCGATTGAACAGCAGATGAAAAAAAGCGATTACGCCCCCAATAGCGCGCAAAAGCGATTGGCCGAAGAAGTGACCCGTTTTGTCCATGGCGAAGAGGGGCTGGAAAAAGCTTTAAAAGTAACAGAGGGCATCGCTCCCGGAACAGAAGCCCAGCTTAGCGCTGCGTCGTTTAAAGAGTTTATGCAGGATATGCCTCACGCGGAAATGAATCAAAACGATGTAATTGGCGCCAAACTGGTTGATCTTTTCGTTCGTGCCAATTTAGTTTCTAGCAAGTCGGAAGCAATACGGTTGATCAAAAATGGCGGCGCTTATCTCAATAATGTGCGCATTGACGATTCCACATTTGTGATTTCGGCTCGAGACTTGATTGACAAAGCATATTTGCTGCTGAGCGCAGGCAAAAAAAAACGATTTTTGGTGCATATTTCAAAATAAACTGTTTTGAAAAATATTTGCCAATCAGTATGTTGAACTCGTGAAGCTCTTGAAATCCAAGAGTTCATGTTCTACGGCGGTCAATAAACGCTGTTGAAAATCGACATTGAAAATGAGGTTAAAAGATGAACAGAAGGAGCGAGGAGATGTCAACGGTAACAAAAAAGAAACTTATACAAAATATCTCTCAGAATCGCGGAATGCATCCGAATGATGTACGAAGTGTGATTCAAGCATTTCTCGATGCGATGACCGACACTCTTTCGCATGGCGATCGTCTGGAATTTCGTGATTTTGGTGTTTTTGAAGTGGTTCAGCGTAAGCAAAAAATCGGCCGTAATCCGAAAAATGCAGCCGTACCCATTTTGATTCCGGCTCGTAAAGCAGTGAAATTTACGCCCGGTAAGAAAATGCGCAAATTGATTGATGTTAAAAAAGCCTAACGCCTAGTGATTATGAATCCCTCTCCCGCTTTACCGGAATTGCTTGTCCGAGGGAAACGTACTCAATCAATTGCTTCTTCTGTAGATTTCGAGCGGCTCTCAATTGAGAGTCCGCTCGAGCATTATCGTTTTTGTAGGTCTCTGCTGAATCAGGCGCGGCATTCGAATAACTCTTCCGATTTTCTTCACGCATTTGAGGCGGCTTTGCGCTGTCCCTGTGCGAAAAGATATCAACCATCGATGGCGGCCCTTGCTGTCCTTTCCCGTATTCTGGGAAAATCCGTTGAGCCTCTCAGCGCTCAGCTTTTTTCGTCGAAGGCCCCCATGGGAGACAAGGAAGAAATTGATCAAAATTATCGATTATTGCCGATTCCCATCGCTCGTGAGCTGTCTCAGCTTTGGGAAGAGCTGGGCTTATTGGAGAAGAATGATCAACTCATCAATCTGGCAAATGACGCCAAACAGTGGGTGGAGAGATGGGGAAATAATGTTGATCCACTCTTCTATCGCGAAATGGAATTTGATAAAACGAATGATTTAATTCCAAAAGCGACGCTCGAAAATAGTTTCGGAACGGACGACTTTTTGGGCATCGCCCGATTATCGACGCCATCAACCCATGCGGCATTCACTCTCAGTGGTTGGAATACCGGATTGGGGGTGCTGAAGTTCGGTGAAGTGGAAATTCCCGCGTTGGGCCCCCAGGGATTTCCCTTAAGCGAATCCGGTGGTTTTGGCCTTGCGCAGATAGGGGCTCATCAACCGGTTATTGCAACAAACTCTGAGCAGCTCTCTTTGAGCGGGTGGAGTCGTTGTTTTCATGATAAAGAGATTTGGCTCTCTGTGAATGCGATGGCCAACGCCCAAACGGTTTGTGTCGATGTTCGCTTTGTGGGAATCAAATCTTGCTCAATGTCTGACCTATCTGCGAAAGCGCCGCTTGCGATGGTGTTTTATGTCCGCGCTTCCACATGTACTCTAGAAGATGGCTCCCTGCTTCATCCGAAGGGTTTGCAGCGCTTCCAGGGAAATGGACAAAAAATCATTTTTGATCACCATTTACAGCTCGAGTGTTCGAAAATTTTAAAATTGCAGATCATTCCTTTGGCCGGCTCCGGTTGTTTCTGGAATGCCACTTTTCTCGTTGCCTTTGAATTTAATCCCTCTCAGGAACAGGCTGCATTTACTTTTCGTTTCTGATGCGATAGCCCTTACAAAAACAAACCCGAAAAATTCCGCCCTTTTACCAATTTTGCAATTGCCTCTATAATTCCTTCCTTTTTATCCGGAACAAACAGATGAAACGCATTTTCCTACTGCTGGCGCTTTTTCCCATTCTCCTTCGGGCGGATTGGGATCAGCTATTTTCAGACAATGAAGACCCCGTGATTTTTCATAACGTCAGTGTAATCACAGGCAATTTGAATTTATCGCTACAAGATGTCGTCGTTCAGGGAGCCAAGCCGATTTCGATCATGCGAACCTATTCCAGCTCCGGCGCTTTGGAGAGATCCCAGCATCACGAGCATTCAGATTCAAAACTGCTCCGGAGAGGTCAGCTGTTGCAAGGGGGCTGGAATCTGTTGCCCCATACCCATCTTCTGATTGAGGCGGCGTACGACAAAACACAGTTCAAGGCGTACCTCGCAGAGCCGAATGGTAGTATGATCGTGTATTCCTATAGCCACAAACAGGATGGCTCGAGTGTGCTTTTTCTTAAACCTGATCGCTCGATCAGCCAATCCTTTGGCTGTTTAAGCGCGCGGACAAATCCGCAGAATAATTTGCTGCAGATCAACATTATGAAGGGAGAAGCAATTCTCTTTTTGCCCAACGGAGGAAGCAAAATCTATCGCGACGATCCGCCCTGGTCTTCTCAAAGGCTCAACAACGAAAGTTTTTTTTATCGACTGGAAACGGAAATTTTTCCCGATAGACATCAGCTCCAATATTCCTACGACAAAAAATTGAATCTGAACCGGATTGTATCAAAAAATCCTTCCGGATTAAAAGTCTACGCATCAATCGATATCAGCCGTTTTGTTGCCGAAAAACAGAAAACCTCCCGTCTTCGGTTCAATACGTCGGATGCACAGCAATTGGATTATCAAACGGTCTGTCATGAAGATCGCGAATACTTGAGCGAAGTGCAAAGCAATTGCCGGCCTGGGGAATACGCTCATTTTACTCCCGCTCGCAAAGGCATTGGCTCACGGATGGCCGCTTTCGATTTGGGCGGACAGAGGCAGTTTGATGTCCATTACTATTGCCCTGCGAATCGCTCTCAAGAGCGAAAATGGGCTGAAAAACCTGAGCAAAAAGAACCTCAGATCGACAAGGTGAAATCAATCCTTG
Organism: uncultured Chlamydiae bacterium; assembly: GCA_903889795.1. Lineage (GTDB taxonomy): Bacteria > Chlamydiota > Chlamydiia > Chlamydiales > SM23-39 > CAISYW01. The sequence continues at coordinate 12,336 of CAISYW010000056.1, read as the reverse complement.
AGCCTGTGGGATCAAATGGCGAAATGGTTGCAGTCGCCTCTTTTACCTATTATCCGGACCGGACCGACGTCAGGGATGCCGAAGGACTTTTGATTCGCTACCACCATAATTCCGAGCGGCTGCACTCTGTCGAGTATTTCGATGAAAAGGACAAACTTCGCTCTTCTCAGAAGTTTTTCTGGGATGGATCCAATCTTCGCTGCAAGGCGATGTTTGATGCCAACAATCAGCCCATATTTGCCAAGACCTTCATATATGCCGGAGGAAACGTCGTCGAAGAGGTTTTGTGGGGTAATTTGTCGGACGATCGTTTGTCTCCTCTCCAAATTAACGATCAGGGACAGCCAACAGGCGCGGAAAGCTATAAAAAAACATATTCCTATTGGGAAACAACCAATCTCATCCACAGCGAAAGCGAGGAGGAAGGACCGACGTATGAATACTTTTACAAACTGGGGACCGATCTTCTCGAAACGAAACTGACCAAAGATCATGAAGGCCATATCCTGATCAGGGAGTTTCGCCTTTATGACGAAGACAATCTTCTCGTCGCTGAGATCGTTGATAACGGAACTTCGTCCTCTTTAAATGATCTGAGCCAAGTTACACAGCGTATTGAAAAACACTATCAGTTAAACCCCCGCTCCGGTCTGCCTGAAATGGCCACAGAATTATTCTGGGATCCGGTCTCGCAAACGCAAAAGTTGCTCAAGCGCACGAAAATTGCCTACGTCAATCAACGAGTGAGCGAAGAATCCGTTTTCGATGCAGTCGATGCGTATCGCTATACGATTTACACGGAATATGATGCATTGGGGCACATACGGCGAAAAACGACGCCGCTGGGACAGGAAAACATCTATCGCTACAACAGTTTAGGCAATCTGGAAGAAGTCAAAGAAGTCGGCGCTCCAAAAAAAATCTATACGTACGACAACGCGGGGAGGCAGATCTCCTGCCGTGATCTGGAAAGTGAAACGACGACGACCTCTGCATACGATGCCAAAGGGCGAGTCCTTCGGCAAACCGATTCGAAAGGCAATCTGATTCAACATTCCTATGACTGTTTTGGCAATCGCCTGACAACGCGGCTCCCCGCAATCACGGACGTTCAAAACCGGATTAGCGAACCGCTTGCCGAATTTGCATATGACATGCATGGCAATTTAACGACGGCAAAGATGCCTCAAGGGGAGACGACGCAAACGTTCTACAATCTCCTCCGAAAGCCGACTCTCATTATTCATCCCGACGGCACAAAAATCCGCCACGTCTATAACAAAAATGGAACGTTAAACCGGACGGTTCTGTCAGAGGGTACCGAAATCCATTATCGCTATGATCTCTTTCAGCGCATGACGGCCACGATCATTTACTCGGCCGATCAAAAGATCCTGAGTGAGGAAAGCTGGGTCTACGACGCCTTTCAACTCTCTTCCCATACCGATTCCCGCGGCCTGAAAACATCGTTCACCTACGATGGATCCGGCCGTAAAATCGCAGAATCGGCCGACGAGCGAACGACCGTTTATTCATACAATGCTCTCAACTTTTTAGAAAAAACGGATAATGGCGTTTGTGCCCTCATACAAAAACGAAATTCTGCCGGCCTCGTTGAGCAGCAATGGGAGGAAGACTCCCTGGGCCGGATTGAAAACCGGATGCAATTTTTCTACGACATGGAAAATCGCAAAGAAAAAGCCGTTCGCACGACCTCTTGCGGCGAGGCGATCGATCTTTTTCATTACCGTAATGGAAAACTGGATCGACACACGGATCCCAATGGCGCTGCTACCCAGTTCATCCAAGACGAGAATTTCAAAAACGAGCTCGGTCAAAAAGTGTTGCAAAAAACAGTGGTCGATCCGATCGGAAATGCTTCAATCGAAACGCAAGATGCGGGGGGCCGCCTGGCCGTCATTGAAAAAAAAGCCCCCAACGGCCAAACAGTTTCCCGCGAGACATTTTTCTACGATCTTTCAGGCAATCAATCCCGGCGGATTTCTACCATTTACCAAGGGGGTAGGCCGCTCAGGGACGTCGTCGTTGCCTGGAACTATGACGCCATGGGCCGCGTTGTTGAAGAGATCGAAGCGGGACAAAAACGAACGACTTGCGAATATGATACAAGAGGCCGCATTGCGTGCAAAACGCTGCCGGACAAGACTCAATTGCACTACTCTTATGATGGCATAAACCGGCTTACCGAACTGCAAAGCTCCGATGGAACGGTTCATCTTCAATATATTTACGCTCAAGGTCCCGATCCCATTCAAATCATCGATCTCGTTCAGGGAGTGACGCTGCAGCGCACATATAATGGCTTCGGTCAAATTGTTCGGGAAACGAATCCCCAGGGCTTTGTCTTGAACTGGAACTACGATTCCCAGGGACGTTGCACGGCATTTACTTTGCCGGACGCATCCAGAATCGATTATTCTTTCAGCGGATCGCATATGAGCGCCGTTCAGCGAAAAACGGCCAATGGCCGGATCGTATATGAGCATCAATACCTCGCGTTCGATCCTAATGGGCATGTTGCTCGGGAGCAGTTGATTTTCAACGTGGGATCGGTTCAAACCGCCCGCGATCAGATAGAGCGTCCATTGCGCCAGTCATCTCCCTGGCTTGAACACTCCGTCTCTTATGGCCTATCGGGACTGGTGGAAAAAACGCAAAACTCTCTTTTTGGTGAGAAAATTTGTGCTTACGACGCCCTCAATCAGCTCACAAAAGAGGGCAATCAGACCTGTTTGTTCGATTCCATGGGCAATCCGTCTGATTGCACGACCAATGACCTGAACCAGATCATGAGAGCCGCCGACTGCGAGCTGATCTATGACGCAAACGGCAATCCTGAAAAACGCATTCGATCCGATGAGATTGTCGATTATTTCTATGATGCATTGAATCGCCTGACCGAGATCGCTTACGGCAAAATAAAAAAAGTGCGCTACTCCTACGATCCTCTTTCCAGATTGCTGGCGAAAGAGATCGATGTACGCGAGGGAGACTGCTGGCAAAAACAGAAAAAGATTTTTTATCTCTACGATCAGGACTGCGAAATCGGGACATACGATGAAGAGGGGCGTCTCCTCGAATTCAAGGCCCTTGGATTAGGCGTCAAAGGAGATGTCGGCGGCGCAATCGCCATTGAGATCGCAGACGTCATCTATGCGCCGTTGCATGATTTCCGCGGCAATATCATCGCGCTGCTCGCCAGTGACGGCCGGATCGCCGAACAATATGATATCGACGCATTTGGAACGCGGCAGCTCTCCGCTTCTTCTCTGAATCCTTGGCGCTTTTGTTCCAAACGCAGTGAAGAGGGGTTTGTTTTCTTCGGCCTTCGTTTTTACGATCCGTCATTGAAGAGATGGCTCACGCCTGATCCCTCCGGTTTTGCCGATGGACCTAATCTCTATGCCTATGTCCGCAACAGCCCACTCAACCGTTTGGATCTCTTCGGGCTTCTTTCGTTCGGGTTCGATGGATTCGACAACGGCCCCAACGTCATGGTCTGTATTCCGGTTCAACAGTATGCAAATTTGCCGGACAAAAAGGGCCTCCTCTGCAGGGGAGAGATTAACGGCGTAACGGTTGATTTTTATGCCTTCTATAATCAGTGGCATAAGCTGCAGTTTACGCCGGAGGAGCTGGAGAGTGGACGGATCAATCTCGCCAACCATCTTCACGAACTCGTTCCATCTGATGGAAGATCGATCGTCCTGACATCATACGGAAATGGGATCGATACAAATCTCGGGGAGTTTTACCAGGCGAATGAAGTCGTAGCGAAAACGGTTGCCGGTTCCTTCATGCTCAGCCTGTACAATCCTACAGAAGGCAGGGTGCTGGACATCCACCGCACAAAACTGGAGAGACAGGGGACCGATACTCCGATTGTTTGTAAAGCGCGTCAGTTCATGGTTTGGGCGTCCGATCAATTGCATAAAATCAATCCGGACGCTTTCTGGCTCTCCATTTGCCATAGTGAAAACGGCGTTATCGTCAAACGGGCCATCGAGGGCATGACAGACGGGCAGCAGGAAACTCTTCGCAACGCCCTGCATATTTTTGCCGTCGGCCCTGCCGAACCTCTTCGCAAAAATCAGGGCGCCTCCGTGGTCAACGTCTATTCAGAAAAGGACTATGTGACAGGATTTGGACCCTTTGGATATGCTAAGTCGTTCATGGATAATTCAGATTACGATATCCGTGTATTGGAATGTAAATCGAGCCGATCGGATCGAACTCTTTGGATTGCCGACCATGGATTTCTAAAGCCGACATATCAAAAGGCTTGGGTTGACAAGATTGATGCTTTACAATCAAAAATAGGATTTTATGGCAGGAGCGCAAATGCCCAAACTCGTTAAAATAATAATTTACCTTGTAATTACAATGACGGGGATTTCTTTGAATGCAAAAGAAAATAAATCAAGCGAATATTTAAAATTTGTTAATGAAATTACAAAATCATTCGCTAAAGAAATGGAAAATGAATATGACCTCTATTGCATCGGAAGCGGTGGTCAAATGCCGCACGATGTTGAAGAGATGGAGGTGCTTTTTGTTGCTCATCGCAAGGCAACAATCGAAGAAACGAGAATAATGGAACTCTGTGGCATTCAAAAGCTTTTAAATAAAATCAATGCGCATGAAAAGATTAGACCATATTTAAGAGAATATCCATTTAAGGCTGACAGAGTTGATATATCGATTTCATTTCGCACTGAGAACGATGAACGTCCTCATGATGGCTCAGTAGCTCTTGTTTATTTGGCTAAAAATAGAATTATTTATAGAGCAGCAAAAATGTGCAAAGAGATGACCGATCCGGGAGCAGACTGCAGAGATCCAGATAATATCATTGAATTTCCTCCGCGGGAAATAATTGTCGAAAGGCTCGTCCCACTTTTTGATGAACCGTACGAAGACGCCGTAAAAATCGTTCAAGGAGCGGCATCCGCAGAAAATAAAGACAAACCATAGCAGAGAAGGTCGCTCGACTAGGTATATCTTGTCACTCATGGATCTACATTGACCATGGATTTCTAAAGCCGACATATCAAAAGGCTTGGGAAGGTCAGATACGTTACTTACAATCAGAAATTGGATTTTATGGCAGGAGCACAAATGTACAAACTCGCTAAAATAATAATCTACCTAGTAATTACAATGACGGGGATTCCTTTGAATGCAAAAGAAAATAAATCCAGTGAATATTTAAAATTTGTTAATGAAATAACAAAATCATTCGCCAAAGAAATGGAAAATGAATATGACCTCTATTGCATCGGAAGCGGTGGTCGAATGCCGCACGATGTTGAAGAGATAGAGGTTCTTTTTTCTGCCTGTCGCACGGCAACAATAGAGGAGACGAGAAAAATGGAAGTCTGCGGCATTCAAAAACTTTTGAATAAAATCAATGCGCATGAAAAGATCCGGCCATATTTAAGAGAATATCCATTTAATTTTAATAGAGTTAGAATGTCTATTTCTTTTGGCCCTTCAGATGAATTCCCTCATGATGGGTCGGTAGCTTTTGTTTATTTGGCTAAAAATAAAATATTTTACGATCGCGCAGAAATGCGCAAAGAGATGACCGATCCGGGAGCAGACTGCAGAGATCCAGATAATATCATTGAATTTCCCCCGCGGGAAATAATTGTCGAAAGGCTCGTCGATCTTTTTGAAGAGCCCTATGAAGACGCCGTAAAAATCGTTCAAGGAGAGGCATCCGCAGAAAATAAAGACAAACCATAACGGAGGAGAGTAGATTACAATATGGTCCCCGTTTCTCAAACCACAGATGAGGAGAACCGTCTAATTGGATCAATTCTCCTTCTCGAGGTCTTCTTGGCCTTAATTGAAACACCCGTTGCTTGCGTTTTCTCTTAGAAAGCCATATCTCGTTATAAATCATTATGTTGCGAACAGATCCTATTGATAAATCCAACAAATGCTTTTCTACGAGATATTCATGAGCCAATGTAGGCCCAAAATCCCCATAATGTTCGATAATCAAACTAAGAGCGTTATCTTTTACTTCTTGTGGCAATCGATGGTTGCCAAGAGTACCCACTTTCTTTGAAATTAGACCTTGCACACCCTCAATTTTGTATGCTTTTGAAATGCGATAGACCTGTCTTTTGCTAATACCTAGATTATTAGCGGTTTGTATAATCGATTGTCTTTTTTCGTGAACTTTCTTAATTTCTTCTAATCGACTTAATTCTTTAATACTCATAGAAATACGCCTTTCCATTGTGCCACCTCTTTTAGCATCAATACTTTGTGATGCCATAGGTGACATTTCTATTTAACGGAAAGGTGACATTTTAAAATGACGCCTACAAAAAATTTTTATCAATTGATTAAATTATTTATGTAGATTATAATAATTATATGCACTTATTAAAAAATGGATAATTAAATGTCTATAACTCAAGCAACATTATTAGCAACGGCAATTACTAATTGCGAAGAATACAAAATTTTTCGACAGAAGCGTAGCGGCGGCACTCAGAAATGGCAGAATAAGCTCGATCAACTCTGTTCGCAAATAGAAACTCTTTCCTCTCTTCTTGAAAACGGTAACATGATCGACGGGCAATTGTTGCAATCCGTTGTCGATCGAATCAATAAAATTTCAAAAAATTTCATCATTCACGAACAGCAAGAAAAGCTTTTGAGCGGAAAAGAAAGGCTGGTTCGCGCTATATTGAAGCGTTTTACAACAAGTTTCACTCCATCAGCAGCGCCCCTCTTTCCGGAATGTTCCAAGAGCACTGGGTTTTGCGGCTGGCTGGCACGCGCTCTTTACTTTCAAAGCGCTGTGGGAGCGGTTCCCGCTTTGAGCCAAACATCTGATTCCTCTTTGGGTTCAGCATTGGCTTTGTCGGATCCGCAGATCATATGCGAGGCCCGTTTATTCGAAGCAGTGCAAGTGTGTCCGGCTAAATTCGATCCTTCGAATCGATCAGAACACAAAGAAGAAAAAGTCCATTGTAGGAATGCAACAAGAGTAGGCAATGGTGCGGCGGCTCCTATTGTTAAGGATCAGACTCATTTGGGCGGGATTGTTCCGGGTTCATGGTGTTTTTTCAGCCATTACCCTAGCAAGATTACTCATTTTATCATTAGCAATGGACAGAAAATGTTTGGTGCAACGTGGGAATTAGTCAAAAACGTGACTCATGTCGGAATTCTTGAAAAGGTGGTTGGAAGCGTGTTTGATGTCTCGGAAATTCCAGCATATGGAGCGGCCGTTTCTACGAATTCTTACGATCTGAAAGCGATGAAAGAAGGAGAATCCCTTCTTTTTGTTTCGCCGAACGAGATGGTATCTGAAAGGCCTGCGAATGGATTAAACCAGGTGATTCGAGGCGTTGCCAGGCAAATTGCGCCTATCTCGCCAGTGTCAGGAGAAAATCAATATGATGTGATGGGCGCGTCTATGGCTGTTTTTCGGCCCGGTCAATTTTCTGAAGATGATAAAAGAGAACTCATCGAGGGTTTCATCGATTACAAATATGGACTGAAACAAAAAAAGAAATATTTCTGCAGCCAGTTTGTTATGGAATTTTCCCAGTTGGGACGTATTATTCAAAAATATCCCGACGTTTATCATATCATTAAACAAAAGCTGAGCGGGATCGACGTTCAAGATTCAGTCCTTCGAGCCAGCGCGGTTCGGCGCATCGTGAGGAGTTTGGAAACAAGCGGCATCTGGAACAAAATTTCTCAAGATCCGATTTTTAAAATACCACCGCGATCGTCCACTCCGGCTTCGATGTTGTCACTGGTTGCGCAGGGAGCCTTGATTACTCGTGTAACAAACCCAGTCAGCATTCCGCATTTTGATCCCAATCATTCTGTTGAGAGGGAAGTGTATCCCGAATATATCGAATACATGGTTACCAAGCTGCTTGTCAAATGCAGTGCCGGCCTACCCATCTCCGTTAGGGATTCTGAGGTACAAAGTTTATTCGCGGTTTTGCAAAAAGAAGCGGGATATAGCAGGGAGACTCTCAATTGCTTTTTTGAACAGTGTATGTCCGGCGAAGATATCCCGGGCTGTATAGAAGGCTGTCTTGACAAAACATTGACCTGGAGGGAAAAAATAACCATTTTCTTTATCTCGATCGGACTGAACCGTGAGGTTGGCCGGCTCTTAACAAATCCGGATTTCATCACGTTTGTTCGCGATCCCAAACCAGAGGAAGTGGCAAAGTTTGTCGCCGGAACGACTAAGGATTCGTTTATGGACGATCTTTTAGCTGTAGCGTTTCCTATGAAATTTTTTCATCCGATTGCGAGTCTGGAAAACTATTTTTTACGACGCTCAGCTCGCTCGAACGATTTACCCATGCTTTTAAAATATCTACCGCTGGCGTTCGCTTACGATCCGCCTACCGGTGAAATTCAGACATTTATGAAAAAAAATAGTATTAGTAAAGCCGATCTGACAAAACGCGTTATTGCGTTTTTGTTTTCTCATGAGTCGAAAATGAGTCTGGATGGTTCGGTATAGTTAAAAAATATTATTAGTGAATAAAATAATTTAACATTGAAAAATTTTTAGGTTAAAACAAGAGAACAGGATTTGCTTCGCTGACAGGATCGCCGAGGCGGCGGCAGGAACAAAAAAAACTTTATTTTATCCTACCTCACGTCTCGTGGGATCCTTGTTTCATTATTTTCAGTCACCGCCGATGAATCAAAACTGGCCGAAGGTTTTCCTTGGTTTGTGGGTGTTTTCTCAAACCCCCAGATAATTCGATCAACTTGGGTTTTTGGCGGAAGCCGCTATGGAGAGCAAGCCAAGATTTGAATTGATTTTACGCCGCTTCGGCGCGAAATTAGTCCAAACTCCAGTAAAAAAGACAGCAACTCAAGCCGCATTGCTTGCAAAGGCCAGTCTTTTTATTCAATCACTTCAATTTTATTATTTTGTATGATTTTGAGACATTTCTATTAATTTAATCTATTCGTTCCGCCTTGCTAAATAGTCTTCATCTAGAGATAATGAGATGATCTGTTAGCGGAAAAAATTTTACTGGGGGGATACGGTGGCATTGCCCAGAAATCTACTGATTAGCGCGTTGGTTATCTTTGGCTTGATTGGCGGCGTCGCTTTTATCAAGAAGAAAACGGCGGCTCGCGCAAGGGCGGAAGAAAGCATTCAGACGATTGCTTTGGAACCCAATCGCTCGAATGGCATTGTTTCTAGCACGTTGGCTGAACCGGTTAGAAATAAATTGGATGTAAGCGATGAGATTCCGAATGTGGATCGGATTTGGCAGCTCTTTGCGCTCGATTCTTCTAAACTCCCGATCGTTGAAACGATTTCTTATACGAGCCGAGTTCCCTGGTTGAAGGATCGCCCGGCCTGGATATCCGATTACGCTACGCAATATGCTACCTCGCGTCATTTCATCGCGCGCAGTCTGAATCGAAAAATTGACTATTTTACGCAAAAAGTATCTCCCGGTGATCGCTTCAATGTTTTCAAAAGAGACCAGAATATTCAGTTTCATTTGTTGATTGATCTGTCGAAATGTCGGATGTGGTTTTATTACTGCGATTTAGATTCAAATGAACGCGTTTTGTTGAAGACTTATCGAGTTGGGTTGGGCCGCATTGATTCAAAGCATGCTTCCGGGTATCTGACGCCTACAGGCAAATTCATTCTTGGAAACAAGATTGCTATTTATAAACCGGGCACGATGGGGTTTTTTCATGAGCGCAAAGCTGAAATGATTCATGTGTTTGGTACTCGCTGGATTCCTTTCGATAAGGAAGTGGAGGGATGCAGCGAAAATGCAAAGGGCTTTGGCCTTCACGGGGCACCTTGGGCGGTCGATTCGGCTACAGGACAGTTAGTCGAGGATCGTAGTAAAATCGGTCAATATGATAGCGATGGGTGCATTCGGCTCTTTTCTGAAGATATTGAAGAATTATTTGCCATTATCGTCAGCAAGCCGACTCAAATTGAACTGGTGAAAGATTTTCATGATGCAAAGCTCCCGGGGATCGAGAGTGGGTGCAATCCATGACCGTATTGGCTCACGAAAAGCAGATCTTCGATCTTGAACAGACGATGGGCAAACTGAAGGAGCAGAACAAGAATAATTCGCTCTGGAGCCAAGAAGAGCTGCAGAAAATGGAACGTAAACTGGAGCTGTTGAAAAATAATGTCTATTCACAGCTAAAACCGTGGGACCGAGTTGCCATTTGCCGCCACCCCCAGCGGCCCCATACGGTCGATTATATCCAAAATATGACAGAAGACTTCGTTGAGCTGGCCGGAGATCGAACCTTTCAAGACGACCATGCGATTATTGCCGGTTTGGCGAAAATCGGCTCTCGAAAATTCATGATCATTGGCCAAGAGAAGGGGAAAGATACGGAGAGCCGTCTTTTGCGCAACTTTGGGATGCCTCATCCTGAAGGCTATCGAAAGGCGCTTCGCTGCATGAAATTGGCTGCGAAATTTAATATACCTGTTGTCTCTCTTATTGATACGCCGGGCGCTTATCCGGGCTTGACAGCGGAAGAGAGAGGCCAGGGGTGGTCGATTGCAAACAACTTGTGGTCGATGGCTCGTCTGCCGATTCCGATTATCGTCGTTTTAATCGGAGAGGGCTGCTCGGGCGGCGCGCTCGGCATTGGCGTCGGCGATACGATCGCTATGCTGGAACATTCCTATTATTCTGTGATTTCACCGGAGGGGTGCTCTTCTATTTTGTGGAAAGACGCCGGTAAAAATGCAATAGCTGCGGCCGCATTGAAAATGCATGCCGAGGATTTGATGAAGCTGGAAATTATCGATGCGATTATTCCGGAGCCGCAAGGCGGCGCTCATCACGATCCAAAGGAAGTTTATGCCTCAGTCAAAGCCTTCATTTGCGAGCAATGGGAGCTGTTATATGACATCCCCAGACAAAGGCTCATCGAAAATCGCTACCAAAAATTCCGCAAAATGGGCAAATTTGTATCGCAATGAGCTTGGGCGATCCCGGGCTTGAGCTTTTAACCCCCCCGCGGTCTATCTCATGAGATTGCTCATTCAAGCTGCTCTACGCAATTCCCGCCATCTGGCGCTTGCTATTATCACTTTGGTGACTCTTCTTCTTTTGACTTTGGCCAATCAATGCGAGATGTTTTCCGTAGGCCTCATGGCCAATACGGGAGCTGATTTTTTTTCACTGTTCAGTCCCGACGATCGCGGCCAAGCTAAAAAAATTCGGTTTGGCGAAGTCGTTCAGCATTGGGAGTTGATCGATCGCAATCATGACGGGGCGATTACCAAGCAAGACGCCGCTGTTTATATGGCGCAAAAAAAAGGCGCTAATCCATTGAGCTGGGCCATGCATCGCATTGCCTCTCATTTTGATATTGAAGAAAATTTTGCCATGATCATTGAGATCCTGGTTGCCGTTGCGCTTTTTAAGGCGATGACTCTTTTTGTTTCTCGATATGCCACTCAACTGCTGTCCATTCGAATCACGCGGGATTTGCGCCAACAGTTTTTTGAACATATCCAATCTCTTCCGATGAGTTTTTATCAAGAGCATAACCTCGGAAGCCTTAGTTCCCGCGCTGTAGGCGATGCCGGACAGATTGCGATGTCAATCAATTCGATGCTCACCAACTATTTGCAAACGCCCTTTACACTCGTTACGACATTGTTTATCTGCTTTAAATTGTCGTGGCAATTGTCCATGGTGATTTTTCTTGGATTGCCCCTCATTATTTTGCCGGCCGTCCTTTTAACCCGCAGAGTCAAACGGATCACACGCCAGCTGCAGAAAAATCAGGAGAGGTTTTCTTCCGTTCTCCTTGACTTTCTCGCCGGTATTCAGACTGTCAAGATTTTCGCCATGGAGGCGTTTTCTCTCAGAAAATACAAAGAGCAAAATGATCAAATGGCGCTTCTGGAGAGCAAGAGCGCCAAATATAGTCTTTTAACTCGTCCTGTCCTTCATTTAATTGCCACAGCCTGCCTCTCGATTGTCGTGCTTTTTGGCCTTTACACATTGCATATGACCATTGGTCAATTGCTGATGTTTTGCGGTCTGCTGCATCTATTTTATGAACCGGTGAAGAAGTTCGCCGAAGAAAATGCGAATGTCCAAAAAGGCGTGGTGGCTGCCGAGCGCATGTTCGAAGTGCTCGATCTCAAACCGCTGATTCAGGATCGCGACGGAGCGATTCAGATTGAACAATTTTCCTCAGCTATTGAATTTGATCATGTCTCATTTAAATATAATCACGACTGGGTGATTCGCGACTTGAGCTTTACGGTTCGCAAAGGAGAGGTGGTCG
>CAISYW010000055.1 GCA_903889795.1 uncultured Chlamydiae bacterium | reverse complement strand
CATCGAAGCGCTTTGCAAGAGAGTGATCGTATTAAACGAGGGCAAGATCCATTTCGACGGAGCTCTGGAAAACTTGCGAAAAAAGATCTTACCCGAGAGAAGGCTCGTCGTCGATTTGCTTCAAGAACACGATACGATCGCAGAAAATGGAGCCGAGTTAATCAAACAAGAGGGACATCGCGTCTGGCTCCATTTCAATCCCACGATCATTTCCGCTCCCGAACTAATTGCCCGAATCACAGCCAAACACGCTGTGACCGATCTATTCGTGGAAAATCCACCGATTGAAGAACTAATCGCCAGACTATATGGAAATTGCCATCAATGAACGGTTATCTGGCCATTTTAAAAATACGCATGAAGGCTCTATTCCAATATCGGGCGGCTGCCCTGGCTGCGATAATGAATCAGCTTTTTTGGGGCATTCTCATGACGATGATTTTTCGCGCTTTTTTTTCTTCCACATCTGCCTCCCATCCCATTTCGTTATCCCAATCAATCACTTTCATCTGGCTGTCACAAGCGCTGCTCCAACTTCTGCCCTGGACGATCGATAAAGAACTCGAATCGCAAGTTAAAAATGGCAATGTCGTCTACGAACTGATTCGTCCATTGAATCTATACACTCTTTGGTTCGTTCGATCCCTGGCCATGCGGCTCGTTCCCACAATCACGCGCTGCCTTCCGATTTTCTTGTTTGCCGGATGGTTCTTCGAATTGCAGCCTCCTATTTCATGGAACGCGGGAGTCCTATTTTGTCTGTCGGTCATTTTTTCCTTTTTCCTCTCTTCGGCAATCACCACTCTTGTGATCATTTCTCTATTTTGGACGATTTCAGGAGAAGGAATTCAGCGGCTATTACCCCATTTCAGTCTTCTTCTTTCCGGAATGACCATTCCTCTCCCTCTCTTTCCCCAATGGATGCAGCCTTTTTTAAATATCCAACCTTTTCGAGGGATCCTGGATATTCCCTGCAGAATTTATACGGGAATCATTCCCGAGGCCGATGTATGGATATATATTGGCTTCCAATTAGCCTGGATCGTCGGTCTTGTTCTATTTGGGCAGTGGCTAATGAAGAGAGCCACCCGCCGTTTTGTAATCCAGGGAGGATAAAATGCTCTTTTGGAAACTCATTTCGGTTTCAATCCGCTCGCAAATGCAATACAGCGCCTCATTTATCACGCTTTGCCTCGCGCATTTTTTGAGCACCTCTGTCTACATTTTAGCAATAGGAGTCTTGTTTGACCGTTTTCATATTGTCAAAGGATGGACGTTTTATGAAGTAGGACTGATCTATGGTATTGTCCATATAGGCTTTGGTTTAGCCGAGTCATTTGCGCGCGGATTCGAGCGTTTTAGCCAAATGCTGATTCAAGGAGATTTTGATCGGGTGCTGCTCCAGCCAATCAACCCGCTCATTCAGGTCGCTGTTCACGATATACAACTCATGCGGCTAAGCCGCTCTGTTCAGGGAGGGATTGTTCTAGCCGTGAGTTTATCCCACTTTTCCTTTACCCTATTTTCGATTCATAGTCTGGTGATCATTCTTTCTATCATAGGTACTGCAAGCTTTTTTTACGGGCTACTGGTGATCCAGGCAGCGATTTCTTTTTGGACGCTTGAATCATTAGAAATCATGAACATCACGACATATGGAGGTCTTCAAACCGGACAGTATCCGATGAGCTTCTATGATCGACCATTCCGACTCATTTTTACATTTCTGATCCCACTGGCCTGTGTTGCCTACTATCCCATCGCTATTCTTCTTCATCACGAATCGATTCCGTTATTTGCGGCCGCTATCGCACCTCTTTCCGGCCTCATCTTCCTTTACCTCGCATGCCAGCTATGGCATCTCGGATCAAGGCACTATCATTCCACGGGAAGTTAACTGTGTATTAAATAGTCTGAAAACTTATGCAACCACTTCAGGCGGCGCAAAATTGAAAAGTTCGGCAATCCACCTGAAAGCTTCTCTGACAGCGCTCGCAACAGAGCAACCGGCTTCGCCAACGGCTTGGATCAATCGAGAAGAACCATTGCATGCGGCTCGAAATGCCGATGCACCCCATTCACTCGTTGGAATGATCACATAATTGTTGATCGCCTGAGCCAGACGGACCATTGATGATTTCATCGACACACACGCCTGAAGCAAGCCATTGCAAATCGGTATGATCATCGCATTCCAAACCCAAACTGATGCACTCCCCAAAGCGCATCCGAACGGCTTCAACACATAGGTATAGATCGCCTGAGCTGTTTTGATCCCGGCTTGACAGATCAAACTTACCGTTTGAACGATCCCCTTAGCGAGCGGAATCATGACGATGCGCCACGTCCATTTTGAAAGATAGGCAATAGAGCGTCCCAACGGCTTCAGCACATACGTATAGATTACCTGAGCTGTTTTAACAGAGGCTTGATGGATTAAGTCGATTGTTTGAACAATCCCGTTTGCGAATGGGATGATTACAGCACGCCACATCCATTGCGAAAGATGGGCGATAGAGAGTCCCAACGGCTTCAGCGCATACGTATAGATTGCCTGAGCTGTTTTGATAGCGGCTTGATGGATTAAGTTAACTGTTTGAACGATGCCATTAACGAGCGGAATGATCACAGCGCGCCACATCCATTGCGAAAGATGAGCGATAGAGAGTCCCAACGGCTTCAGCGCATACGTATAGATTGCCTGAGCTGT
>CAISYW010000054.1 GCA_903889795.1 uncultured Chlamydiae bacterium | reverse complement strand
CGATCTCAGCAAAAAATTATAAAATCGAGACAATCTCATCTTGTGCGCCGCCCACAATCTCCACACGACCGTCTTGATGAACATAGAGATCGTACTCCAGACGCACGCCGAATTCCCCAGGTAGATATATTCCGGGCTCTATTGAGAAACAGGTAGAGAGCAAAACAGGCCTCACGTCGTGCATTTCCAGATTATCCATATTGGCGCCGCTGCCATGCACGCTCTCTCCAATGTTGTGCCCCGTCCGATGAATAAAAAACTCTCCATACCCCGCCTCGCGAATCACTGTACGCGCACACTCGTCCACTTCCCAGCCGCACAACTCTTTTTTTTGGGCAAATCGATTCACAACTAATTCTGTTGCAGCAATTTGCGCTCTTCTTACAATATTGAAGATCTTTTTTTGTTTCTCAGTAGGACGCTCCGCCGCAACCGCAACGTGAGTGATATCTCCGTAAATCGATTTTGGCTTGTTTTCTTTCGCCCAAATATCGATCAACAAAAAGTCGCCCTTACGAATAGCAATCGAATTTTTTGAGGAATTGGCATAATGGGGATCGCCGCAGCGGGAATTCACCGCTACGATCGGCGGGGAATCGGACACGAGATTTTCTCTCGTAAAATCGCTGATGAGTTTTTGCTGCACAGCTGAATCGGTGATGGTTTTTCCGCTTTTCAAATGATCGCCAACCATGATCCACGCTTCGCTCACAATCCGCTCGAGTATACGACCCGCCCGTATGTGGCTTTGTCCCTGCTCATCGCTGATTACTGCCGTAAAATGAGGCAAAAAACCACCGGAGCTAACCACTTCAATTTCAAACGAGCGGATTAAATCCACCGTTCCGGCATCCACTCTCGATACGTACGGAATCATATTGTCGGGAGAATATTCCATCGCCACTCGTTTCGCGCCCTTTAACAGATTTCTGAGTTGATCGCGAAGCGATTGCCAGGATAAAAACAGCCTCTTTTCTCCCGGGCATGAATCGAGGATATTCGGTTCAATTGCATGAACCAGTTTAATGGGATCTCCGTGAGCCGGAATCCAATAGAAAAAACGCCTCGTAGAGATCATGTGCAATGGAATCTCTAAAAAATGGCGGCCCAATTCGTTATTGCCGTGAAAATCATAGATCAGCCAGCCATCGGCATTCATCTTTTGCAAATATAATTGAGCATCTTGAATTTTTTTCATCGGTTGATACATTGGATAATACAAGCCGCCGCCGCTACACGAAGGACTTGAAAGGGTTCTTCTAACACTCCTATCAAAAATGGCAGCGATTCGCCGCTGCCGATATGGCTCAAGGCTTCGAGAATATGCAGCTTGCGTTCATGATCGGCCTGAACATATGCCTTTTGCAAATCAAAGACCATATTTTCATCATGCCCGAGCATCGACAACACCAGACATGCCTGCAAACGCACATTTGGATCAGGATCTTCCAAAAGATTATGAACCACATCCAGAGATCCCCGATCACCCTCTTTTAATAACATGGCGGCCGCCACGCCGGTGATTCCCCAGCTCTTTTTTTGCAAAAAACTCTTTATAGCATCTTGTGCGCGCGGATCATCCACCAAAGCCATGAGCGAAACGAGATTCAAACGGGTCATCTGGTCGATCGCCTCGGGATAATTGGGAATTTGATCGATATGACGAACTTGGCTTGGCGCCAAAACCTGGAAAAGCGAATTGACGCGATTATCCCACATCCACATTCGTTTTTCTTTCATCAGAAAATCATAGATAATATCACAGCATCGTTTCACTTCGATCCTCTGGCCAATTAATCCCAAAGAAACATTCACTTGCACATAGGGATCATGGCTCATCTCGAGAACGCGCATTGCCAGAGGGATACAGCATCCTCCTGTCGCCGCGAGAGCTCCTGCGGCAAGGCGTCGATTTTCTGCCAGATCGGACTCAATCCATCGCAAGAAAACCGGCTCTCCCAAAGCAGGATCAATCAGAGAAGCAACCCAAGCAGCCGTAATTGAAACGGCCGGATGTAAATCATCTAACGATCGGATGACGATTTCTTTAATTGGCTCAATGACCGGTTTGTTCAAATAGACTAACCCGATCGTATTGAGGGCTGCGACTCGGACATCCGGATTCGAATCCGAGGCAAGCCGGAGAATGATATCTTGAGCATCTTTCACAATAAAATGAGTCACGAGCTGACAGGCGAGCTGACGTATTCCCGCGCGACTGCTTTTTGCCAGATTTCGAACTTCTTCAACGGAAATTTGGTCATAAATTTTTACAAGCGCCTCAATGGCCAGTTGACGCTCTTCAAACGTATTCTTCTCAGTCGATAAGATTTCCTTCATTTTCAGAGTCAGCTCTTTCATCCGCAAAGCGCCGGCCGCCTTGATCAACTCCAACCGGACAAACCAGATTTTTTCTTCCGACATCAGACGAACGATCTCATCTTTCAAGGGCGCATCAGCAAACCCTGCGGCCATCTGAACGGCGACGGAGCGGATCACCGCATTGGAGTCGCGCATCATTCGAACCAGAATCTTGACCGCGCGCACATCGCGCGTCAAATAAGCGCCAATCAATGCGGAGAGCCGAATGCCGTATTGATTCGAATCGACTCCCTTGCGCAAGACTCCCCACGAGAGTTCCTCCATTAAATGGCGATCTTCCATAAATCCCGGATCTTTCAATGAGAGCAAATTCCATACTTTCAAAGCCGCCGTCTCAAATCCATTCGCTGACAGAGCCTCGATATAGGCTACCCCAACCGGCTGAGAGCCGGGAAAAGAATCATATAATTCCTGAGCTTCTTGAAGCGCCGAA
The DNA here is from genome assembly GCA_903889795.1 of uncultured Chlamydiae bacterium. GTDB lineage: Bacteria > Chlamydiota > Chlamydiia > Chlamydiales > SM23-39 > CAISYW01. Next base: position 23,588 of record CAISYW010000054.1, on the reverse strand, counting down.
TCGTTATCTTCGATCAGTAAATGCGCCTGCACTCGACGAATCCCCTCATCTTCAGTAATTCCGGGAGCGGCGAACAATAAATAGGGAACGGCAACAATGGAAAAAACAGTAAAAAAAGGGCGCATGATCATCCCGCTCATAGGATTCCTATATGGATAATCATAAGATTTTTTGACAGGTTTAACCGATCTTGCCCAGGACGCTGCCGCCAATCAGATGAAAATGCAGATGAAAAACGATCTGGCCCGCACCGGTGCCGTTGTTGGTCGTTAAACGATATCCATCTTCAATCCCGAATTGAACAGCCAGTTTTTGAGCAACCGCGACGATCTGTTGGATCAAAGGCAAATCACCGGCTTCCACACTCTGTAAATCCCGAATCGGTTTTTTAGGCATGATGAGAATATGAACCGGCGCTATGGGATGAATGTCTTCAATCGCCAAAATCTGATCATCCTCATAAACTTTTTTACATGGCAGCTTTCCTGCAATGATGAGGCCAAAAACACTCGACATAATCTATTTCCTTTCTAACGCGAGATGAAGCGCCTTTATCGCATCTTCTTTGGTTTGCCAAATCGAAATAAAACGTCCCTTATGACAAAAAATGGCGCCTTGAATTCCCGATGCTTTATGCAGATCCTCATCATGAAGGCCCGCCCACGCCTCAGGAAGCGGCTGCCGCACCTTCATCCGATCAGCCATGCTAGGAGGAATTCCTCGCAGCTTCCAATGAACTCCCGTGGGCATGATCACAAACTGCGCGGGATGAATTTCGCCGCCCATGTCGAAAAAGTTTTCCATCCAGGGGATCGACGAATCGAATATCATTACATATCCGGCTTCGCTCATCTTTTCTCGAACAATCGCTTTGCATTTCAAGATATAGAAATAGCGCTGACGCAGCCTCTCCAAATAGCCCACAACAAAATCGACGGCAAGCCGAAAAGCGCGCGTCATCTCTTCGGAATCAACTTCATATTCAATTGGTAAAAAATTAGAAACAACCTGAGAAAATGAAGAGGTCCCTATCTCTAAATGCGCAACGCCGTTGTCATGAGCGTCAACGCCCATAACCAGGGTTTGGTTAAAGTAGTCATAAAGAGCCGGGTCAATGCTTCCATGCTCCTTCAAATAGAGCAAAACCATTCCCGCGCTGCTAAGAGGCCCTTGATATTCGGCTTGATGATGATCAAATCGCCGTTTTTGAGGATTGTACTCTCCTCCGACGTCGCAAACATAATCGCATTTATTTAAAACAGACGGTTCCCGCGTACGAAAAATCTTGTCCGGATCAATTCTTTTAAAGATAAGCAGCAACGAACAAGCAGTCACTTCATCGGCATGAAATGTGCCGTCATGTGCGCCAAAACTACGTAAAACGATATTTTCATTCATCATCAATCAACGATTCAAAGAATAGATTTTCCTACGTACCGATTCCAGTTGTCAACAAATTCCCGCTAATCTTAAATGCAAATCATGGACTTTCTCGAGCATCCTATTGATAAAGCGATCTACCTTATTTTGAATATGCCGTGGTGGGTCTATCTCATTTTTCTATACTGCATTTTTGCAGGCTGGAAAGCGCTTTATCCGCGGGTGATCTCGTATTACCGCCTTTTCATGATCCCGATGTTCTTTGGAATCTTGTCGATTCCTATTATTTTTGTACGCTATTCGCTTTCTCTCTCCCACCTGTCGACATGGATTATTTCCTGCCTGATCGGCAGTTTTACCGGGTGGTGGTTATATCGAAAGATTCCCTTACAGGCGGATAAAAAAAAACGGCTCATGAAAGTTCCCGGATCGAAAAGCACTTTAATATCGATTCTGCTGATCCTGTTCTTCCGCTATTGTTTTAGCTATATCCACATCGTCAATCCCGCCAGTTTAAAAAACCCTTTTTTGATCTATCCCGATCTGATCATCTCAGCGATAATCAGCGGTTTTATCCTCGGCCGAGGCATCTATTTTTCATTTGCCTATAGAAAATCGCCTCATACAGACCTATCGAAATAGTGAACAGTATGATAAAATTGGTTCTTTGGAGTCCCCTATGAAATTGATCAGTTCCGCTTTCAAGGACAAAGGCATTATACCCTCTCGCTATACCTGCGAAGGGGCGAATATCAGCCCGCCGCTGGAGATTACCAATGTTGCGCCCAATGCCAAAAGCCTCGTTCTGATCATGGACGATCCCGACGTGCCGGAGCATGTTCGCTCAGATCGCATGTGGGATCATTGGATTATTTTTAATATTTCGCCAACCACCCGACAAATCCCTGAAATGGTTGGGCCGACATCCGGCATACATGGCAAGACAACCTTCGGCCATTTAAAATACGGCGGTCCTTGCCCGCCCGATCGAGAGCATCGATATTTCTTCAAACTATACGCCCTCGACGTTTTGCTTCCATTGAAGGAAGGTTCAACAAAAAAAGAGATCGAAAAAGCGATGGAAGGCCATATTCTCGCTGAAACGCAATTAATGGGCCGATACGAAAAAGGCAAAGGATATTAGTGGAAAGCTATCTCAACCCCCAACATTACGATCTCGTAACGCCGGACGGCTTAATCGAGGCGATCGAAACGATTGATGAACGGCACAAACTTGCCACGGTCAAGATCAATGAGATTTCCCCCGCTTTCGTCGGCTACTCGATCGATCCCTCGCTCATTTTATTCAATCTAAAGAGCACCCTGGCGCAACTAGGATTAAACGCAGTTGGGACTGAATATATTTTGGATCCCAAACACCATTGCGCGCACGTAAAGGTGGAACTGCAAGCAATCGGCGACATCAGCAAAGCAATGCTCGATCTTTTGGAAGTCGGCGCCCATATCGGCAAACTGTTCGCCGCAGACGATCGACGCCGCGTTCGCGACCCCGACTACTTAATGCGCATGTTTGGAAGATCCGATCGCCGCGGACGTCCTCTCTTATCGCTAGGAGGCCTTGATGGCAGCCGTGATCTGATCCTCGAAAAAATAGAAGGCCGAACCATCGCATTTCTTTCGCTGCGAGACGGAATTGTCACCTACGACAACTCGATTTATGGCTTTTTACCGACACTCGCCAAAGCACTCATAAAAAATCTGCCCCATACCCGGCAGCTCCTGCATCTGCACCACCACTGGACGACCGGCCAACCGCGCATCGTCAAAGAAAATGAAATCCTGCTGGTTCGCACCACCCCTCTCCATATTCGAACCGTCTACGCGCGCGTCGTCGACAAGCTCCTGCCGCAGGGTTATCATCATACGACCGCCAATGTCCTGCAACCCGACACGACCGCTTCCGGCGATATCTACGAGCTCTTTGGTTCCAGCAACCAGATCCTCGATGATATTCCTCTTGAGTTCTACACTCTGGAACCGCATCGAGAGCACGTCTTTTTTTCCGACCGCGATCAACTGCAAATTTCTCTCGAAGATCCGGATGCTCTTTTCGAAGCTTTCCGAACAGCACCCGGCCCGGAGAATAATCTCGCCTCTGTCTTTGTCGTCAAAGGCACGCAGATGAAAAATTTGTCTGCGAAAGACTGGATCATGCGCGATTTCTATAAGCATGAATTTCCCGGCCTGAGCCACCCTTCGCGCCAAGCATCGATCGTCGAAAAATACATCGAGCACCAACCCTCCTATCCATTTCTCAAAGCGATTGAATCCGGACTCATCACGTCCCAGGGAATTCTCCTTTGCCGCCATTTTCCGACACCGCTCTTGAAACGCACGCTCCTCAATGACGATGTGCAGCGTTGCCTGAAAAGACTCTATTTCCGATTTCCTTCCCAATCCCATGACGGCTTTTTCTCTCATGAAGACCGTGCCATGCTCGTCGATCTGGCTAAATTTGGAATTCCCGTCTACTGGGTCGATGAAACCTCAAGAAAAATTCTACAATACACTCTCAAATCCGATAAGGACACCGGTCTATTTGTCCCTCTTTCTTTAGTCGAAACGTTTAGAAAGGCAACCGTCCTCGGAGTATACGGCTCCAATCTTCAAGAAGGGACCTTTGAGCAGGAACTCAAATCTCTCTTGAGCGGCCTACTAGAGATGCGCGCTGAGGTCAGCCACCCGCTTCTCGACCGCGAGACTCCTCTCGCTCTTCTTACCGGAGGGGGCCCGGGCGCCATGGAAATGAGTAACCGCGTCGCCAAATCCCTCGGCATTCTCTCCTGTGCCAACATCGTCGATTTTCGATCCAAGGGCAAAGGCATCGTCAATGAACAGCATCAAAATCCCTACATCGATGCCAAGATGACCTATCGACTCGACCGTCTCGTCGAACGGCAAGCCGAATTTTATCTCGATATTCCGATCTTCGTTCCGGGAGGAATCGGCATGGATTTTGAATATACACTGGAAGAAGTTCGCCGCAAAACGGGCTCTTGCCCCATTACTCCCGTGCTCTTATTGGGCGACACGGCCTACTGGCGCCGCAAAGTGACCTCGCGATTCCAAATCAATCGCGAAAGCGGAACAATTAAAGGATCGGAATGGGTCAGCAATTGTTTTTATTGCATCCAAACAGCGCGTCAGGGTTTATCCGTCCTACGCCGTTTTTTTAATAACGAACTTCCCATCGGCAAAGAAGGGCCTATCTACGATGACGGATTTTGCTCTGTCGAATGACACTAGAAACCATAGGCCATGTTAAATTCGAAATAATGAGTACGTTCCTTCTGGAACTGCCCTTCTAACGAATATCCTTGGTGAAAGCCTGTATAGAAACGAAACTTTCGACCCACGCCGGCGAGCTTGCTGAACTCATATCCTAACCGATACGTTCCATCAAAATTCCAATCCAGCCATTGCATGTTGCGAAAATGCATCGCAAAAAAACAGGTTCCGAAAAGACGCTGTTTATAAAACTTGCAGCCCCAAAAACGGGCTTCCGTTCCATATTGAATATAGAGAGGCGGTTTTTCAGGAAAGCTCTCATCGCTATGCACGATCACGCCGGGACCGACATAGACGCGAATTCCTTCCGTCGCCTGATACGAAGTATAAAAATCAATCGCTTCCATGCTCGGATTGACACGCGTGACTTCGGGGTGATTAACAATGAACTCATCGCCCAAGTGACTGGAAATATGATAACCCCTTAATCGAAAAGCCCACTGATTAACCGCATAAGCGATCGGAACGCCGACATAAAAGTCAGTGTTGACGAGCTCGGTAGGTCCGGCGGTGTCCGGAGATGGGTCCATATTAAAGACGCTCCAGATTCCCGCTTCAATACCGATTTGCAAATCTCCATGCCAGCGAAAAACGTCCAGCCAACGATAGATCGGAAAGTCGTCTCCTAAAGCGATATTGACGCATTTGACCCCGATCACATGATCGCCCGCACGATAACCAAGAGTGTATGTAACCTGACGCGGGTCGGCAATCAATGGTTGAAACAATTCAGTCGTTTGAGGAAACCAAATGCCGGAAATTTTCGGCCGTCTGACATATTTTTCTCTCAGGTCCACATCCTCAGGAGGGACGCCATCCAAAACGATGACTTCCTTCACTTCAGGAATATCTTTAACGAATGAGACGATACTATTCGCAGTCAGTTGATTTTTCGGAAGATTGGCTAGCCAAACCTTGTGATTTTTGACCAATATTACGACTCGATATTCGTAATAATGAACATCGACAAGAGCTTGAATATACCCTTCAAAATAGGGATCGGTAGCCGTATGGATCGATTCAGCCGGCAGATTATCCTTTCGCGTTAAAACAACGCTCACTTCCTCGCGTGATGACTCCGGGGAACTGAGCTCATTTTCAAAGCCATAAGCATAAGAAAAAAAACAACCGCAGAGGGCAATAAGAAGAGTTTCTGATCGAATTGTATACATAAATATATCTCACGACTCTGGTCTTAAATTATTTATATACACAACAAGCAATTCGCTGCCAATAATTTATTTTGCAGGGCATTTTAGAGAGGTAAGATCATCGAGAAGGTTCAACGGGAACAGCGCCGGGAACAAACTTCAGAATCCGAATTCCGCTCCATAGGCATAAAACGGCACCGATGCCCAGCACAGGCAATGCACCCCATCCCACAGAGAGCCAACCGCCGAGCGGCGGTCCGATTGCGCCTCTCAATCCGGCCATGGCGACATTGACGCCGGAGTAGCGAGCGCTCTCCTCTTTACCCGCAAAGTGCGGCCCGGAGAGGTTCCATACTAAATGACTGCCGCCCTGTCCGACTCCATAAAGGAAATAGGCCGCATACAGCCACCAAAGCTGCCATTTTGCCAATGCCAGTAATAAGGGAAAAAGAGCGATCGTCAAAAAGACCCAGCTTGCCATTCGATGAATGGAGTACTTCTCCATCCAGCGGCCCCATAGCGGCGAAGAGACCACGAAGCCGAGGCCTTTAGCGACCGAGATCGCACCTGCCATCTGCATATAAGAAATTCCCAGCTCATCGACAGCGAATAGCGGCAAGGCCGGCTGAATGAGCATGACGGCAAAACCGCAAATCATAAAGCCCCACTGGAAAGCCGCAAAATCCTGACGGTTTCGCATCAACCGGAAGCAGTCTTGCCAGGGACGGACAATCTGCTCTCTCCAGTTCATCCGAGGTCCGCGCTCCTCTTCGAGAATCGGAACGCTCGACTGCATAATCGTCCCGATCATTCCGAACAGAGCCGCGCCGACAAATAATAATTTCCAAAGGCCGGGATCCTGATCGAGCAAAGCGCCCATGGCCAGAGACAGCACGACCCCTTCGCCATATCCCAACGCCGAACTCCAGGAAAAAAGCCGGCTGCGTTTTCTGTCGGGTAAATTCCTCTTCAAAATCTCCATCCAGGCCGGTACGCCCGCCCGATGAAACAGCATATAATTCACTGCGGCGGCTATGACAAACCAAACAGAATCAATCCAGGGAATCAACAAGAAGGGCAAGCGCATCAAAAGACCCGCGCCTAACACATTCGCTCGAAGGCGGCCTCTCGATCCCGATCCCCAATAAAACGACAGTAGAGATGCGAGCGGTTTCAGCATCATGAGTAAAGTAATCTCAAATGCCGAAGCATGCAGATCTTTATACAAGAAGAACGCGATAAATACGTACAAAGTCGACAACGGCTCATGCAAAATGCTCGACCAAAAGAGAGCGCTTTTCGTGCGCTGCTCCGCTTTTAAAGGATTTGTTTGACTCATCCACACCCATGAACAGATGCAGCTATGATACTCTTCATCGACCATTTCAGAATACAATAGTTCTAACTGAGTTACTATTTTTTCGAACACTCTCAACAGAATTAATAACAATTTGAAGAAACATTTCTAAGACTTACAAAAGCAATCCATTATTTATCTTTGTTGTATAAAAATTTTGTTTGATTTCAAAATTATTCGATGATGACAATGCGCGATCAAAAAAAAATTCGAGTGATTTCATACCGCTCCCAGCCCCCCTTCACGCAAAAAACATGAAAAATCTTGGCTCTTGTATGAATTTCATAACTGCGGATCTAACAGGCGTATCATTTTAAGATTCAAGGATAAGAACCGTCTTGAACCCCATCGATCCGATCGATGCTTGCAGAAACAATTTCAATCCGTTATGGTACTATGGTTTTGAATCATCCGTAAATTTGGATTAAAATTACTGTCTGGGGCAATAGCTCAGTTGGTTAGAGCAGCGGACTCATAACCCGTCGGTCCCTGGTTCAAGTCCAGGTTGCCCCATACTTATAAGTCGTTGAATCCACAGTGGATAAACAACGAACCAGCTAGATTAAAAGTCGATTCGGTACGGTATAATTTACCAAATGGTGCAAAAACGGTGCACTGAAAGTAAATATCCGAGACCGACCCAACCTCAATCAGCACAAACTGTTGAAGGTTGGGCATGTCTATATTCAAACGAAAACTCAAGAACGGCTACTCCTGGCGAGCCGTTATCCGCATCAAAGGCTATCCCACCGTTTGCGAAACCTTCGAGCGCAAGCAAGAAGCGGAAGACTGGATGCAAAACATCCAGCGCAAGATCAAGCTCGGTCAATTCAAGTTCGATCAGCACAATCAAATCCACACCTTCGCCCAACTCTTCGATCTCTATATCAACGATGGGGCCCTTCAGCATCACAGTTCAGCGAAAGACACTCTTCGTCACCTCGTTTACTGGAAGTCTCGTTTTGCGTCCTTCGCTCTCGTCCACATTACGCCAGAACTCATCGGCAAAGAGCGCCAGCTATTCGCAAAAACCCCAACGCCAAAAAACAAGAAGCGTACCGCCGCAACGGTCAACCGCTACATGGCATCTTTATCACTTCTCTTCGGATATGCAATGAGACAGCTCCATTGGATCACTGAAAACCCTTGCATGAGCCTATCAAAACTCAAAGAAAGTCCTGGTCGCGATCGCGTTCTCACTCATGATGAGATCACCCGCCTCCTATCCGCTTGTCGTCAAAGCCGTTCTCGTTACCTTTACTGCATCGTCCTCATCTCGATAACAACCGGCGCGCGCCAAGGAGAAATTCTCAATCTTGAGTGGAGAGATATCGACTTTGACAACCATCTAGCCCGTCTCCGAGAGACGAAAAACGGAAGACCTCGAAGCATTTCTCTTTCCGACCCCGTGATCGAGGAACTCAAGAAGCTCTACCAAGACCGCCAACCTCTCAAATCTCTTGTCTTTGCCAGCAAGACTGCCTTTGGAAGAATTGACATCAAGAAAGCCTGGCAAACGGTTCTTCGTATTGCAGGAATCGAAAAGTGTCGAGCGCACGATATGCGACACACCTTTGCCACTCTCGCCGCCTCGCAAGGCGCCTCCAATCTCGAGCTGGCCACAGCTATGGGGCATCGCACTCTTCAAATGCTTCAGCGCTACACTCACCTAGATGTCCAAGTGACAAAGAAATTCAGCCAAAACATTGCAGAGCTAATCAATAAAAGGCCCAATAACGATTAATTTCACAAAACTCAACCCTATGAAAGCAAATATTTTAGTGTTTTTTGGAAATGATATTTCGAGATTCTTGAAATGTCGATCAAAAATGACTGCCAATAAATGCCTGATGTTGTATATGTTATATATAAATGACTGAATTCCTGAGACCATGAACCTTGAATTCCGATAAACTGGGAGAAAAATGACAGAGGCCAGCTTTGAGCACTATGACCTTCAGATGGTAGAACCTAAATTTGAATCCGATTTAGTCGATCTAATTATAGAACTAGACTACCTCCGAAAAAAACAATTAAAAGGAAGCACCCATAAAGTCGTATTTTTCCAATTAAAAAACATTTTCCAAACCTTAGAAAGTTTAGGTTCAGCTCGAATAGAAGGCAATAAGACAACCCTAGCTGAATACGTTGAAGTAACTCTCGAAAAACCAGAAAAACCACCTCATCGCATCATAGAAATCCAAAATATAGATAGCGCAATAGAATTTGTAGAAAATTCTATCGACCACAATAGAATCGACCGAGCTTTTTTAAGTGAAATACATAGACGATTAATTGAAGGTTTGCCGCCCGAAGAAGAAGGAGATCTTACACCAGGGCAATTCAGAAAGAAAAATGTCCGTATTAGCCAATCAAAACATATACCCCCTAATTGGATGAAAGTCGAAGAGTATATGGACGAATTATTTCGCTTCATTAACCAAGAAACCAAAACGAAATACGACTTGATTAAAACCGCAATCGCACATCATCGTTTCGCGTGGATTCATCCCTTTGGAAACGGAAACGGACGAACAGTTCGTCTTCTAACTTATGCCATGCTCGCAAAACAGGGTTTTAATGTGCACGTAGGAAGAATCATTAATCCAACCGCTATTTTTTGTATTGACAGGGAAAATTACTACCATAATTTATCCCTAGCGGACACAGGTTCTGACAATGGCATCTTAAGTTGGGTATTCTATGTTCTAAAAGGACTGAAAGACGAGATTGATAAAGTCGATAGGCTGGCTAACTACGATTACCTAAAATCAGAAATTTTACTACCAACTATTAAAGAAGCTTTATCTTTAAAATATATCACAGAAACTGAATCAATCATTCTGTCAAAGGTTGCAGAAAAACAAATTATCCAAGCCAGTGATATCAAAGAGTTTTTCCCTAACAAATCAAATCCTGAAATTTCCCGACAAATTAAAATGCTCATCGAAAAAAAAATGCTTGTCCCAGAAGAACCTGGAAAAAGAAAATATCTTCTGTGCTTTAATAATAATTATTTATTGCGAGTTATTTACAAGGTTCTCGATCAAAAAGGTTTTCTATCAGTTAGATAAAAAAATTAGCGTACTTGCTGATACGTATCCAACATGAGCAATACCCTTGCATCCCACTCCTCTGCGCAAAGGAAAAGCTACAATCACGAGCTCACCACCGCAATAGGTCACCGCACGCTTCAAATGCTCCAACGCTATACTCACCTGACGTGCAAGTGACCAAACGATTCAGCAAAAACATATTGGATCAGATTCTCAGAGAAAAAGATTTAGGCAAGAAGAATTTCTAGACTCTCGAAAGAATGCCAGGAACAGCTTTTTATTTTTTTTCGCAAAGTTCACGAACACATGTTTAATTCACAAACGTCACGCATTTAATTTACAAACACCAACACATGTTCGTTTAATTCCAAACAAATAACTGATTTATTGTTTGGATACTTAACAATCATTCGCGTATTTTAATCGTCGTAATTGAGTAAGAATCATGACAACCCATCAATACACATCTCCACAACAGATCGTATCAAGCGGTAAATACCCCTTTACCATGGGGCAGATGCGCCACCTGCTTCTCTACCGGCACCGCAATGGCTTACATGAGGCCGTGAGAAAAATAGGCAAGCGCTTAGTTTTAAGAATTGATCTATTCGACGAATGGATCGAGGGCCAAGCATCAAAACATCAATCACCCCACTAGCGCCGAAGCTCCCATGGAAATGCATGCGTTTTTGGATACTCTCAAATGGAAAACGGGCCAGGCTGCTAAAAAATCCAGAGAAGGCTTTACAGCTTGCTGTCCAGCGCATGATGACGAAAATCCGAGTCTCTCGATCAGAGAAGGCTCGGATGGGAAAATTTTGCTAAAATGCTTCGCTGGATGCCCGATCAACTCGATATGCAGTTCGCTCGGTCTAGAAATATCCGACCTCTTCGAATCTGATTTCACCACGAAGCAGATTCCTAAACGAACTGCCTACTCATACCAAGATGAACAAGGTCGTGAACTCTATCGAAAAATCCGTATCGAGCCAGGCTTCGATGGAAAAGACAAAAGCTTTTACATGGAACACACCGATGAAAATGAGCAAACCGTTAATAATCTGAATGGATGCCGAAAAGTTCTATATCGCCTGCCAGAGATTCTGAAAGGAATCGCCGATGGCTCTCAAATCTTTCTCGTCGAAGGAGAAAAAGACGCGGATAAGCTTGCCGGTTACAACCTCATCGCGACCACTTCCACAGAATCACTCAAATGGCCTGAAGCATTCAACGAAATGCTCAGAAATGCGGACGTGGTTATCCTCTACGACATGGACAAAACCGGCCTCGAACGGAAAGAACTGCTCTGCAAGAACCTCAACAAAAGAGTGAAGCGTCTCAGAGTCGCCGATCTACCTGGCCTTGAATACCAGGAATCACACGGTGCCGACGTCACCGACTGGCTCGAGATGGGTCATACCTCATCTGAATTGATTGAAATCGTTTCAAAAACCCGAGATTATCACTCACCAAATCAAAAATCAGAAATCCGGGTCATAACCATGCGTGAATTTTTACAGATGGAGCTTCCCGAAAGAGAAATGATTCTTTCTCCTTTCCTCACTACACAAGGACTCTGCCTTCTCTATTCAAAGCGCGGAGTAGGCAAGACTCACGTTGCCTTAGGAATCGCCTTTGCAGTGGCAACAGGTGGGAGCTTTTTGAACTGGGTGGCTCCGATACCCCGACGAGTTCTTTACATCGACGGCGAAATGCCCGCACCATCGATGCAAGAACGACTTCGCCGTATTTCAGTTACCGAAGAATTCAATCCAGCTTCCCTTGATTTTCTTCGCCTAATCACACCCGACCTTCAGGACGGATCTATGCCGGATCTTTCAACAAAAGAAGGCCAGGCGTCCATCGAGAACTCTGTGGAAGAATGTGACCTGATCATTATTGATAATCTTTCCTGCCTATTTCGAACCGGAGATGAAAACGAAGCACAAAGCTGGCTACTGGTACAAGGGTGGATATTAGAAATGAGAAGGCGCGGAAAAGCAGTTCTATTCATCCATCATGCTGGGAAAAGCGGACAACAAAGGGGCACAAGCAAAAAAGAAGACATTCTCGACGCGGTCATCTGTCTAAAACATCCAATAGACTACAAGCCAGAAGAAGGCGCCAGATTTGAAGTCCATTTCGAAAAAACAAGACACTTCGCTGGAGATGACGCAGCTTCTTTCCAGGCGCGCCTTTGCGAACAAGAAGACGGCCTCTGGCTCTGGGAGGTCACGAATGTAAATATTGACTCCACTATAAATCGTGTCGCAGAACTAACCAAAAAGAATTATACGATCCAAAAAATCATGGAAGAAATGAAGTTATCAAAATCACAAGTCGAAACGAAACAAAAAAAAGCTAAAAAGCTGGGATTGTTAGACTAATGAACGTTTCCGATTGTCCGATTTTCTATGCATTTGAGAAAATCGGAAATCACAAACTCCATACCTTTTTCCATACAGGTCAAAAATAAATCGATGAACCATCCGATACCAATTTCGAACGAAACCGTACTTACTGAAAGACAAATTAAGTCTTTGGCTCACTTTCTTCATTGCGGGAGCATTGAAGAAACCTGCCGAGGCGCCCGAATCTCCAAAACCACATACTACGAGTGGATGCAAAATCCCTTCTTTAAAACTGAATTGAAACGGTTGCGTAATGCAATCCTTGACGAAGCTGTAGACCGTCTCCGATCGAATGCAGCAAAAGCCGTAACCAAACTTATCAATCTCATGGAGAACAGCTCAAGCGAAAACGTCCAGCGCATGGCCGCTAATGACGTACTCGAACATCTAAAATATATGACATTACGAGAAGATGTCGTAGAAAAAATAAACGAATTATACGAAAAGGCTGGACTTCCATCGAAATATTAATAAGAACGCATTCCTCATGAAACGTTTTCGTCCATATTTCCAGAAAAACTAGCCTCGGTCGTTTCTTTATCAAAGCGACGACGACGCTCATCCACAGACTCGCCCTCATAAGTCCAGTAGCGAGTACCTTGATAAGCCCCGCCTCCCAGCAACTTAGATGTCGCTGCACTAAGAGTCGTTCTTTGACCTTCAAATTCTATAGACCTTTCATCATCTAGCACTCGACAGGTTTTGGTTTGATCACTTTTAAAATGAAGGACAGCATCAAGCGGAATTTTTGCGAGCGAAAACCGACAAACTGGTCTTCTCTCCACACTCATCTGAGTGGTTTTTGCTATCTGATTTTTCCAACCATTCGGCTGAATAACGATATTGAATTTAGGAGCTGGATTAGAGTTTTCAATTTTCCAGAGTTCGATTTCCACCCCAAAAAAATGGATTTCACCAGTTTCGCTTAAGGAATTCAACCAATCTAAAGCAGCTCTATGTTCATCGGTAAACTTTTTAACTATCCAAATCATTATATTTGTTTTACATCCAGCTGCGTAAGTCAAGATTTGGCCCAGATGAACATGATCGCTCGTTTCTAATTGATTCTCGATCAATACCAATCTATCGGAATTTCTGTCCTTACAGAGGATATCAGCTCGAAACGGCCCTACATTTTTCTCCACATCTACGAGCTGAAGATCCAAATTTAAAGTCTCGGCCAACAAAGTCAAATTTTCTTCCTGAGCCAACCAAGGAGTAAAATCCTGTGGTTCAGAAACCCAAATATCTCGAAGATCAACTTTTTCGAGACGTGATAGAGAAATGGCTTTCATGATCTCAGACACAAGTTACCTCTCGATCAAGGTGCTGCTTTATCGCTAAGCAATACTGGCAAAAATCGCAAGTCTCAGTTGGTTCGGGAATCTTGTCGGTTTCGAGACATTTTCGAATATCGAGAAGGGTAGGTTCAATCCAGGAAAGATCACCTTGGTAAGCAATCAGGATTTTTTCAAATGATAGTTGATCATCAAAGGTTTCTCGATCTTTCAAAGCATTGGCAAACACAAAATATCCAGTCTTGGAAACGTTGAAGCCATTTTGCATAAACAGCCATTGATAAAATTCCATTTGGTTTTTGTAACTGATCAAATAGCGATCCGTCTTAACCATGTCGCCATTCTTCTTTCTCTTAGGTTCTAAAGTGATCTCTTTATCAGTCGCCTTGGCCTTATAGTCGACAATGACCAACTCACCGGAAGACAGCTGCCAACAATCGTCGATTGCCCCGTAAAGACAAAATTTTGTCGCCGAATGGACATGCTGAATCCCAATCTTATTGTTCCGCCAGTTTTCTATTTCTGGATGTGCAAACGGCACCGCAGTAATCCCGCTGGCTTTAATAAAGGGATGGGTCTCGCCCTTTTGTCGATACCCATCAAATTCTCTTTTTAAGAGTGCATCAACGGCGTTGTTAAGGGTATATGGCGCTGATCCTGGTGGTGATATTCCCAACTTCCTATCAAGATAAAAGCATCTCGGACACTGAAGAAATAGATCAACTTTTGACCTGCTCAGCGGCATTGGTTCAGAAGAATTTGAATCGAACAATTTTCTTTTAGCCACTAACACGCCGCCATTTTTGATTTTAATTCACTTTACCCCACCAAATCTATTAAATAATATTAAAATAGACCTTTGCAATTATAACTATTAATTTTGACGAAATACTGAGAATTGTTTGTTTTGATTTTTTCTTTACAAAAAATGATTTTATGCCACATGGCTAGGAATTGAGGGCGAAATGAAAATTACACAAGTAAAGTCAAGACAAAGAGTGGCAGATCACGGCGAGGTATTCACAGCAGAGCGTGAGGTCAAAGCTATGCTTGATCTCGTTGAAAATGAAGTTATGCGTGTAGCGTCACGCTTTTTAGAACCAGCTTGTGGTGACGGCAATTTCTTGGCTGAGATCTTGGGTCGAAAACTTTCTGCTATCGAAGCTCAATGCACTAATAAACGGAATGAATATGAGCGAATTACGTTTCTCGCGATCAGCACTCTCTATGGAATAGATCTGCTATCGGACAACGTCCAGGAATGTCGTGAACGTCTATTTCAAATCTTTGATAAGCAGTTCACGAGATTATTCGGCTCTCAAAGTAACGATCGCTACCGCAAGACGATCCAATACGTCATCGAGAAGAATATTATTCTCGGCAATACCTTAAAGGCACAAACGATTTTCGTTTCTGAATGGATATTAGGAAAGGGGGATATGGTGGAACGCAAAGAATATTCGCTCGCTTCCTTGATGATGCCTCATTCCATGAATCTTTTTGCAGATTTGGATGATAGGAAATATCCAACAGTTCATCTCCTCGAATTAGGGCGAATAAAATGACGTCACATCAACAACATAATCCCGATGTGCTCTCTTGTCTTGCAGCCCTTAGTAGCGACGAAGTGTTTACTCCGCCTAAATTGGCAAATGAGCTTTTAGACTTACTACCAGCAAAACTCTGGTCTGACAAGAACGCCCGTTTCCTCGATCCGATGTGTAAATCAGGCGTGTTTTTACGAGAAATTGCTAAGCGTCTCTTGAAGGGATTAGAAAAGGATTTCCCCGATTTGCAGGAGCGAATCAACCACATTTTTACGAAACAGCTTTTTGGCATCGCCATCACGGAACTGACCGCACTTCTTTCTCGACGCAGTGTTTATTGCTCTAAAACTGCCAATGGCAAGTACTCCATTTGCAATAAGTTTCAAGAAAGTCAAGGTAATATCTTTTTCTCTCCTATCAAACACACTTGGAAGAACGGCGTTTGTCGCCATTGCGGAGCCAGAGAAGAACAATACAAGCGAGCGGAAGGAAGCGAGGCTTATGCCTACAATTTTATTCACTCCCACGAACACAAGGGTTTAAGCAATATGAAATTTGATGTGATTATTGGTAATCCACCCTATCAGTTGAGTGACGAGGGACATGGAAAAAGCGCTATGCCGATTTACGACAAGTTCGTGCTGCAAGCTAAAGCATTAAGTCCCAGATACCTTCTCATGATCATACCCTCTCGTTGGTTTGCTGGCGGCAAGGGGCTTGCTGAGTTTCGGCAAGAAATGCTGAATGATCGACGCATAAAAAAGCTAGTCGATTTTTGGGATGCACGTGATTGCTTTCCGAATGTAGATATCCCTGGTGGTGTGTGCTATTTCTTATGGGATCGGGAACATTTAGGGGGGTGTGAGGTCACTTGCAGGCATAAAGGCAAGACAACAACCTCTGTGCGTCAGTTGAATGAATTCGAGACCTTTGTCCGGTTTGATTCGGCGGCTCGAATCATTAAGGAAATTCAAAAGGTTGGCGAGCCCGCTATGTCAGCGCAGGTATCTAGTAGAAAACCTTTTGGGTTAGGCACAAATCAACGTCCTACTGGGCGGGGAACTTTGATGTTATTGAGTGCCGAAGGACAAGGAAAAATTGAACAAAGCAGTATAACAGCCGGCGAAAAATACATAGATCAATGGAAAGTGATCACGTCCAAAACATCATATGACCACGCGGGCCAACCAGATGCAGAGGGCAAGCGTCGTGTTTTATCTAAATTGAAGATCTTACCACCTTCTTTTGTGTGCACGGAAACTTACATCGTTGTGGGGAGCTTTCCTGATGAGAAACAAGCAGAGAACTTAATAGGATATATGAAGACTAAGTTCGTGCGGTTTTTGATTTCTCAGAGGTCGTTTTCTCAGGACATTACGAAAGATCGCTTTGCCTTTGTTCCTCAGCAAGATTATACGCAGAAATGGACGGATGAGAAGCTGTATAAAAAATACAAACTCTCCGATGAAGAGATCGAGTTTATAGAAAACATGATTCGTCCGATGGAATAGCCATGAATGAGCCATTATTTCCACAACGTCCTAAAGTCGATCCAAAGATTTATGCATATGAATATGTCGATCGCAAGGGGTGGTTGAAAATCGGATATACGACGAGGGATGTTCGCGATAGAGTCAAAGAGCAGCATCCAACAAAGAGCCCGTGGGAATATAAGATCGTTCTCGAAGAATCCGCAATGCGTAATGACGGTAATGGGTTTAGAGACTCAGATATACATGCGTATCTCAGGCGTAAAAAATTCAAAAATCCAGACGGGGAATGGTTCGAATGCACAGAAAATGATGTGATGGCAGCCATTCTAGCCGTCAAAAGTGGATTTCATGAGACAATTAGGACTCTGAGCTTCCCGATGCGTCCCGAACAAAAAGAGGCTGTAGAAAGGACTGCGCGATATTTTGCGAGCGCCAAACGAGATCAGTCCGATAGAACGCCTCGTTTTCTTTGGAACGCTAAGATGCGTTTTGGAAAAACCTTTGCGACCTATCAACTGGCAAGGAAGATGGGATGGCGCAAGGTTTTAGTTCTGACGTTTAAACCTGCAGTCGAGAGCGCTTGGGAAGAAGACTTGAATTCACACCTTGATTTCGATGGTTGGCAATTTATATCGAAGAACACGGCTAGCGCTTCAAAGGTCGATAAAGAGCGGCCTCTTGTTTGTTTCGGATCGTTCCAAGATTATTTGGGAAAGAACGGGGCGGGTGGGATTAAGGCAAAAAATGAATGGGTGCATGAGACGCGTTGGGATTGCGTTGTTTTGGATGAGTATCATTTCGGCGCTTGGCGAGACAATGCGAAGGAATTATTTGAAACAGAGAAAGAGAGCGAAGAGATTGAGCTTGTCGAAGAAGAAATGCCGATCAAGACGGGCGCCTATTTATATTTGACCGGCACGCCGTTTAGAGCGCTTGCGACGGGTGAATTGATTGAAGAGCAGATATATCATTGGACTTATACCGATGAGCAGAAAGCTAAGTCATCGTGGAAAGGGGCGAATAATCCATACATGTCTTTGCCTCGGATGGTCATGTTGACGTATAAGATGCCCGATGCGATTCGAACGATTGCGGCTAAAGGCGAGCATGACGAATTTGACCTCAATGAATTTTTTGCGGCGGCCGGAAGGAATGGGTCTGCGAGTTTTAAGCACGAAGAGGAAGTGCAAAAATGGCTCGATATGATTCGAGGTTCTTTTGTGGGCATGATTGAGGATAATTTGAAGCTAGCCGCACAAAAGCCACCTATGCCTTATTCGGATACAAAGTTGCTGAACGTACTGTCCCATACTTTGTGGTTTTTGCCATCGGTATCCGCTTGTTTTGCTATGCACAACTTGCTCAAGAAAAAACAGAATATGTTTTATCAAGACTATCGAGTGGTGGTGGCCGCCGGTAATAAGGCTGGGCAGGGGGCAAAGGCTTTAATACCTGTCAAAGAGGCGATGGACGATCCTTTGAAGTCGAGGACGATCACGTTATCTTGCGGAAAATTAATGACGGGCGTGTCGGTAAAACCCTGGTCAGGGATTTTTATGCTGAAGAATGTGCAAAGCCCTGAAACGTATTTTCAAGCGGCCTTTCGCGTTCAGACACCTTGGACGATCAAGAACCTTGATGGGCAAAATCCAAATCAAGAAGAGGTTCTGAAGAAGAAGTGTTATGTTTTTGATTTTGCTCCCGATCGCGCATTAAGGCAAATCGCCGATTACAGTTGCAGCTTGAGCATTGGTGGTGAAAGTCCTGAGACGAAAGTGAAAGAGTTCCTTCAGTTTCTTCCTGTATTGGCGTATGACGGGGCTTCTATGCGGCTGATCGATGCTGCCGGCGTATTGGACTGGGCGATGAGTGGCACGTCAGCCACGTTACTTGCTAGAAGATGGGAAAGCGCTTTGCTTGTCAATGTGGATAATTATACCTTGCAGCGTTTGATGAAAGATGAGGCTGCCATGGAAGCTCTCATGAATATTGAAGGGTTTCGCAGTCTTAATAAAGACATTGAGACCATTATCAACAGATCGGATGCGCTCTACCAACTGAAACAAAAGGCTAATGATAAGAAACTAACGTCAAAAGAGAAGAAGGAATTGTCCGAGGATGAAAAGAAATGTAAGAACATCAGAAAGCAAATCCAAAAGAAGTTGATTAAGTTTGCTACACGCATTCCTATTTTCATGTATTTGACTGACTACCGTGAACATACGCTGCAAGATGTGATCGCGGAACTTGAGCCTGAATTATTCAAGAAGGTAACGGGATTAACCAAAAAAGATTTTAAGCGGCTTGTTGGGCTCGAGGTTTTTAACGGTGGACGCATGAATAACGCTGTATATAATTTTAAGCGGTATGAGGACGCCTCTTTGGAGTATATGGGACTCAACAAGCATGCCGGCGAAAAAGTGGGTTTGTACGATACCACGCTCAATCCCGAAGAATACCGCACATTTAGAAACGAAGACCGTTTGTAAAAACATCCAATCTCAGCTTTCTCCGTCCACGGTGCAATGGCGGTGCAACGAACATCTATTTTAACCGTTTTCAACCCGCAAAATCCGATAGCAATAATTTCACAAACCTTTTAAGCTTTTACCCATAAAGGTTGGATAGCGCTGGGTGGAGTGGAAAATTCCCTCCCTCATAACCCGTCGGTCCCTGGTTCAAGTCCAGGTTGCCCCATTCTCTTTACCAACCACTTACGATTCGCTACTCCCCTCTCCTTATTGCCTTTGTCATGAAATTGTCACGAATCATACCCATAAGCCTCTCCAAAGTCATCCTTCGAATACCGGTGCTCGCCTTACCGCCCTCTTTGGATGGAGGTGAACACCTCAATTATGTTGAATGTGGCGCCAAAGCACGAACTCGTAACAGCTTTCACTGTCGTTTGCCTGCAATGGAGAATGGTCGATGCAGTTTACATGGCGGCAAAAGCACTGGCGCTAAAACAGCAGAAGGTCTTGCACGAATCAAATTAGCGAACACAAAACATGGATTTTATTCAAAAGAAGCGAGCGCCCAGAGAAAGGACGCTCATGAACTCATCAAAAAGATACGGGATTCTCTTGTAGAAATTTGATTTACATTGGTTTTTGACCAATAGCCATCAAATGAGAACTTATCCCCAACAAAGAAGGTTCCGTTTCTGTTTGTTCAATCACCGTAAGAAGTTTTTGACGCACTGTTTCGTTATCCCAATTACTGCTGTCCAAGAAATATCCAAATCCTTCAATCGCATGAGCTGAAACATTCTTAAAACCAGCTTTTTCGATTTCGTTTTTCAGTTCTTCAGGATAATGGCTAATGAAAGTTCCGCCGCGATAAAAAAATTGTCCCTTTTTTAAACTATCGAAAATTGCCTGTTCAACCTCGGGATCTTCCATCCGCCCTTTTATAAATGAACCTGGTATTGGGGCGAATTTTGAAATCGCTGCAGCAAAAAGTTTTCCACCAGGTTTTAATACGCGGTACGCCTCTGCTAAGGCAATTTGACGATCTGAATTATCCAAATGATAAAGAGGACCGAAAAACAACACAAAGTCAGCGCTTTGATCGGCCATTTCAATTTTTCTAGCATCTCCAACAATGTATCCTTTCAGGGCACAATCGTTGCAGTTCCGTCCTATTTTTTTGGCCTCCGCAATATTAGCTGCTACGGGATCGATCAAATAAACATTATAACCTTTTCTGGCTAAATCAAAAGAATACGCGCCCATGCCCCCTCCCACATCTAAAACTGTAGCTGGTGGTTTGGGTAGATGTTTACTTAATATTATGTCGGTACGCGCCTTTTCTAAGCGTCCCATTTTTATATTTAATCGGTCTTTTTCAACGCCCGTTTCGTAAAATTTTTGAATATTTTCTGAAAAGACAAACTCTTTTGAACTCGATTGAGGTCTGATGCGATCAGGCGATCCAGAAACACCAAAATGATATGTCCCCAAGGAATTTGCGCAGCAGCTGCTGCGCAATTAGCCTCAGGATAGCTTTCTGCAAAATGGCGCATATATTGTAAATTTCTGAGAGAGAAGCCAGTCATATCAGGAAATTCGATTTTCAAATCCATCGCCAATCGTTTCAAGGTACTCGCTCCCCAGCCCGCATCCTTCGCCTTTGTAGATAATATTTTGCCTGTACGCCAATAGAACATAATCAATTCTTTAGTGATGGATAAGGCAGCACGCAGTTGCGTCTGGAGGATATCAGCCTTGATTTGCTCTAAAAACTTGGAATAGCTTTCAGGGTCAGCGATAACAAGCGTTGATTTTTTCGTATTGGCCATTTTCAACCAGTGAGTTTAGCGGAAAAAGAATACCTGCTCCCTGAAACAGATTTCAAGCAGCAGCTTCGAGCAACATATGGTCGAGTTGCAAAAAAATTGCAACCGGACACAAAACATGGCAACATAGAGCCTATTTCTACGACAGAAATATTGAGTTTATCAGATTAATGTTTTGTTCGTTACGTGCAAAAATGGCAGATCCCATGGAACATTCCAGTAAAATCCAAAATAGAAAAGCTTTTTTAGAGAAATTGGAAGAGTTGAAATGTTTAAACTTGCCTTCTGGAGAATATGCAATCATTGGCAGTGGTCCCATGGCAATACGAGGCTTAAGAGAAGCGAATGATATTGATGTCGTTGTAAAGAAGACCCTTTGGCTAGAACTGTTAAAACGCTTTGTTCCCTATGACTCAAAACATATAAGAATTGGAAATATTGAAATCTGGGGCGATTTTATCAATTTGACAGAGCGAATGGACGATGTGATTAATTCTGCAGAACTGCTCGCCGGATACCCTTTTGTCACCCTACAAGATACTCTATCCTGGAAAAAATTTTTAAACAGGGAAAAAGATCAAAAAGACCTAAAAATGATCGAAGAGACTTTGAGCTTGTTCCCAGGAATCTATACCGAAAAGCCAATGAATTTTTCTCCCGGCCTTGTTTCTGTTGCTTGCTATATCACTTACGGCAACAAAATGCTTTTTTTGCAGAAAGCAGAAGGACAATGGAGCGCTGAAAAATGGGGAATTCCTTGCGGGAAGGTCGAAGAAGAAGAATTACCCGAAGCTATGGCAAGAGAGGTTTTGGAAGAGACCGGTGTTAAAATCGAAAAAGATTCATTAAAATATACTGGCTGTTTTTATATTGTCTCATTAGAACGGCTGAAATACATTTTTCATACGTTTTATTATCAATTAGATCGAGATGTTCCTATTATGCTTTCTGAGGAACATCGAGCTTTCAAATGGGTGTCCTACGAAGAGGCTCATTGCTTAAATCTTATTCCTTTTCAAAGGGAGGCCCTCGTGTATCAAAAGCAAAAACTGGAATTAGCCGGAATAGCTGTTGGCATTGTTTGAGTTGGGAACCCTTGATGAAAAGTATGGAACAAAAATTAATCGATTGGGCGCATAAAAATCAGAGGGATTGTTGGAATGCACTCACGCATGCGATCGAATTATTTCGAAGAATTTCGACAGAAACAGCTACCAAGTGCGGTTTTACACTCTCTGAGTTAGATCGAACCATAACTGAATATATTCTCAAGATGGAGGAGCGATCATGAAAGCGATCATGAAAGCGATCATTATCGGAGCATCATCGGGTATCGGGCGCGAGCTTGCAAAAATCTTGGCTCGTGAAGGTTATAAAATCGGTGTAGTCGCTCGACGCAAAGAGCTCCTTGTTTCTCTTCAAAACGAAATTCATTCATCCATTTTCATCAGGCAAGCGGATATTTCTCATCCAGAAGAAGCAATGGCACATGTTGAGGCGCTCATTCAAGACATGCACGGAGTCGACCTTGTTATTTTGAGTTCCGGTGTTGGATTCCCTAATCCCGAGTTCGATTGGAACAAAGACAAAGAAACGATTGAGGTGAATGTCATAGGTTTCTGTGCCATGGCAAATGTTTTCATGAAGCACTTTCTATCTCAGGGTCATGGTCATTTGGTAGGTATTTCTTCTATTGCTGCTTTGCGAGGCAGCAGTGGCACCTATAGCGCATCCAAAGCGTTTGTTTCTAATTATCTAGAGAGCCTTAGACATCAAATGGCCAAGGAACAAAGAGATATTACGATCACTGATATCCAACCCGGCTTTGTCGATACTGCAATGGCAAAAGGCGCCACATTTTGGGTAGCTCCCGTCGAACAGGCTGCTGAAATGATCGTCCAAGCAATTCAAAAGAAAAAGACTCATGCGTACATAACTTCTCGATGGAAATTCATTGCATGGCTTTTGAAATGGATGCCAAATTTTGTGTATGATCGCTTTTTCTAAAGGCATTAGTTATGGACATCAATCAATTCGACCAATCAGAATTAAATGACTTTGTTACGATGGCCTTGGCTTTGTGGACGCATCATTCCAAAGAGGAACTGGCAAAGGAATTTGACAGAATTATAAACACTCCGAATGAGACTGGATTTATTTATAAGAAAAATGGAAAAGCTATTGGATTCATTACCATATCCTTACGATTTGGCCACATAACTGGAGCGACATCCAAGCCGGTCGGGTATGTGGAAGGTATTTATGTAAAAGAAGACCATCGAAAACTTG
>CAISYW010000053.1 GCA_903889795.1 uncultured Chlamydiae bacterium | reverse complement strand
GTCTTTGTCTGCATGCACGGCAAATCGTTTTTATTCACCCTTTTACGAAGAAAGAACTCTGTTTGACTTCGCCCTTGCCCTTTGCTTTGAAAAAGCTGGGAGCCACCGACGATCTTTTTAAAACGGAGTCTTGCGAGCAGCCGCCGTCTTCCAATCCTTACAAAACCGCTCCACGGTTTTGATCGTCATCGGATGATCTTCGAGATATTCATCGAATAGCTTTTCGCTCAATGTGATGGCATCAAAGCCGAGTGAACAGCATTCACGAATGTGCTCCGTCGAGTGCACCGATGCCGCGATGAATTTTGATGGATAGCGATAGCGATCCCGCATCTGCACCATTGTGCGTAATTGATCGATCCCGTCCTGATCCGCTTCACAAATATGCGAAACATAAGGAGCGATATATTCAGCCCCCGCTCGAGCCGCGAAAAGGCTTTGTTTGGGATCGAATACAGCCGTTGCCATGACCGGAATTTTCTGCTGAGACAAATGATAGATCGCTCGCAATCCTTCGCGCGTCACGGGAATCTTGACGATGTTGCGTTTGGAAAGTTTCGCGAGCGCCTCTCCCTGTTTGATCATTTCTTCTGCTTGCTTAGCGACGACTTGAGCCGTCACCGGGCCGTTGAACGCTTTTAAAAGCATCTGCAAAAGATCGTCCAAAGCCATTCCGGATTGCGCCGCAATGGAAGGATTGGTCGTGATGCCATGCAAAACCCCCAATTCCTGGGCTTTTTGCACGGAGCTGAGATTTGAAGTATCGAGCCAGATTTCCATATTTGTGGACTATGTCCATTTTCGTGGATTGTTTCAAGAGGAGCCATTTTTTGCTTGAATCCAACGCGATGCTTTTCTAAGGTGAAAAACAGGAGTGTGATCTATGCGTATGATGAGCGCTGCAATACTTTCTCTGGCTGCACAGGGCGTCTGGGCGGCGACGACTCAACCCGTTCCCTACGATGCCGATCTGTTTCGGAAAGATGCGGAGGTTGTATCCGTTCACAGCGAGTTCCTTTATTGGACCGTACAGGAAGGAGCTTTGGATTATGCGCAAAAGATGAATCAGCCCGCTGTGAGTCCGTCCTATGCCATTGGAAAAGTAAAATCCGCCACTTTTGATCTCGACCCGGGATTCCGCCTGGCCGTCAGTTATTTCAATGCGCCCAAATATTGGGAAGTGTGGGGGCGCTACACGCATTTGATCGTTCGGGGCAAAGACCGCGCTGAAAAGCCTTCCCAACCATCCGAATATCTCACAGGTACCTGGCCCCAGATTTTCACGACCCTCATCCACGCTCATAGCGCTATCGAATTCAATTACAATCTATTCGATCTAATGATCGACCGAATGTTCATCCCCAATCCCCATTTGCGCCTGCGCATGATGGCCGGAATGGCGGCAGCCTGGATCCAGCAGGATTGGAAAGTGCACTATTTCGATACGACTTTGCAAAACACGACGATTCGGAACCGTTGGCATTATGTCGGCGGCGGTTTACGGATGGGATTGATGAGCGACTGGTACTGGGGCAGCGATGTCTATCTAACTGCTCTCGCTTCGATCGGCGTCTTCATGGGCAGCTATCACAACATCGCCAAACAGACAGTCAGCACTCAGACCCTGCCGATCCGCAATAGTAATTTCAGCGACGCCCGTCCTGCATTTACAGCGCAATTTATGGTCGGACC
>CAISYW010000052.1 GCA_903889795.1 uncultured Chlamydiae bacterium | reverse complement strand
GATAGCAGTATAACTGAGTGCTTAGGGGGTCACAGTCTAAAATTACGCGCACATCCGGCTAGAAGTTCCCAATTAATCTGGGGACTTAACTCTGCAGCCAAAGCCTTGCCGTTTTGCGTCAATGTTTGCAAAGGTTGCGGCATTCCTTCCTGCGGCTCGTTAATCAAAGAAAATGCATCGGTATTTTCAATACTGCGATAATCCATCTGTAACTGAGATATTTGTTGGAAATATTTTTGTAAGAAACGAGGGATATTTGATTCAGTAAGATCCGAAGGACATTTAATGAGCTGTTCAAGCATCAAACGAGAAAATTTCTCTTTCATTTGAGGATTTAGAGTTTGTAAATTTTGAAGTAGCTCAGCATGTAAATCCGGTGTTGTTGTTCCAATGATATTGCGGATAATCGAATTCAAAAATGCCGTCGCTGCCCGACTTTCCACGTCTAAGCTTCCAAATGGCCATCGAAATATCCCTAACATTCCTCCGGTCTGAGCAGCCCCCAGCGTTAGTCTTTCTTGTTCTCTTACCAATACATCCCCGCCTTGTACAACTTGAACTCCGATTGCTCCTCCTGCTGCGGATCCAGCAATTGATGCAAATCTTTCTGGCGGAGCTTCTGTTAGAAACGCTGTCATTCCGATTCCTGTGACCATTCTTATCACGGTTCCTCCGGTTCCTCCAACGGCCTGCGCTGCTAGTTCTCCTATTCCCATTCCTACAACGCTTGTTACTTGGTTTTCTTCACCAAATCCAGCTCTTTGCCCTATAACAGTGACCCCTATACTTGTCGCCAGACCTGTCACCGCTCCAACGCCAGCTCCGATAGGCCCTCCAATCATCCCGCCAACTTTTGCGGATGTTATCATACCGGCTAGGTCTGCGCTCAATCCTAGAGCAATAGATCCCATTATTCCACCCCTTCTTACTCTGCTCCTCAATCTTCCCGGCACCCTTCCTCTTTGACTAACTCGTCCAATTCTTCTTCTGCTGAGGGCTACTGCTATAGATCCTGCTAGAGCTCCTGCTAGAGATCCAGAAACTCCTCCAAGACCAATTCCTCTAAAAATTCTTGTAGATATTTCCAGGCGTGTTGGTCTGTATCTAAATATTGTTGCGCGTAGTAATGTTAAACTCGTAGCGAGACCACCTGTTATTGCGCCGGCAGTAAATCCGTTCTGAGCCGATCTTAAAGCGACTTCCCGTAACGTTAGACGGTTTTGTTCAAAGGTGGTAATTGGGTTTGTTAAATGGTTATTTGTTTGAATTACCATATTTATATTCCTATTATTTGTTAGTAGTATGTTAATTTTATTATTATACGAATAATAGTTCAACTAAATTATTTTCTTAATAAGTGTCTGTATGAGTGGCTGGGATATTAATTGCAAAAAAACTGAAAAATTTGATTTTTACCTTTATTGTCAGCTGTCAAATTTGAATCAGGCTTTTTATTAAATTTTTAATTTACCAGGTTTTTTGTGTGTGTTTGCAGTCTGTGTGCGCGTTTTTATTAAATTGTATATTAAATATTTTACTGTAATATTAAATAAAATATAAAAAACATTAACGTTTGTTGCGATGTTTGTTTAATATAAGTAAAAAGTTGAGCTCAAAAATTTGGGTCAGTTTAGGGATTGTCCTGACGGCGAAGAGGGCTTGGAGATTTTGGACAAGGGAGTCGAGATGGGTCTTGTTCCAATCAAAGAAATGGGGTAGGGCTGTATTGGCATTTGACCTTCCGTTTTTTCCGCAGTCTCTTTCCGTTGATGCGCTCGTTCGGCAACTTCATACAATATGTCAGCGGACTTGATTCTCAAGAGGCATTCCGGCGTCTTCAGGCGTTTGGCAAAAATCAGCTTGAGGAGGAAGATGAGGCGTCTTTAACGGGAGAATCGATTCCCTCGGGAAAAGATAGCTCAACTATTTTTCCTGCAACGACAGCGCCCTATGATTTGATCAATATGGGTTTTGCCGGTACCTCCATTGTTCGGGGAATGGGGAAAGCGATTGCCGTCCATACCGGCAGAAAAACCTATTTTCAGGGGAGAGGACTTCAATCCTTGTGGTTTTTAACGGATCACTTATAATTCCAGTACTTTTAATCACACAAAATAGGATTTACGATGCTTACGACTGTCTTGTCTCTTATGTTAGGATTATTGGCACTTGCCGGTATAGCTGCTCTACACTGGTTATTCATTCGCAGCGCAATCGTTAGCGCTCTAAAAAGATTTAAATCAAAATACGAATCTAAACCCTAACCTTTTATGATTCGCTGGCTAATTATTTTTGCCATTTCATTTACCTCTCTGATTGCTGAGGAATCTCATATCGTGCGCTTCGGCGGGCTTAGCATTTCATGCGAGCATGAGTGCGGAATGATCGATTTTGATCCCGATATGGACGAGATTGCAGAAATTTTGAATCAAACAGTAAAAAAGCTCTTTGTATTCAGCTCACCTCTCTATTTTGGATGGGGTCCTCTTGAAGACCCCTACCCCTTTTCTCCTTGGACCATCGATGAGGATGAATGCTCGGTTTACGATTGGAGAGCGACGAAAGGTATCTACCTTCCCGATGCGCCAAGAAGCACTTTTTCCTTTGGCGCTTACCCGGATTTTCAGGCGGTTGTAGATCAATTGAGGCGGGATCTTCGTTTTTATTGTCTCGAGGTTTATCAGCGCGAGCTCAATCACTATCGCGCGGCTTTACCCTCTCTGAAAAAAGAACTTAGGCGCGGAGAGTTTTTCTATGCGCATTTTGAAATGGACGGAACTCTGGAATTTACTTGCGGAGATGAAATCGATCGAGACGTCCCCATTCAAGAATTTTATCAGGATCTTCAAAGCGACATTCGAAAGCTTAAGACAAAAATATCCGATTCATATTCGGAAGATTATGAAGAAAAGCAAGAATGGCTCGAAGAAGCAATCCAAAAGATCGACAGCAAATACAAAGACATCTTTATTTGGTGCCTTCGTCATCACCAGCCCGAGGGAATCGCATTTGAAGATGCAATCAACTACTTTCTCACGGGCGACTTCGATTATGGCATTGCTCAAATTCGCGAACTTATTGAGGCAGCTGAATCAAATAACGCTCAAGATGAATTACTCGCCAAGCTTTATCTACTCAAAGGAGAGCTGCAAAACGAATACTGCCATTACTCTGATGCAATCATCGACCTAACGGCTGCGATTCAAAAAAATCCGTTGATGAAGGAGAGCTATTTTGAACGCGCCGTCTCCTATTTTGAATTGGGACAATTTGACCTGGCCATTCAAGATTACTTCGCTTCAGGCATACGTCCAACCCACCCAATTAACCCAACTCAATGGGGACTTGGAATCGGTGCAGGACTATTTGTTGGAGCTGGACAGTTCATGGCAGATTTTTTCCCCTCCATTTTTAACTCCCTGCGAGGGGTGAACGACGGGCTGTGGGCTTTAGCGACAAATCCGGTTAGGGCATCGAAAGAATTGGTTCAATCATCTCAACAACTGATTGATTATATTCAAACTCATTCTACAAATGAAATGCTCCAGGATGTCGTACCCGAAATGAAGGAACTCGTTCAAAAAAAAGATCAACTCAGTGACTTCGAAAAAGGCTGCCTGGTTGGCCAGATGATCGGCAAATACGGATCAGAAATTCTCTCTGCGAAGTACTCAACAAAAGCGATCGGCGCCTATCGAGAACTAAAAAAGGCCAATCAGCTTCTCACTTTGGAAGCGTTGGCCTCGCCAGAACAAACACAAAATATTCTTTCCGCAGCGGGCAAACGTTGGAAACTTCGGAACGAAACGTTAAAAAATGGCACTCTCAAAATTGAATGGGATAAACAGGGAAAGCATATTGTTGGTCACCAAAACTACGAACACCTCATAAAAATAAAAAAGAACCCAAGCATTTTTACCCATCCAGACCCTGAACGACTGCTTCAAGAATATGCTGGAACAGGCACAAAAAAAGGGATCGAGCTCCCAGGGACTGTTGGATACAAAGAAATCGTAAATTTTAATGAATGTATTGGATACGCTGTAGATCGAGCTACCGGAGCAAAGACAGCAACAACTTTTGGGAAAATTCATTATTCGAAAGAAGGTGTACACATTGTTCCTTATAATCCAAAAGGGTTCTAATCATGCTTTCTTCCATCGACGAATCGCTTTTTAACCTTCAGGATGCTCTTTTGGGAGCCGTTCATCCATGCCTCAGAGCAGTTCAGATCGATTTGGATGAGAAGCAAAAAAAAGTAAGCTACTACTTTTATTATGACTGTGATGTTACCGATGAGTTATTTGAATTGGCCAGTGTTGCAGTAACTGAAGCCTGGTCTCCAGACTATTATGTTGAACAACATATCTTACAGCTTCCTGTCACAGAAATGATTCCGATACACGGAAGATTTGCATTTTTACGAAAAGAGTCGAATTTACCAAGCTTTAATAATAAAATTAATAAAGACCTTGTTAAAAACGAAACCCCGATCGTTGCTCTTCTTCTCGACATACAAAAAGCGTTGCTTGGAAAAGTTACTTCAGCATTACGGATCGTAACCATCGATGTGAATACCGATGAAAAAGAATTAAATTTTTATTTCGAATATGACAGCCCCATTTCAGAGGAAGACCGAAATTTAGCAAATTGCACTGCAAAAGAAGCGAGCGCTTCATTTCCTGAATATTCGATCCATTGCAATGTTTTTCCTGTTGGAGCTAATAATCCCATGGGAAAAAGATCAGCGTATGCAAGATGGGAGTCCAATTATTAACCCGAGGGGTAAAAGGGTGCATTTGGGTATAAATCGACTTTATCATCTGTGTGGAAATTTTTTTTGGTACACTCCCTAATATTGAATCTGGCATGAATCTAATTCATGGAACCATTGCCATTTGACCTCCCTTCTTCTCCGCAGTCTCTTTCCGTTGATGCGCTCGTTCGGCAACTTCAGACAAATGTCAGCGGACTTGATTCCCAAGAGGCATTTCGGCGTCTTCAGGCGTTTGGCAAAAATCAGATTGAAGAGGAAAAAGTCAGTCTGTGGGTGATTTTTTTTCGCCAATTTAAAAATATCCTGATCTACGTTCTCTTCGCCGCAGCTCTGATCAGTATTTTACTCGGACAATGGGGCGATTGTCTGGTCATTCTCGTTGTAGTGCTTTTGAATAGCCTGATTGGTTTTTGGCATGAATTTAAAGCGGACCATTCGATCCGGGCGCTCAAAAAAATGACTGAGAGCAAGGCTCGCGTTCTGAGAGACGGTCAGGTGCAAATCATTTTGTCTTCCGAGATCGTTCCGGGGGATTGTGTTTTTTTACAGGAGGGAGAGGCTGTCACAGCTGATCTGCGACTGATTGAAGACACCTCCCTTCTCGTGGATGAAGCCTCTTTGACGGGAGAATCGATTCCCTCGGGAAAAGATAGCTCGGCTATTTTTCCTGCAACGACAAGCCTTTATGATTTGACCAATATGGTTTTTGCCGGTACCTCCATTGTTCGGGGAATGGGGAAAGCGATTGCCGTTCATATCGGCAGGAAAACCTATTTTGCAAAAATCGCAGAAAAAGCATCCGAACCCTCTCCTCAAACACCACTCACGAAAGCGATTCAATCTTTTTCTAAAAAGTATGTTTTGGGATTGATTACTCTATTTCTGTTTTTTCTTTTAGTCGGTTATTTTCAAGAACGGTCGATCATTGAGCTTTCCTATTTTCTCGTTGCTTGTCTTGTCTCGGCCGTCCCCGAAGGCCTTCCTCTGGTAATGACCCTGGTTATTGTGATTGGAGCCACGGCGTTGAGCAAAAAAAATACTCTCATTCGAGTGCTTTCTTCAATCGAGACGCTGGGCAGCGCCACTGTGATCGCATGCGATAAAACGGGAACCATCACGCAGGGCAAATTGATTGTCAAAGAATGGGTTGCTAAGGATTTGGATCAGCTCCGCCAGATCGCCGCTCTCTGCAATGATGTTTTTCAAGGGTCGGCCGATCCGATTGATTTGGCCTTGTGGAACTGGACCGTGCATCCGGAGGAAAAGCATAAACAATTCCCCAGAAAATGGTCGTACCCATTTGATGCTAAAGCGATGTTGATGGCCGTTGTTCATGAAGTCGATCATCGAGAAATTCTTCTGATTAAAGGAGCCTATGAATCTCTAAGAAACATGAGCGTTCGGGATGAGGAATTGGATCGATCCTTTGAGGCGCTTTTGGAAAAAGGATATCGAGTTCTCGCTTTAGGTAAAGCTTCCTGGAATGGTGAGAAGGATCCGCGAAAATGGAAAATTCAGATTGCGGGGCTCATCGGTTTTTTAGATCCTCCCAAAGAGGGTGTGAAGGAGGCCGTCAAAATCACTCAAGAGGCTCGTATTCGCGTTCTGATGCTCACGGGCGATCATCCCATGACTGCGAGATCAATCGCACAAGAGGTGGGAATATGGAAGGAGGGAGATCGTGTGATTACCGGCATGGAGCTGCAAAGCCTGGATGATGCCGCTCTCAAGGAAGCCCTTCGAAATACTACCGTATTGGCTCGGATTCTTCCCGAGCATAAATATCGGGTCGTTAAAATTTTGCAAGAAAATAAAGAGGTTGTGGCGGTTACGGGGGACGGAGTCAATGATGTGCCGGCCTTGCGGGCAGCGGATCTGGGGATCGCGATGGGCAGCGGAACGGAGGCGGCCAAGTCGGTATCTGAAATGGTCATCACGGATAACAATTTTAAGGTCATCGTCAATGCGATTCAGCAGGGAAGGGTAATTACCGAGAATTTGCGGAAGGTGCTCTACTATCTGGTTTCGACATCTTTACAAGAAATCACATTGATTGCGCTCTCTGTGTTTGCCCTATTGCCTTTGCCTATGAGCGCGATCCAAATTCTCTGGATCAACCTCGTTACGGATGGCGTGCAAGACAAGTTCTTTGGCTTCATCAAAGAGGAAGGGGATGTGATGAAGAGGCCGCCGAGGCTCTCTTCCAAGAAGTTTTTTGACTCGGCCCAGCTTATCCGTATCATCACATTTGGCATTGGCGTCGGGGTCTTTATTTTTTCGATCTACCGGATGCTTCGTCCCACTCTTCCCGCTCCATTGACCATGTCTATTATTTTCACTTGTACGGCGACGGCGCAGTGGGCCAATGGAATTCAGGCGCAAAAAGAGAGCGAGCCGTTTTTCAAAAATATTCGCCGGAGCTTTTGCATCAATCCGACGATTTTCATTGGAATCGGCGCCGGCCTGGTTTTACAGCTAGCCGCGCTCTATCTTATGCCGGTTCAATTTAAAACCGTTCCTCTGGCGTTGCATGATTGGATCTATCCGGCCGCGACATTTTTCTTTGCGTTTTTCTGGGTCGAGCTTCGCAAGTGGATTGAGTGTATTAAAACTAATGAAACGCTTTTCGGAAGGCTCTAGCAGTGATCGATCGAATAAACCACTATAAAGCTCTCAGTGCTGTCCGAAATACGGCCTTGATCATCAGCCTGATAGCGGTATAACCCGAATAACTTCTTATGATTGAAGATTTGCTCTTCGTGAATCTTTTGGGGTAATAATTTTTCATGAACCTCTAATCTCGGATGGACTAGAAGATTGATTCCAAAATAAGGACGAGGTTTGCGCGTGTCTCCGGGATCAACAGAGTAACCGGCGGCAAATGTTTTATAGCGAACGTTGCTGCCATCATAGACGATAGTGTATTGCGAACGTTGCAGTCGTGCTTCGTAAGTTATTTATTAACAGCCTGTTTGTTTCGTTGAAGAAGGTGCATGCGAGGATAAATCACCTTTTTTAGTTTATTTTTTCAATTTCTCCAGTTAGGGTGAAATTAATATGATCGATCACTGAGGATCCCGTGAAAAGGATTAAGTTTTTTTTCTTTTGGATTTTGGGTTTTACTATTCTTTTTAACAATCGTGCTTTGGCGGACGAACCGCCAGACGATCATAAGACGGTGTATATCAACGATTTAGCAAACGAACCGCTGGACGATATCAAGTTTTCAGGCCAGAAGTTCGCTTTAATAGAAAAGCCGGTTCCACAAAAGACAGTAAATCCAGGCGATCCTGTATTTAAAGCCGAGTTGCGCGGCGGTGCTTTTATTCCAATGAGCACAAAATTCAGGAAGATTTACGGGGCAGTTGGCCCAAGCATTCAATTTGAAATGGCCGCATGTGGAATACCTTATCGGTATCTGGAAATATGGGCTAATATCGAATGGAATTTTATGAATAAAAAGCAATTCCCGAGCATCTGCGGAACTACCAATATAGATATCATCAATCTAAGCGTTGGATTAAAAGGAATTGGAAACATTTATCATGACTTTGTTTTTTTATATGCAGGAATAGGCCCAAGCCTGGGGATAGTTTTACTTGAGAATATGAGTTCCTCAACGATCCTCAATTATGATTATGGTGATTACAAATTGAAAGAAAACCTATGCAATATCGGAGTTGGTATGTTTATTAAAACGGGAAGCCAATTCTATTTTACCCGCAATTTTTATTTAGATCTTTTTGTCGATTATCTTTTCCTTCCCATTTCTTATGCCCAATCTCAAGATGTTGGCGGATTTAAAATTGGCGCAGGTCTTGGGGGCAAGTTTTGAAGCATGATCGATGTATACTGCTGTCGGCCTGAAGTTTTGATTTTTGAGGGCGAGATTTTGCCCTCCAATGTATTGCGGCGATAGCCTCGCCGTATCCAAAAGCTTAGGAGGAATCTCCTCCTTTTAGAGGTGCTTGCAAAATTCGCTTTGAAAGTCAAATTCGATGATTTTTTCGCTGGTTCGATTTATCGCAAAGCGACATATCCTTTTG
>CAISYW010000051.1 GCA_903889795.1 uncultured Chlamydiae bacterium | reverse complement strand
GGCTTTGCCGTATCAATCTTCGCTCGGAATCCTTCGTAATCAAGAATGAATTCCTCGCTTAGATCGCGAGCTAAAGCTCGCTTTGATCCGGCTTCTCCTCGCTGACGCTCTTTGTCTCATATTTGGCCAGCGGGTTAATAGGTTTATCTTGCTTAAAAAAGTATGGCCATAACAAAAATTTATGCAACCAAAATAATTTCTTTATGTTTTTGTGGCGAGCTTTTGTTTTTCTCTCTGCTGTGTAAATAAGCGCCTGAAAGAGTGTGGATTTTCAATTACGCAACAAATCTTTGCGTGTGTATAAATGTTTTTAAAATGCGGCTCAAGCGGGCTGAAAAGAAGGATTGCCATGAGAGTTTTTTCAGCAGCGCTCGTGTTCGGGATTTTATTTATTCGAGCAGCGGAGGCTTCTTTAATTGGATGTCCCTCCAATCCGGCCACGTTGGAAGAGGGCTTTTTGATTTCCGATCAATGCTGGTCCAATGTGCATGCCAGTGTGTCGGGAGACTTTATTTTTCATAAACAGCTTCGACCTTGCCGCATTTCCAGCGGCTTGGGTATCAGTCAGCCGGAAATGAGCTGGAGTCTGGCCGTGTGCGATCTTGGGTGGAATATTCGAGAACGCTTTAGCTTACATCTGTTGGCTGGACCGGCTGCAGCGGTGCAATTTCAATGGAATCAACTGGGATTATCCTGGGCGGCGTCAAGCGATCGGGGCATGTTTTGGGGAGGCTCTTCGAAGCTCATTGTGCTGGAAGTACACGATACAACGCTCGGGGTTGATTTTCATGGCGGTGGAATCGAATGGATGCAGGGCTCGATTTCCATCAACAAAAATGCCACGCCTGTGAAGTTTTTTTCCCGGCTTTACTTTTGGCAGCTGGCTGGCGGGCTTTCACAAAATGCCGGTATGTTCCGCCCTTATGCAGGCGCAGCCGTCAATCAGCTGGTTAGCATCATCCGCGCCCCCATATTCAAGAAGCTTCGTTTTCATGACTTGATTCAAGTGGGGATGTATGAAGGGTGCACGTTTACTTTCGGTCCCCGAATTTTTCTTAACATTGAAGCGCGTCAGTTTTTTGAATCGGGCTTAGCTGTCTCCGGCGAAATTCGTTTTTGATCTTTCGAAAATATTTGCAGTAACATATCCTTTTTCTTTTCTTAAGAAAATTTGAAGGATTGATATGAAGTTTTCCTTGCCGCGCCATTTTGTTTGTTCTGCCATACTCTGTTTGAACCTACCTCTTTTTGTTCAGGCTGCCGATACGCAATTCTCTGAAAAGCAAAATGAAAACGACATGGAAGCTCTGCGTCGCTGGCTGAATGATAAGCGGATGGTTACTTTGCGCGAGCTTGGCGGCGATCTTTCTTTGAGCGGAGAAGCCCGCGTGGAATTTCAGGATATTAATCAGACGAATAATGGGATTAAACAAAGGGGTTCGCAGGCCGCAACGGATAAGCCGGCTTTGGCATGGGATGTCGAAGTGAACCTTATGCTGGATTATCGCACTGACTTTACCTGGTCTGCGGTCAAGATCGAGTTTGACAATGACATGGGCGTGCGCAGCGGAATGGTCAATAAGATTAAACTCGAAAAAGCCTATTTGGGCGGACGATTCATTTCGGGCGATACCTTTACCTGGGATGGGGAAGTCGGCCGCCGGAATCTTTCCAATGTCTATGATTCGAAGATTGAATTCGGCCCTCTTTTCGACGGGCTATTATTTCGCTTCAGCAAGGCGTTTGAATCAATCGGGGATTTTTATTTTAATCCCAGCGTTTTTCTAGTGGATGATAAAACAAACCACTATGGACTTGTCGGTGAATTGGGAATGCTGCGCATTGGCAATATTGGTCTTGGCGCTAAATATTCTGTGATCGATTGGAAAAAACATTTCCCCAATCCATTAAAAAATCAGCGGTATAATTTTGTCGTTCAGCAGTTTCTCTTACTCTATCAGTTCAATCCGGCATGGATTGGCAAACGGCTGGTCAAGTTTTATGCGGCAGGGCTGTCGAATTTGATCGCTAAAGATCTTCTCTTGCCGGAAAGATATCCTGTTGAAGGGGAACGCGACGTGGTCATGAAGGATGGCAAAGTGGTGATTCCTAAAGAGAGTCCCAGTTACGTTCCTAATAAGAGTTTAGGAAAACAAAATTGGGGCTGGTATGCCGGCATGGCGATTGGCCAGGTGAAAAAGCAGGGCGACTTTGCAATGGAAATCGATTATCAGTGGGTTCAGGCGCAAGCGGTTCCCGAATTCGATACGAACGGCATTGGCCGGGGCAATGCGGCCGACGTCGGCTTGATGACGACGAAAATGGACGGCGGCGGTGATTATAATATTGTTCCTGATGCAACGGGCAATGGTAATTATAAAGGCTTTGAGATCGACGTTTTATATGCGTTCACAAACAATCTGACGATCGAGGAAAATTTCAAATGGACCACGACATTGGATAAACGCATCGGACCTGATATCCATTATAAAGCGTTTGAAGTCGAATTCATTTATGCGTTTTAATTTCTGCAGACGGATAAGTTAGTTCTTGAAGTAGACGGTAATCAGCTTGTGTGTGTATCGAATCAGGCTATAGCGTCTTTGAAGGCGCTGTTTTTTGCCGTGGGCAAAAACCATGCTCATTCCGTTGTTTCTAAAAAATGGTTCATAGGCTTCTAGGATCTTCTGGCTGTCGTCTCTTTTATGAAGAAAGAGACAAAAGGTCGGAAGATTTTCTCTGTCAAAGATTTTCAGATCTTTTTTTTCGGGCATGGCGGGAATCAGATGAATTGAGTCTGCCCATCGATTAAACCAGGTAAGGCGGCGGTATCTTTTGGTGGGGAGAAGAATCATCAGTTTTGGAAAAAGAGAGAAAAGTAAGATGGCATCCCACCATGAATTGCTCTGTAAAACGATGATGGCCGAGGGGTCGGGCATAGGAGGCAAGACCTTAAGAGTTCGGAATCTCTTTAAGATTTTACGCACGAAAAATGGGAAAAAAAGGCTTGATAAACGCCCGGATAGGCCGATTGATGCAAAGATGGATAAAATCCCCATGAGAGCAAAGCCGCTGGAGGCTGAAAAGCCAATCTCTTCGCTGATGAGGTAGAGGCAAAACGAAGCGAGCAAAACACCGACAAAACTAAAGAAATTTGAAGTGGCGATCACTTGTCCCCGTTTTTCATCAGGGCTGTTGACCTGAATAAAAGAGTCGAAGGGAATCAAAAACGCGCCGCCGAAGACTCCCAACAAGGTTAAAAGTATAATCGCCATGATCAGGGATGACGCGAAGAAATGAAGCAACAAAAAGAGAATGCCGATGAAAAAGCCGCTGATACAGGAGATTCCCGGTTCCACCTTATCTTTGGAAAGCTGACCGGAGAGGATCGCTCCAATAGCGATGCCCACCGCGGTGGGAAGAAAAAGATATCCTCCTCCGACCTCGCTTAAATGCAATGATTGCATGGCAAAAGGAATGATATTGAGTTGTGTGAAAGCGCCGATGAATAGAAAAAACGACGAGCCGAAAATGGCGCACACTAGATGCGGAACTTTCCGACTCAACTTGAGCGCTTGATAAATTTCATATAGAAAAAATGGGTTGATCCGTTTGGTCGAGTTTTGGGATGCCGTTCTTTGGATGCCAAGGCTTGTAAAGAGTCCGATTACTGCGACAAATAAACAAAAGGCGCTGACAAAGACGAAGTTTTTGTTGGTGACATCCGTTAAAAACGAAGCCAGAAAAGTGCCGAGAATGATCGCGAGGTAAGTGAAGGAGGTGATGGATGCATTGGCCTTCGAGACCATTTTGGGCTCGACCAGTTCGGGAATGATTCCATATTTCGATGGGCCGAAGATCGCCGCTTCGGAAGATAAGAAAAACAGGGATAAGTAAGCGGCCCACTCCGATTGAAACCAGACAGCGACCAAACCAAAACCCATGATGACGACTTCAAGAGACTTGGCGAATACGATAATTGTTCTCTTGCTGATCTTGTCGGCTAAAACTCCCGCGCCGGAAGAAAATAAAAGAAAGGGTATGACAAAAATCGCACCGACCAGGGAAAGGACAGTTGGGGCGGCGAGAGCTCCTTTGACGTTAATGAGCAAATAAATGACGAGGAGTTTGAAAATATTATCGTTGAGAGCAACTAAAAATTGAGTGGCGTTGAGAAGAAAAAAAGACAAATTACTCGATTTTAAAAATCCACGCATGCAGTCTTTTTCACTATTTTCATTGCGGATGCTCTCCGAAGAGAACATCTGCTTTTTATCAATAGGCAAACCGTTTCGCGGCTAGTTTTTTACCAGGCGCGAGGATCTCGTATATATACCGAACGCGACTCGAAAACCGATTTTCGGCAGCGTCAGCAGCCACTGCTTTCGAGCCCGTCTGCATCGATCAACTTATTCAAGTTGATCTGCTTCGGCGTTGGAAACCTAGCTCGAATTCAAGGCGCTTCCTTGCCCAACTCCCGATTTTTGAGTCACGTTCGGTATAGGCTTATCCTACCTTATGCCGGACATTGCCGCGATTCAATTTTTGTTAGCTATTCCTACCCATAATTTTTTGCATACTCGTCTTTGTGTGTTTTTCGAGAGGAAGGTCTGCGAGATGTTTATCCTTCTGGCCAAAAAGTGTGCCGAATGAAATATTTGACCAGCATATCTTCGGAGAAACTAAATGATAAAAACTTCCTATCGTTACAGGCGATTCAAGAGGTTTTTTCTTGGAGCGATTCTCATATCAGCTGTAATTGGAGCGAGTGTTTATTGTCTAAAATCGGGGTTGTTTCGTTCAACGCAATCTTCCGATTGGATGGATCGAGCAATCTGCCGCGATTTTAAGCGATTTGAAAAAAATGGAATCACGCGAGAATTGCTTGATGACACATGGAAGAGCTGCAAATCTCATCAGGAGTTTCAACGATATAAAATTATCGATTCGAAAGTTTATGGACCCGATGGAAAAATCAAAAACCT
The DNA here is from genome assembly GCA_903889795.1 of uncultured Chlamydiae bacterium. Taxonomy (GTDB): domain Bacteria; phylum Chlamydiota; class Chlamydiia; order Chlamydiales; family SM23-39; genus CAISYW01. The sequence goes on along the minus strand of CAISYW010000051.1, from coordinate 5,424 downwards.
TTTAGATGAGTTGGTTCGCCTTTATCCCGTGCCGGATGTCGATTTTATTTATTATTACGAAGACAGGATTAAGAAGTCGTTTTTTAGACGCAAAGCACATGTTCATTCGGGGCCGATTTTCGTGTCTGCCAAAGATAAAACTCTGGATTATGCCGTTCTTTTTTCCGACTGGGTTTATGACATCAAAGATGATCAGCATGGTTGGAATTTTTTGATTAAACAAATCAACGAAAATCGAAATGCCTGGGATTGGACGCAAAAAATCGAAAAACTGTTTTGGCGAGGGATGCCGTGGGATGGAAAGCATTTTGGCATGTATCGATTTGAGAATTGGACTTCATTCCCGCGGGGACGCCTTGTTTTCGATTCCATGAAAAACCCGGATCTTATCGATGCTGCATTTTCCCAATATCCGGATGTCTGCCGGCAACAAGATCCTCAGCGTTGCGTCAAGGAGATGGGGCCGATTAAATATGTTCCTTGGAGTGAGGTGCTGCACTATAAATATCAAATGATCATTGATGGTGTTACCTGTTCCTTTCCCGCCGCTCAATGGAAGCTTCTTTCAGGCTCTCTTTCATTTATGCAAGAATCAAACGACATTCAATTTTTTTATAATGAATTGTCGCCTTGGAAGCATTACGTCCCTGTAAAATCCGATTTATCCGATCTGTCGGAAAAAATTCTATGGGCTAAAACTCACGATGAAGAGGCTAAATTAATTGCTGATAATGCGAGAGAATTTGCTCTGACACACATTATGCCTGAACATATTTTACTTTATTGTTACAAGGTTTTGATAAAATACGCATCTTTACAGAAATTTCAACCGTCTATTAACTAAGTTAGCCATTTCGTCCGGAGTGTGATATATTATTAATGATTTTTGCCCTGGGTGAGCATGACATTATTTATGAGCCACCGGTGCGAGCGTCTAATCGATTTTCTGGCCGAACGGCTGACGATGGCACACGCGCCATTGAGCGAACGATGGATCTTGCTGCCGAGTCTGATCAATAAGCAGTGGTTGATGGTTGAGCTCGTCAAGAGGCTCCCCGGCCATGCGATTGCAGGTGTGCAATTTTTGGGCTGGCGCGAGGCCATGCTTCGCAGCTGCTCCGGCTCGGCTCATATTCCCGATCGCCTCGAGATTGAGCTCCGTCTCGCAAAGATTTTTTTAAATGAAGTGCCTCCGGACGCGAAAGAGGCTCTGGAGCCGGTGATCTCCTGGTTAAGGGGCGGTCGGTCGGCTCGCATCAGTGAACGATCTCTTAATGCGCTGGTTCGGTCTTTGAGCCGGCAGATAAGCGACGCCGGATTTTATGGCGTAGAGATGGCCGCCCCCTGGCAGCGCAAACTCTATGAAATGCTGATGGCGGACGGTTCATGGAGTTTACCGGTGCAAGTCATGGAGAGCGCTTCTCTGCCGCCTCAGGTTTGCCAAGTTCATCTTTTTTGTACGGATGAGATGCCGGCGATTGGATGGGATTTTTTGATTTCCCGGTCGCCGGAACTATCCGCCTATCTTTTTTCGCCCTGTTGCATGTATTGGGAAGATACCGTTTCAAATTCGGAGCGCCGGTTTTTAACCAAGCGCTTGCGCTTAGAGGGCTTTACTTCCTCTTCTTTAGAGGCGTTTGAGGGCTACTTGCGCGACACCCACCCACTTTTGGCAAACTGGGGGCGTTTGGGGCGCGAAACTTTGCAGCGGCTGGAACAAAAATCTCTGCAAGTAGTGGAAGCATATGATGAGAGAGAAGAAGAGCCGGAGAGCCTCTCATTATTGCAAATCCTCCAGCAGGATATTTTGTTTTTACGATCCGCGAACGAGATTCCCTATGAACGAAAAGCGGACGACTCTTCGATTCAGATTGTCGCAGCCGGATCGTCTCGTTTACGAGAAGTCCAAATTCTCAAAGATAATATTTTGCGCTTTTTGGAAAAAACAAAAACCCCGATGGCCGATATTCTCGTTCTCGCTCCCGACATTCGTCTTTACGAGTCGATTATCCAATTCGTTTTCGGGGCGGATCTTCCCGTTCGTATCGCTCCTGTCGCCGTTTTGCCGCAAAATCCCTACCTGCAGGCTTTGCAGCTATTCTTTAGCCTTTCCGATCGCCGCTGGGAGGTCGATGCCGTGCTGGATTTATTTGAGAATCCCTCTTTTCAAGCGAAACATCGATTGACGCCGGAGGATTTGCATTGGTTTCGCCTGTGGTTGAAGGAAGCAAAAGTGCGCGGAAAGCTCCAGTCTCAACGCGGCAGTTGGCATCAAGGCTTGCATTGTATGCTGTCGGGACTCGTTTATTTGCTCCCGGATGAGGAGCCCTTGCCCCGAATTCAAAGCATCGATTGGGGGCAGGCAGAGAGGCTCTCTTTATTTATTCGCCTTATGGATCAACTTCAAAAACAGGCGTTGGCATTACAGAGGAAAAACCATACCCTTGAAGAGTGGGTTGGTTTGTTGACGGGCTGTGCGTCGGAGTTATTCGAGCCCAATGACGGCGAAGATGAGCTGTGGGGGGCGTTTTTACGCAAGCTTTCTAAAGCTTCATCGTATTTTTCATCAGATCTCTTTGCGTTTGCTCTGATCCGAAGCGTGTTTGAAGAGGATTGTCAATCTGCTACAACTACTTACCAGCCATTGTTCATTGAAGCGGTTCATTTTTCTTCGCTGCAGCCGGGAGCCGTTCGCCCGGCGCGAGCGATTTTCTTATTGGGCCTGGATAGCGAAGCCTTCCCACGCAAGGAGATTTCTTCCACCCTGAATTGGGAATGCAAAAAACCGTTTGACGCCGATCGCGATCACTATTTGCTTTTGCAGGCGCTTTTTTCTGCGCAAGAGCTCTTTTGCGTAAGTTATTGCCATCTTTCGGCGCATGACGGGAAAACGGTCGAGGCGGCTCTGCCGGTGCAGGAATTGCTGCAAGTGATCGATGCTTATTATCCTCTAAAAGCTCCGTGCTCTCTCGTTGCGGTTCATCCTACGCAGCCTTTCGATTTGAGTTATTTTCAAAAACAGAGCCCCCTTCGATCATATTCTATGGAAGCATATCGGGCGGCGAGCGCTCCTCCTGTCGTGCCGAGTTTATTTTGGCCGAATGCGCCGTTGGCGAATCGGAAAAAAGAAGTGATAGAGTACGATCTTTCCTCATTTGCTCTTCTCGCCAGAAATCCGTGGAAATATTTTCTCCAGCGTCGGATGGGGATCTATCTGAAAGAGGAGAATCTATTTTCTGAACTGCGTCAAGACGATCTCACTTTGGCTCCTTATCAAGAGCAGAAGCTTCTTAAATTGACATTGCATGATTCTGTTGAGGAAGTTTTGTCGCGGCATGCCCACGTCTTCCCGGCCGGTGCATTTGGCGAATGGTCGAAAGCGCAGATCCAAAAAAAGGCCGCAGAGTGGAAGGCTTATTTGCAAAAATGGGGAATCTCAGAGCAAGCGATCTTTTCGATCTGCTTTACCAAGGAATGCCGCTCTCAGCGTCAGATCGCGCCCAATCGGATTGAAGCGCCCCCCATCGTTATTGCATTTGAAGATGGAGAACAGGAAGTGGAGATCGTCGGAGAAGTGGATCTGGCAAGTGAATCGGGACTGTTAACGGTTGACGAGCCTAATCTGTTTGGATTCTTGCGCCATTGGCCTGCATTCCTCGCATATCTGACTCTGTTTCCTTCTAGCCCTTCGATCTATTCATTGAAAAAAGGCAGCTGCAAAACATGGAATGGGATTGATCCGAAGAGTGCCTTGAGCCGATGGGTTCAATATGCCCTTCGCGCACAGGATAGCCTCTCGCCTCTCATTTCTCCCTGGGCCGATGCGTTTTTGAATCAGAGTTTTGAAGAGTGGAGAGAAGAAGCGCAAAAAACGCTCCTGAAAGAAGAAGATATGACGATCCGCTGGGTTTTGGAGCGCTCCCAGCCGCTTCCTTGCGAGCGAATTTGGCAGGAGTGGCGCGCTTTTTTAAAACAGAGTTTTTCTGAGCTGATAACCGAGAAAGAAGATGCCATCGTTTGATGTGTTAGAACTGGAGACGCCGCTTTTTGGCGCGAAGCTTTTGGAGGCCTCGGCCGGAACGGGCAAGACATTTGCGATCGAGCACCTCTTTGTTCGTCTTCTTCTGGAAGCGCCGGAGAAAGAAGAACCCCTGCTTCTCGAGCAAATTCTCGCCATTACGTTTACTCGGGCCGCTGCGCGTGAAATGCGCATGCGTATCCGCGCGAATATTGAAAAAGCCCTCATGCAGCTCAAAGGGAATCCTTCCTGGCCTTATTTACGCCCTCACGCCCAGTCAACTTTTGCGAGACGGCGCTTGGAGGACGCTCTTCTTGGTTTCGATCGTGCGCAAATTTTCACTATCCACGGTTTTTGCCAGAGGCTTCTCACACATTATGCATTAGAGGCCCGGATATCGATTCCAACAAACTCGGATCGATCATTTCGCCAATCAATTCAACCCCATCTACTCGATTTTCTGGAACAGCAACAGGTTTTATGTCCTGAGCAATTGGGCCGGCTGCTCGCAAAAAAAAGAAAGATCGAGTCTCTTTGCGACGCGTTGCTGAATACTCCCAATCCTTCCTTTGAAAATCGATTTGCCTCTGATCGCATATCCCTGCAGCGGGAGATATTGCGCTGCCCCTATCCTTGCAATGATCTCGAAGCATTGCGCCGCGATTTCGAGCGGATGAAACCGAATTTTAAAGTAACCGATTTTAAGGGAGTGGATTTCGATGATCAGCTTGTACATCTGAAAAAATTATTCACACAGCCGGATGACGAGATCGCTTTGCGGCGGCTCTTGTTTTGGCAGGGCTCTCTGTTTTCTTTTTTATCTCCGCCAAATCGCAAAGTGCGCATAAAAGATGACTTTTATCCGCCATTTTTCGATTGGTGCTCTGAACATCTTGGGCGGATGCTGCAGCAGTTTTTGGAACCGAAGCGCTCATTGAACGCACTTCGCTTTGCGTGGCAAAAAGAGCTCGAATGCTGGATGGAAGAAAAAGGGCTTTTTTCACCCGACTTTTTGTTGACGCGTATGAAAGAGGCTCTTGAAGATCCTCGATTTCTCTTGTGTATTCAATTAAAATATCGCGCGGCAATCGTCGATGAGTTTCAAGATACGGACGCTGTGCAGTGGGATATTTTTCGAAAAATCTTTTTTCAAAATAAACGTCTCCTATATCTCGTCGGAGATCCAAAACAATCGATTTACCGCTTCCGGCAAGCCGATCTCTATACCTATTTTCAGGCGCGCAAGGCGCTTGGGGAGCACTCTCACTTTTCTCTTGATACAAACTATCGCTCCACTCCGGAAATGATCGGCGCTTTAAACGATCTCTTTGGCGATGAACAGGTGCAGCCTTGGCTTTGGCTGCCTCGAGAAAACCGCTCAGAGTCGTATCGTCCGGTCAAGGCTG
>CAISYW010000050.1 GCA_903889795.1 uncultured Chlamydiae bacterium | reverse complement strand
GGCGAGGAGAAGATTGATGGATCAATTCTTAGCCCCTGGCGCTTTTCTTCGAAGAGAAGCGATGCAAGTACAGGTCTTGTTTACTATGGCCGAAGATATTACATGCCGGCTTTTGGACGGTGGCTAACGCCCGACCCTGCGGGTTTTACCGATGGCATGAATTTATACGCGTTCGTTCATAACGATCCACTGACGCATTTTGATGAGTATGGGCTGTTGACAGGGAATGAAATGAGCGCATTTCAATCCATGAAATATTACGAATCATATTCCTCAATCATGGCAGCGCGTACAAATCAATTGGCTAATCTTTATTGTCATCCGCGATTTCAAGGTGGTCTGCAAGCTCTGGGAGGGCTTTCGGAGATATATTTTGGCGGTTTTCTAACATGTACCAAATTCATGGCTTCTGTTGGATTGCCCATCATGATGCATGGTATGGATCATTATTATGCAGGGATGGATACGGTGATTTCGGGACGGTTCCGTGAAACGATGACTTCCCAGCTCTTGCAAAAGACAGGAATGTCGCCGCAAACGGCGGGCAAGGTTGATAATGGCTTTAGTATGGTTGGTACGATGGGAGGGATGGGTGCTATTCGGGCAGGGCAGGTGGCGGCTTTTCCTTCTTACTCTTTGCCTATTAATTCAGGAATAAGCCGTCCAGCAACAAGCTCTATGAGCGCCCACCTACTAAGAAACAAACTCATAGCGGAAGAAATATCTGGCGGCCATGCTTTCACAAAACATGTGATCAATCGGAATGAGTTTCCCGGTTTTTCACGGTGCCAATTTGAACAGCACATTAGGGGTATTTTAAATAATCCCACAGAGATGAAAATATTAACGAATAGGCGTACTGGTTATTGGCACCAAGAAAGCGGAACGGTAGTTGTTCGAAATCCTTTTATGGAAGATGGCGGAACAGCTTTTCGGCCAGACATAGGAAAAAAATATTATGATGAATGGTTGAAGTAGGGAAAAATGAACAAAAAAATTTACAAAATTAATCTTGAAAAAGATCGATCCGTAATTGGTTTATTGGCTGAGATATGTTGGGGATTTAGGGTTCATGATTTTGAAAAAAAAATCGGTGTTAAATACGAAATTGCCGAGGCTTTGTTAGAAAGATTACTAAGAGAAGAAAAGGCTGGAATTATCGAAACCCAACTCACTGATTTTGAAGTCGAAATTATTAAAAATGCTCTCGTTGAAGTAGAAAAAGAGATTGAAGAGTGGGAATTTCAAACACGTTTCGGTGTTGATTTAAAAGACGTAAAGGAAATTTCGATTTTCAAGAAAACTTCAGAAAATTAAGACCTTGCCTGATGATTGATGAGTATGGGCTCATCATGACGGGAAACGATTTGAAATCGCTTCAATCGATGGGCTTTTATAATCCTGATCCCGCCTACAGTCAGTATGTTTCGAGGTTCGGAACGTATTTTGCTTCTAAACTGACTCATGAAATCTACGATTATTCGGGATTGGGTTTAATCAGGAATGATCACTCATTGATGGGGTGGAAGCCTGACAATAACTATCAAGATCACCTGGCGATTGATCGATTATTTGGCACAAACATTACAGTGCGGAACGAATTTCGGAGCAGTTGTGGCATGCAGTTTTCTGATGGGATGCTTCCTTGTCCAGGATCGCTAACTTCAATTGCTAATCGAGTAGTAACACCATCCAGACAAACATTTAGAGATTTGAAATCTATCGAAAGATTAGGATCTAATGCGAATTTGACTAAGGAAATAAATGGTAGTACACCAATCTGGTCTTCTACCCGAAATAAAACGTCAATAGAAAATGCTTATAGACATTGGAAAGATCATGGTCACGCCCAACGATTATTTCTTTCAAATAAAAACACAGAGAAGAATTGGTGTTTATTGAACTTTGCTGATCCTATCAGTGTCTCAGTAACTGTTGGGGCGGGCTGAGTAATTGCGGAGATAATTGGAAGGTCGGGTTTTTGTCTATTGAAGGTGGTGACGGTTAGATTCGAACCAGCGGAGGCCGAAGCCGGGGGATTTACAGTAACATCACACACAACACCGTACAACGGTGTAATGAATTTAACGACATGACGATTAAATGTTTAGCGCAATCTTCTTTTGTCGTACGACACCCGGCGAAACCGCTAGTTTTTGGATGCGATTGTGCCGAAATTGTGCCGAAAATAAAAAAGCAGCCGGATTCAGAGCTGCTTTCGCAAAGAATAATGAATTAGGTTCTAGCTCCATGCGCAATGAGCCATTCAACCATTTCTTGTCTGTGCTCTTTTGCAATACTTAAAGATGAACGCCCAAAATTGTCTTTAGCGTTAATGTCTGCTCCTTTATTTATGAGTAATTCCACAGCAGAAAAATTTCCGCACTCAACAGCTCTTATTAATGGAGTCCTTCCTTGAGAATTTTTTGAATTAATATTCACATTTGTTTTGTTTAGTATGTAATTCAATAACATGAAACCTTCTTCGGGCGAGTAGTAGTATATTGAGTTTTCTAGTGGGCATGAATCATTTGAACAATAACCATTTATAGAAGCTCCACATTTAACAAAGAGTTTTACTGTGTCTAATGAGATTCCAGGAGAATTATTTAGAGCTAGATGAAGAGGCATATCCAATTTCCCTTTTGGGTTGTTTCCGCATGCAATGTTTGGGTCAGCTCCTCGTTCAAGCAAAGCAATTATCATCTGTTCTCCTAGGGGTTTTGGACGACACCAAAAATCCCGACTAGCAAACCAAAGAGGGGTTTGTCCACAAGCATTTTTTCCATTGATTTGAGCGCCATGTTTTATCAAGATGGGAAGAGATTCAGGAACTCCGCTTAGAGCAGCGATATGCAAAAGAGAATTACCTCCATCGAAAACAGGATTAACACTTGCTCCTTTATCAATCAAAAATTGCAAAATGTCAGGCCATCGAACTGAATTATATATCAACGGCATTCTGTTTTTGTCTCTCGCATTAACATCAGCCCCACCAGCTATCAAAGCTTTTGTGACGTTTATTTTTCCACAATTGACTGCTGCAAACAGTTTTTCATTAAGGTTACCGGGAGAAGCCTTCAATAAAAGGTTGATTATTATTGGATTGTCTTTTCCACATGCACAACGCCAAGCATCATAACCAAGGTCAGGTCGTTCAGCTTTTGCTCCACGTGAAATTAAAAGTTTTGTCATTTCGATGTCGTCTCTTTCAACAGCTACACAAAGAGCCGATCCGTATATAACAGATGGATCCGTGGGAACGTTTTTATCTAACAAAAACTTCACCATTTCGATTTTGCCTGAATAAGCAGCAACTTGCAGTAAATCACAAGCTTTCGCGAGTTGTGGATTATCTAATTTGCCCCCTAAATCTAAAAAAGTGTTGAGGGCAGCTACTGAGCCAGATTGTATTGCACAATAAATTGGATCAAAATTCATGTCTCCTATGCTTTGCGAATTAGAAGTAATTTTAGCCCCATTTTCAAAAAGAAACTTAATTATATCTGGTTGATTAGTTTGTGCTGCATAAATAAGAGCGCCATATTCGAAAAGAACCTCAATCTTCGCACCTCGTTCTACTAAGAGCTTAGCTATGTTAAGTTGTCCATATTTAGCAGCATATTCCAACGCAGTATTAGGTTTTTCCGGGTTCCTCCCATCGGTTGATTTACTATTGGGACTGGCGCCATGGTCTAGGAATAGACGAACGGCTTGCTCATCGCCTGATTTAATGGCCGCATTAAGCGCAGGAATTCCATCTGAGTTGTTTCCATATTTCACTAAGGCGTCGATCAGTTCCTCTGGCATTGCTTGCAAATGAACATTGTTTTCAGCAGCAAATTTACGATACGTTGCCTTTGGCGATTCTTCCGTATTGATTGCGGCCTTTGTTTCTTCCGCCACAGCGACAGACTGGATTTTATCGTCACATATATTGAGGTTTTCCATTCTTTGTATTGATTGCATAATTCCCCGGTCATTTAAAAAAGAACGGAGCAGCTAGATATGTAGCCGCTCCGATCAAGAGTTAGGATAAATAGATTAGGCTTTCGCTCCATGTTGCAAGAGATATTGGACAATTTCTGGATGCTGTTTTCCCAAAGCACATTTAATAGGAGAGATTATTACACCATCGCGAGATATTTTTTGATTTACATCAGCTCCGAATTCAATAATACATTTAACTAAATTCAAATCACCAGTGTTAATCGCGCTAATTAAAGGAATATATCCGTTCGGATAGCAATTATTTACGTCCGCCCCCCGATTTATCAAAAATTTCATCAATTCAATATCTTTAGCACTAATAGCACAGTGAAGAGGGCATCCAGGCCAACCAGGAGAACCATTTACGTCCGCCCCTTCCTCGATTAATAGCTTTATGAATTCAATAGGAAACTTTCCGTGAATCGAACCTGATAAATAATCCGTTTCATTAATATTTGCTCCTGCATTAATAAAACATTTCGCTAATTCTATGTCTTTCTTTTGGAAGACCTCCAATAATAAAGGTCGGGGTTCTAGTTTTTTCCCCGGATTCCCACTTTGCCAGATATATTTTCCATTTACGTCAGCACCCTTCTCAATTAAAAATTTTTTAAATTCTAAAGGAAGATCGCAAATCACAGCAATGTACAACGGAGATTTTTCTCCTTCTTTTTCATTTAGATTCGCTCCCAAATTAATCAGATGTCGTGCTAAATCCATGTCTTTTTTAATGATAAGCGCAACGGTAAGCGGAGAATAATCCTTCCAATTACCATGAAGAGTGCAATTAACATCTGCACCGGCATCTATAAGAAAATTTGTTGTTATTTTGTCATCCAAAAGCAAAGCCAATTCTAACAATGACATGTCATTCCATTTTACTTTTGGATTCGAGTTTGCTTCGCTTTTGAGTAAAATTTGCACAGCATAGTTGCATCGATTCAATATTGCAATGGTGAGCGGAGACATACCATGTTCATCCGGATAGTCGACATCTACCCCGTGATCGAGAAGAAATCGAATTACTTCCGGGTTGTTTTCTAAAATTGCTTGATGGATCAGGGTATTTGGATCGATTTTCTTACTATTCACAGCTTGTTGTAATGTTCCGGCCTTGAACTGATCAGTTAAACTTTCTTGGGCAAAACCTAATAGCTGATGGTTACTCTCTGCCATAAATTTACGATACAATGATTTATTAGAACCACCACTAATAGACTTAGCTAGTTCAAAATTGCTTACAATCACGAGCGAGTGTGACTTAGAAATATCAAGATTGAGATCCTCTATTCTTTGAAAAGAAACTTGCATAAACTCTCCTGCATTGTGTTTAATAAAAAAAGAGAGGAGCTCTTGACAACTCCCCTCAATGAATTAAGCGTTATCCGCTTTAAACAAGAGATAGTTCACTACATCCATACGCCCATGAGCGAGAGCATATTCTAAGGGAGTATGTTGATTTATTTTTTTATTAACATCAGCACCGGCTTCAATAAGTAATTTTACTCTTGCTAAAGATGATGCGGCATCGCCATTTCCAATTGCAGCAAATAATGGGCTATTTCTTTCAATAAGGACTCCTTGTTCATAGCTTGACCAAGTTTGATTGGGATTAGCTCCAGCTTTGATCAACAATTCCATAATTAAAATATCACCCGACATTAAAATTAGTGGAGAGCTTTGTCCCGTTTGGAATAAATTTGGATTTGCTCCATTGGTCAATAGTATTTTAATTCGTTCAATTTTTGCGGCTTTGTATTGCTGAATATGGTGATTATTGCATGCATCGAGCAAAACCACTCCATTATCAGCATTAACATCAGCTCCCATTTGGATAAGCTTGAGAAGTATAGCATTGCTTGATTGATTACAAGATGGGGAATAAGAACAAGCAACACGGACAAACGCTTCATTTAACAAGGAAGATGAAGGTTTTCTAAATTCAAGTGCTGTATTCAATAGATCCCAATTTCCCGACTTAATAAAGTCTTCGATATAGATCTGAAATGGATCTCGACAGCTTTTAAAAGCCCCTTGAATATCTGCTCCGAATTCAATCAAGAAGCGCATAGATTCTAGGTCTCTAGCTTTCATGCTAATCTCGAGGAGCGACATGTCATTCCATTTTTTCTGTGGAGCAACATCAGCTCCATTTTGCAACAACAACTTAACTATTTGTGACTGTTGAGAAAGAATGGCAATTGTTAGAGGGCTCATTCCGTTTGCATCTGGATAATCAACGTCAACATGATGCTTCATCAGAAACGCAAGAACTTCATCATTATGTTCTAAAATAGCTCTGTGAATAAGTGTATTTAGGTTCATTTTTTTGCTAGCTATCTGCTGCTGCAGTGTGCCG
>CAISYW010000049.1 GCA_903889795.1 uncultured Chlamydiae bacterium | reverse complement strand
TGATTTTTCATCGACATCTTTTGCGCTCCAATATTTCGCTCGATCTCGCTAACTTGCTGCAAGTTGGCTTCGATCTCCGCAATACATTGGAACGCAAAATCTTGTCGCCAAAAATCAAAGCTTCAGACCGACGGCAGTATATACCGCTCGTGATTCAAAAATCGGTTCTGTCTCCGTCAGATAGCCATTGAATATGAATCCGCCTGCATCGCCCAACTTCAAGAAGTTGAGCTGTTTCGGCGCCGGCTTTGCCTGATTCAAATTCAAGGCACTTCCTGGACATAATCCGATTTTTGAACCACTCCCGGTATACCTCGGGAAACTAAAGTTTTTTTCCGAAGACGTGCGGCTGGTGAACCTCTGGTTCTAAGGGTGCTCCAAATCAGCAAACGGACGATTTTATCTTCGATTGAGGGGCAGTAACGAGAACCTACGCTCTTAATAACTTCTGCCGTTAAAGGATGAAGGCGGCTATCGTCGCTTGCCGCGTTATCAGATCGCTTGCATTGACCCGCTGCTGAAGGGATGGGATTGCAGCAAACGATACGTTCAAAAAAGTATCATACCAATCGTTAACGTTAAAATTATTAAACAGCCAAGCTGAGGGTAAAAATCATTTTTCCCTCAGTTTTTTTTTGAGACGTATTGAAATTATGGTTTAGGCTTGACCGCTGATAATTAAACGAGATTTTGTTAAAGATAACGCCTTTTCCGTTGTGAATTTAAATGAAAAATTCATAACGGAAATGGGCGATTATTTTTTCTTGTGACGATCGCGACGGCGACGTTTTTTGCGTTTATGACGGGCGATCTTGGCTCGACGCTTTTTTTTGACAGAGGACATATTCTCCCAATAATTTTACAAGAATGATGTTTAGTTTAGAGAAAGCGCTGCTAAATGTAAAGGAGAACCCTTTTGAGCCATGTTTGCTCTGCCTCTTCGACGATTTTCCTCAAAGAATTTGCGTCTTCCTCTTTCTTGACGATTGTCGGTGCTTTTTCAACCAATTTTTAGTAATTAGTTGTATATAATTGTCGTCTTGTTTATAGATTAGTAACTGTAATACTAATCCGATTAATAAGCAGGTAATGAAATGAAGAAAACCGTTTGTTTGAATATGGTCGTAAAAAACGATAGCTTGGATATCCAGCGCTGTCTGGAGTCTGTCAAAAGCTGGATCGATTATTGGGTGATTGTCGATACGGGATCAACTGATGGGACGCAGCAGATCATTCGTGAATTTTTGAAGGATTTGCCGGGTGAGCTGCATGAGATCAAAGGGGGGGACGGAGCTCACAATCGAAACGAGGCTTTAGCGCTAGCCAAAAACAAAGGCGACTATCTGTTTCTCATCGATGCCGATCAATGTTTGGTCGAGGAGGCTGACTTTGTGAGGCCATCACTTACCGCAGATGTATATTTTCTAGCAAATCGTTCGATTTTTGAAATGAACTATCAGGAATTTCTAATTAAAAACCGCCTTGATTGGACTTGGAAAGGGGCTTTGTATGAGATCATTTCTAGCACGCAAAACAAAACGAACGAAACATTAAAAAAGATCGCTATGGTTTCGATGACGTCGAAAAATCAGACGAAGAATTCGGATAAATACCTGAGCGATGCCGCCATTTTAGAAAAAATGGTTCAAGAAGATCTCACTAATGCGCGAAATGTTTTTTATTTAGCGATTAGTTACGTAAAGGCTGAAAAATTTGAACAGGCTTTGGAAACTTATGAAAAAAGAATCGCGATGGGCGGAGATCCGGAAGAGGTGTTTGCCTCGATGTTAGCGTTGGCCACTCTCCAAGAAAAAATGATGATGAAACCGGAGCAATTTATTAGCAGCTACAACAAGGCCTTTCAATATCGACCCACTCGAGCAGAGCCTCTCTATCTCATGGCTAAGTATTACATCGGTATCAAGAGCTATTTTTTAGGTTATTTAATAGCTCAATATGCTTTGACAATTCCTTATCCATCCGATCGGGGGAATGTTGGCTTTTCTGTTTATGATTTTGAGCTGCTTCTTCAGTTTGCCCAATGTTCGCATGCTTTGGAGCGTCCGGAAGACGCCTGCTCTGCCTACCGGAAGCTGATTGCGAAACTTGAAGAGTACTCAACAAGGCGTTTTTGCTCTCAACAGACGAAAGACAGTATTGCAACCGTTTTGCCTGGCATTAAGCAATATGTTGAAGACAACCAATCGAAGAAAAATAAATCTCCATCATTTTGATCTTCATGGGTAAAACCGTTTGTCTGAACATGATCGTCAAAGACGAAATTCCAGTAATTCGCAGATGTTTAGCATCAGTTAAACATCTGATTGATTATTGGGTGATTGTCGATACGGGATCCTCTGATGGGACGCAATCATTCATCCGGGATTTTTTAAAAGAAATTCCGGGTGTTTTGCATGAGCTTCCCTGGGTTAATTTCGGACATAACCGCAATGAGGCTCTTAACTTAGCAAAGGATAAGGGAGATTACCTCCTGTTTATTGATGCCGATGAATTTTTAGTTATTGAAAATGATTTTACGTTCTCTGAATTAACGGCCGATGTTTATTTTGTTCTTACTCGGTCCGACCTTGAGTCCTTTTATCGTCAACTTTTTGTCGCAACTCAGATTGATTGGCGTTGGAATGGAGCTCTTCATGAAACTCTTTCGAGCTCTCAGATAAAAAATGGGATGATTTTGCAAGGAATTACGAATGTTGTGACGCATGAGGGACATCGATCGAAAGATTCGAACAAATATCTCAAAGATTCTGTTCTTTTAGAAGAAATGCTTGCAGACGACTCTACGAATGAACGGATCCTTTTTTATTTGGCGATCACTTATGCCGACGCCCAAAATTATGAGCTTGCATTAAAAACATTTGAGAAAAGAGCGGCGATGGGCGGCGATCCGGAGCAGAAGTTTTATTCGCTCTTGTCGATCGCGCTATTGCAAGAAGCGATGCATTTGGATAGCGAGTTGTTTATGCGCAGTTACGATCAAGCGTTTCAATTTCGGCCGACGCGAGCGGAACCTCTCTATTATATGGCCAGATATTACATGAGCATTCAGGCGTACCTATCAGGATACCTTTTATCTCAGCATGCTTTGACGATTCCTCGTCCGTGCGATCAAGGTAATGTCAAAATATCGATCTATGATTATGAGTTGCTTGTGCAGTTTGCAGAAGCTTCATTTGCTCTTGGCCGCATTGAAGAAGCCTGCAATACCTATCAGCAGCTGATTTGGAAATTCGAGAGCTATTTGAAAACAAATCATCTTTCCTGCGAATGCCAAGAACGAATGAAAAGCGTCTTGCCGGGAATGAGACAATTTTTTCGCGAGAATTCCCCTTCAAAGATATGAAAAAAACAATTTGTTTAAACATGATCGTCAGGGATGAAAGTCCTGTGATCCAAAGATGTTTAGCCTCTGTCATTCGGTTGATTGACTATTGGGTCATTGTCGATACCGGCTCGACAGACGGGACGCAAACGATTGTTCGAGAGTTTTTAAAAGAAATTCCGGGTGTTTTGCATGAGCGTCCTTGGGTCAACTTTGCCCATAACCGCAATGAGGCTCTCAACTTAGCAAAGAATAAGGGAGATTATCTCCTATTTATTGATGCCGATGAACGGCTTGTTCTGCAAGATTCTTTTGCGCTGCCGGAATGGCTCGCTGATTTTTATTATGTCTGTGTTCAAACGGACTCAAAAATGGTTTTCTATCGCAAGTTTTTAATAAAAAACGATTTAAATTGGGTGTGGGAGGGTGTGATTCATGAGGAGGTGAGATGCAAGGAGGCGATGAAAGGAGAAATTTTATGCGGCGCGATCAATGTTTCTTCGCAGCAAGGACATCGCATAAAAAATCCAAATCAATATCTCGAAGACGCCGCTTTGTTGGAAAAAGAGCTGCAAAAGGATCCTGATAATAGCCGGAATCGATTTTATCTCGCTCTTAGTTATGGAAACGCTCGATGTTATGAGCCCGCCTTAAAAAATTATGAAAAAAGAGTGGCCATCGGGGGTTTGCATCATGAAGAGATTTATTTTTCGATGTATATGATCGCGCTGATTCAGGAAATTTTAGAAATGCCGCCTGAGTTATTTATCAATAGTTATTCCAACACATTTCTATATCGTCCTTCGAGAATGGAGGCGTTATTTGGATTGGTAAATTATATTATTCGAACCAAGAACTATCTCTTGGGGTATTTGATTTCCCGGTACGCTATTACGATTTCTAGTTGCACTGATTTGCTTTTCGTTCATTTTCCGATTTATGAATATGAGATCCTTGTTCAGTTCGCCGAGTGCGCTTTTAAAATGGGAAAAATGGATGAATGCTATTGGGCGCTGCAAAAGCTGTTAACAAAAAATGGATTGCCCGCTGATTTGAGAAAACAAATTCAAGAAATTTTGCAAAAATGAAAAAAACAATTTGCCTCAACATGATCGTAAAGGACGAAAGTCCGGTCATTCGAAGATGTTTAACTTCGGTCATTAACCTGATCGACTATTGGGTGATTGTCGATACGGGATCAACGGATGGGACGCAACAGATCATTAGGGAATGTCTCTTGCAAATTCCGGGTGAATTGCATGAAAGGCCGTGGATCAATTTTGCGCATAATCGCAATGAGGCGCTTGCTTTGGCTAAAAATCGGGGGGACTATCTCTTGTTTATCGATGCGGATGAGCAATTGCATTATTCTTCTTCCTTCAAGATGCCGAACTTAACCAAAGATTTTTATGTTTCAACTGTAGAAACCGAAGGCGGTGTGCGGATTCATCGCGAACTGATGGTGAATAACCAATTATCATGGACCTGGGTCGGAGTGCTGCATGAGGCGGTTACTTGCCCGCAGGCAAAATCATATGAGATTTTGCGTCAGGTTATCAATCAAGCCTACCAAGATGGCCGACGATCCGGGGATTCACAAAAGTTTTTGCATGACGCGCAAATTTTGGAACAGGCTCTTAAAGACGATCCGCATAACAGCCGCAATATGTTTTACCTCGCCTTTTCTTACGATGTAGGAGGGCGATATGACTCTGCGCTTGAGTATTACCAAAAACGCCTCCGAATGAAAGGTTCGGAAGAAGAAATTTTCTATTCGCTTTATCGGATAGCCTGGCTGCAGGAACAGTTAGGAAAAGAATTTGAAACCGTAGTTGATTCTTATAGCAAGGCTTTTTTGGCGCGGCCGTCTCGGGCAGAGCCGCTTTTTTGCTTAACGAATTATTACGTCCAAAAGAATAAGCCTCTTTTGGCCTATTTTGTTTCAAAATTTGCTCAATCGATTCCCATGTCCAATGATCACGCGCTTGTCGATTATCCGATCTATGCATATCGATTGCTGGAGCAATTTGCCGATTGTTCGTATTTGATCAAACGCTATGATGAGACGCTGTCAGCCTATCAAAAATTGCTTGCAAAAAGTGAGCTTCCCCCAGACGATCGGTTAAAAATTATGAGCCTTTTACCAAGGGTTAGACAGCTTCTTAATCTTCAGGGCTAAATGCAGAGAAAGCCTGTTTATTGGCTTGGATCGCTTCGTTTCCCGATGAAATGGGAGAATAGTTGGCAAACTGAGCCAATTCTTTGCGGTAGGTCATATGAACGCTACCAACAGGTCCATGACGATTCTTTGAAACAATAATCTCAGCCATTCCCGGCTTATCATAGGGATCGTAATATTCCCTTCTCAGCAAGAACATCACGACATCCGAGTCTTGCTCGATGCTGTTGTGAACCAGAAATCCGTTGGCAACAAAGTTATGCGCAGTTGTAACAGTAGCGTCATAAACTTCTTCTTTGCCGAGTTCGGTAATGGATGTAATTTGATCCCAGTAGACATCGGAAGTTGCCAGATGCAGAAGCGTTTTGTCATTTAAAATAGAATGTAAACGCATCATTCTCTCGCGGGAAATTCCCGATCGAAAAAGCGAGGAGCCGCAATAAGACATATTGAGTTTTTGACAAACATCGCGCCAACTCAAGTTCATTTGATCTTTTGCGTTTTTCACGATGCTCGTCCACGCTTCTTTTGGTATCACATCCAGATTGGGGTTTGGATGAATGTCTTGCAGGCTTCGCAGGAGGTCAGGAATTTGCTCTCCACGCTTTCCAACACAGCCAATCGACGAAAGAAAGATTTGTTGATTGTGCGATCCCTCGACCGAAACATGATGCATATTTCGGTATCCTTTTTTCGATGGCGCAACTCGCATCGAACTGTGAACTCCAAGTGTGAGTAAAAGATGCTGCACTTGCTTTGCTAAAATGGAGCTGGAAGAGGCAAAATAGATAGCTGCCCCCGGTTTTCTGTTTTTGATTTTTTTGACACTAATGTTTCCGTCAGTAGCCCAAAGATGCTGAAGAAAGAGGGCTCGATCCCGTGATTCGCTACAAAAAACAGCGTTAGGAATCCTTTTTTCATACGACCTGACGCGATCGATTTGAAGATGATTAAACCAATTGGTGATGGGGTGGTATTTCCCGTGAGTAAGGGGAATTGGACTAGGCAAGAAAACATGATGCCAATTTTTCTGAGGTACAACTTTTGCCTTGATATCAAACAGACGATGGGAAGTTTCTTTGACGAACTGAATATTCGTTAGATCGGATGTTGTGTAATGATAGGGTTGATTAGGAAGAATACATCCATCTCCGAGAAGGTGTCCCAATAAAATGAGTTCGTCTTGGGACATGATGGAATCGTTTCTGGATGAATTCAAATGCCGAGGCTGGCCGATTCGATCGCCGATTTTTAATTGATCGAGACGTGTCCATCCTTCTAATTTCAAGAAAGGATGATTGGCGCTTGCTTTGATTGTCCGTCCGCTTTTTGTTTTCAGCTCATAAACAACTTTTTGACCGGAAGAAAATGCTTTAATGAGAGGGTAGCTTCCTAATTTAAATTTTTTATCGATCGCCAGCACGTTGATTGGCTTTTGAGTAGGACGCTCAGCGAGCTCTTTGAGGGTATAAATCTGCCCTGTATCGGCGTCTTGAATTTCGGTATCTCCAGTCAGACACCCCGATTCACGTAAATCGCTCATCATTGGACGATGGCCTTGCCGCTCTTCGACCCGACGGGAAAGCTGAGCGCAGCAAATAACAGGGATGTTGAGTTCTCTCGCCAGATTTTTCAACATCCTCGAAATTTCCGAGATTTCAATTTGCCGATTTTCTAAAGAGCGCATTGCACCCGATCCGGAAATCAGCTGAAGATAATCGATGGCGAGAAAACCAATATTGTGTGTTTCTTTCATTCGTCGAGCTCGGGCGCGGAGATCGGTGATTTTCAGGCCGGGTTGATCGTCAATCACCATTGTATGTTTTTGCATATCATTGATTGCCGCCACGACACGCTGATATTCGGAGCCATTCAAAGAACCCGCCTGAATTTTTTCTGACTCTACTTCCGATTGCGAGCAGATTGTGCGATGCAGCAATTGCGCCGCGCTCATCTCTAAAGAAAATACGCCAACGGGAATGCGGTTGCGAAAACAGATCTGTTCGCAGATGTTCAAGGCAAGTGCTGTTTTTCCCATGGCGGGGCGCGATGCGAGGATATATAAATTCGATGGAGAAAAGCCGTTGATCATTTTGTCGAGATCGAGGAAATGCGATGGAATGCCTGTGATCGCCGGTTCGTCTGGGCCGCGATCCTTAAAGCGTTGTTGCCGCTCTTGCAGTTCCTTGAGATAGGGCATCCGCGATTCGGCCTTCGCGCCGGAGATGATCTCTTTGATCGTGACTCCACTGTTGTTTTGGGCTGTTTGCGAAATTTGAAAAAATCTCGCTTGAGCATCATCGAGAACCACATGGACGTCGGGAGGATCGGATAGAGCGTTTTTTTCTATCATTTGCGAGGCATCCACCATGCGCCGCAATATGGCTTTTTCACGAACTAAGGAAGCATATTCTTCTATGTAGGCAGAGGTTCCTGCAAATTGAGCGAGTGTGGTGAGGTAGCTGATGCCTCCGATCGATTCGAGTTTGTTCTGTCGTTTGAGCTCTTCGGCAATCAAATGAATGTCAGCCGGCTTATCGGAACAATAGGCTAGTTTTAAAGAAGCGAAAATCGTCTGATGCTCACTGTAGTAAAACTCAGATTCTTCCAAAAGATCGGCCGCAATGTTCAGTCCATTGACGCTCGTCAACATGCAGCCAAGAACCATCATCTCCGATTCTTTTGAGCTCGGTGCGACTTTCACACCCGGTGCTTCTTTTTTTGCCATTGGATTCCTCACTTCGCGCCAGAATACCATAATGAGAAATATACACAAGCTGCTTGAAAAATCGAATTTTTCCCTAAAAAAAATAGACCGACTTTCACTTTATGCGTCGATTATTTATGTTAACGTCATGCATCCGATTACAACGGTTATTAATTTTTGCACCAATGATTATCAGTTTCTTCGACCCTGTATCCGTGAAGCGAAGTGTTTTTCTTCTCAGATTCTTATTCCCGTTGCTGACCATTTTTATGACGGAACGCCGGAAAATCGAGATCTGTTGAATCAGGCATATGGAGAACATAGCGACTGTGAATTCATCGAGTTTGCTTATAATTCTGAACGCCCCTATGGATTTCCCTGTCTGAAGCGGCCTGAAGACCTCGATTGGTCCCGCCACTGGCATAGCACCGCGAGAATGGTTGCATTTCATTATTTGCGCCCTGAAATCGAATACGTTCTATTCATCGACGTCGATGAAATCTACGAGGGGAAAAAATGCAAGGCTTGGCTCGATCATTTCGATTATCGCGCTTACTGTGCTCTACGATTCTTGAGCTACGAGTACTTTCGTGAAACCGGATTTAGAGCTAAAGATGAGTTTACTTCAGGAATCTTGGCCAAAAAAAGCTGTTTGACTCCGAAAATGATCTTAAACGTCGATGAAAGACTCGGACTCTATCGCGCTCTTCCGGAAAAAAAGATCATGAATCTCAAAGGCCTCGATGGCGTCCCCTTCATCCACCATTACAGCTGGGTTAGAAGCAAAGAACAAATGCTAAAAAAAGTGACTACATGGGCCCATCATTGGGAAAAAAATTGGGTCGCTTTAGTCGAAAAAGAATTTTCGGGGATCTTCTCCGGCAGGGATTTCTTTAGCGATCGTGAATACGAAACCGTTAAGCCCTACATTGATCTTCCACCACAACCTGCTCATCGAACAGATGCCAGCGAGATCTTTCATAAAGACCTCGCTTTCGAATTCGATTTGTAAAGGATATCGCTGATATGTAACGACTATGTGGGTAGCGCCAAGTAATCGCAAGGCCCGATACGTTGCGTCGTATAGCCTAATGACTCTATTTTTTTGATGGTTGCTCTGATTTGGTTTTTAATCGAATTGTTGGCGTTTTCGAACGGAGTATTTCCCATGATTTCAATAAGAATCACTGGCCTGCTTGTTAATATTGTTTGGAGTGCACCGGCTAAAACCAGATCCTCCATTTCTTCCACATCTATTTTTATTAACGAAACATTGTTTAATTGAAGGGAATCAAGAGGAATAAGAGAGACCCCATTTTTTGTCCCTTTAGATGAAGGAAAGAGAGTGGTGCCGCCTTCATTCCTGAATACTAAAGGTGTGAGTTCAATAAAGTCATTCCTATCCGAAACACCACAGTTATAAAAATAGATGTTAAATCGTTCGTTTAAGAACATATTCAAAAACAGTTCTCGAAAAATTTTAGGCTGAGGTTCAAATGCGATTACACGGCCTTCCGAAGATACCGCATTGGACATAGCTAGAGTATGAGTGCCTATATGAGCGCCAATATCGATCGCAATTGTTCCTCGCTTGGCATATTTGAGAATTAAATCATGAATGTTTGTTTCCCACGGGTGTCCGGCTCGTAAGCGGTTTTTGATAACATCGTCAATGTCGTCGATATAAAAGGATCCAAAAATGGGGAGACTAGAAACTTTATATTTAGCGAAAGGAAATTCATTGATGAAATCATTGATATTTGGA
>CAISYW010000048.1 GCA_903889795.1 uncultured Chlamydiae bacterium | reverse complement strand
CATGACCCCCTGATCAACACTGACAGCCACACCCAAATTGACGAAATGTTTCATCACAATCGTGTCGCTTTCCAATGAAGAATTAATAAGCGGATAAGCTGCCACAGCACGTCCGATCGCACGCGCCACAAAGCTCGTGACAGTGAGCTTGACGCCCGTCTGCTTCAGAAAGCTCTCTTTTTGCTCTTTAATGAGATTGACAACGCCTGTCACATCAATCTCTGTAATGAGAGATGCATGCGGCGCTTCATAAAAAGAGCGAACCATATTCTCTGCGATCGCCTTACGCATCGGCGTCATCTTTACTCGCTCGCAAGACTCTTTAGATGAGCTCTTCTGGTGCGGTTCCGATGAGGAATAGGCTTCGATATCTTTCTTCGTCAGCCGGCCGCCATGACCCGTTCGCGGAATGCGGTCAATTTCAGACAGATCAATCCCCTTCTCTTTTACAAGTCTGAGCACTGCGGGCGTCAGCAAATCTTCATTCGCTGTTCCTGAAGGCAATGCCGCTGCCTTTAAAGTTGGCTCAAGGCTTTTTTTATGTGCCGTTGTTGAGAGAATCGCCAGAGTTTCTCCCACCTGCACTTCTTGGGAAGCCGTGGCAATAATTTCTTGTAATACCCCGGCCGCCGGCGATGGAATTTCACTGTTGACTTTGTCAGTCGAAACTTCCAATAACGGCTCATCCAGAGCAACGATATCGCCAACCTTTTTGAACCATTGAATAATGGTGGCGCTCACAATGCTTTCGCCTAGCTTGGGAAGAGTAATTAATATGTCGCTCATGAGCCTCTACTCGTGATTATTTTAATCAATTTTTTCCAATCCGTCTGTCCGGAAATGATTTTTAATTGCATCTCTAAATAATAGATGGGAAGGGCTGTGCAATCAAATGGTATCTTCACCGCATCCTTTTCCGTACATACGATAGCCGATGCGCCCTTTAGGCGGCATCGCTCGGCAAAGGTCTGAATGTGAGAAAATTCAAATTTTTCATGATCAGGAAGAATCCACTGATCGACAATTTGCACATGAGATTGTTTCAAAGTCTGAAAAAAACGTCCCGGCTGGCCAATTGCACAAAAAGCGCCGACTTTACATTCAGCCAATGATTTTTGCTCCTTTCCCTGTAAATCCAAAATTCTCTGTACACAAAGCGAAACGGAGATCAAAGGAGCTGCGCTCCATTTCCGCAAATCGAATATCAATTGATCGGATAATTTACCGTTCACAAAAATTATGTCGGCTTGCTTCAGGCGGCTCGGTGGGTCTCGAAGCAAGCCTCGCGGTAAAAAAGCACCATATCCAAAGGGATTAGCCGCATCAATCATGACGAGATCCAAATCGCGATGCAAACGACGATGCTGAAAACCGTCATCGAGAATGACCAGGCGGGCGCCCTGAGCAATCGCCTCTTGCGCGGCAGCCGCACGATCGGGATTTGCAAAACAGAGCGTCCCAGGGAGACGTCGCGATAGCATGCTCAATTCGTCGCCTAGAGGCAATCCGCTTTCTTTAGCATGGTAGCCACGAGAAACAATTGCGATCGGCCCCAGAGAGTTGATGGATTGCGCCAGGAGATGCACTAGCGGAGTTTTTCCGCTGCCGCCCGCGACAAGATTACCCACGCTAATCACAAATGCAGGAACTCGATGAATCGGGAGAATTCCGCGATCGTATAGCGAATTCTTCATATGAGCAATCATTGCCCACAATCCACTCAATGGACGCAGACAGAGAGATCTGCTCCAACGCCCTTCTTGAACGGATAAATAGAGCTTACGGCGCAGGCTGGAAAAGATCTTGCTCGACAAGTTCAATAATGACATGAATTGCTGCCATGTGGGCTTCTTGTACGCGGTCTGAATAGGAAAAACCGGAAACAATCCATTCCAAATCACACATGCCCTTCGTTTTGCCCCCTGTTTTACCTAGAAAAGCAATCGTTTGCATTCCGCGCTCTTTGGCCCGATTGATTGCGCGCACAATATTCATCGAATTACCGCTGGTCGTCAAAGCGATGAATAGATCACCCTCTACGCCAAACGCTTCAACGCCGCGGGCAAACACTTCCTCAAACCCCATATCATTGCTTATACAGGTCAACTGCCCCGGGTCGGACAACGCGATCGCCGGCAAAGCGGGCCGTGATTTACGAAACTGCCCAACCAACTCTTCCGCAAAGTGCATCGAATCACACAAACTGCCGCCATTGCCCGCAATCAGAACCTTGTTCTTACGTCGATAGCACTCCACAATCATTCGAGCGGCGTCTTCAATAAACGCAATTCCTTCAGGCCGGCTCAGCATTTGGGCGGCTTTTTCAACTTCACAGAGACTGCTTTCAAGTCGCATTTTCAAATCTGTTGGCATAGTTGCTCATTTTTACAAAACACATATAACTTATCGTTTTTTCGAACTTTTGCCGTCACGGGAAAAGTGACAATCGCGCCTTTATTTGCAATATTGACCTTTCCGTCTTCATGCAAAGAATCAACAGTACCCTCAATCACCCCCGTTGTCGAACCGGTAATCAAAATATGATCACCGACTTCGAGCGAGCGGCTCTCCAATTTACATTCGGCCACTTGGATTTTGGGGAAATAATGAATGACCTTACCCACATATTTTTTTCGCTGCGTCGCTTGCGATCCCCCAACTCCGCTCCATTCACCCGTATTTTTTCCGAGATAATATCCATTTTCCCAAAAGCCCCTGTTATAGACAGAACGCAGCTTCTCAAGCCAAATCGATATTTTTTCTTTCGAAAATGAATCCACCGCTTCGCGATAGACACTCACGACAGTATGGACGTATTCAGGAGAGCGGCCTCTGCCCTCGATTTTCAAAACAGAGACGCCCGCCTCCATGATCTGATCGACGCATCCAATCGTACAGAGATCTTTCGGAGACATGACATAGTGGTTATCAATGACGAGTTCATTTTGCGTCTCTTCGTCGATGACACGGTATTTTCGTCTGCAGGGCTGAAGACATTCGCCTCGATTTGCCGATCGATTATATAGGGAAAGACTCATAGCGCATTTTCCGGATATCGAAACGCATAGAGCGCCGTGAACAAAAATTTCGATCTGCACTCTTTTGCCGCTGGGTCCTCGAATATCCTGCTCTTCAATTTCTCTGCAGATCGCTCGAATCTGATTTAAAGAGAGTTCGCGAGCTAAAACCATTCGATCTGAAAATCGAGAGAAAAAGCGGACGGCTGCCGCATTGGAAATATTGAGCTGCGTAGACAGAT
This sequence comes from uncultured Chlamydiae bacterium, assembly GCA_903889795.1. GTDB lineage: Bacteria > Chlamydiota > Chlamydiia > Chlamydiales > SM23-39 > CAISYW01. The sequence goes on along the minus strand of CAISYW010000048.1, from coordinate 2,474 downwards.
GAACGTCGAGATGAATCGATCGCGCATATTCGATCGCAGCCATATCGGAGACAATGACCGCGTCTGCCCGGCTTGCCAAAATGGCATCGCAATACTCGCGCATCAGAGGAAGATCTTCATCATATAGAATCGAATTGAGGGTGACGTAGGCCTTCATGTTCTCTTTTTTGCAAATACGAACAATCTCGGGCAAATCGCTCAGAGAAAAATTAAAAGCGGATTGTGAACGCATATTGAGATGGCCGATCCCAAAATAGATGCTGTCAGCTCGAGCTTGGATCGCCGCATGCAGCGAATCCCAAGAACCGACGGGTGCCATGATTTTTAAATTCGACCTGCTAAGAAGGGAGAAAAGAGACCCCGAATCATTAAAATCTGAATCGGGGTAAAGATTTATTGTACTACAGTTACGTTCGTAGCTTCAGGGCCTTTACGTCCAGGACCTTCAACAAACTCGACTTTCTGTCCTTCACGTAAAGCTTTCACGCCGCCTTCAATATTGTTAGCGTGAACAAATAGTTCCTTACCGCCATTATCAGGGATAACAAAACCAAATCCTTTTTGTGCATTGAAAAACTTAACTGTTCCTCTACATTTTGCCATAAACAACACTCATTTATTGATTAACTTGATTTTAGCATGCTTGAAGTCTGCAACCAAACTTAAATCTCGCATTTGCCATTATTTCACCTAAAACAATTGTTTGGACTTGAATCCAGAACAAAGTGGTGAAATTTGATCCAATTATACATAGAGTGTTGATTTTTTACTCACTTTCTCAGATTTTTTCTTAAAAAGCAGAGTGCATTTCCAACATAGACTTTATATCACTCTTTAAGAGGCTCTCAGAATTGAAATTCTTAAACCACACAGCCAAAACGGTTTATAATAAATTAACACGAATTATGTAAATTAAAAAATTAATTCACGCCTTTAGCAAAAAAATCGGACGAAAAAATGTCGCTCGTCGGGTTAAAATAGACGCTAAGTTTCAAGAAGGGAAAAAAATTATGAATTCCAGGGTAGAGACAGGTTCGTTGGATTGCACGCTGCCGGAAGCAAGAAAATTTCCTCCCTCCTGGCAAACATCGGCCAATGCCCACGTCAAAAATCTTTGGCAGTATGAAAATCTCTACCAACGGTCAGTGGAAGATAGCGATGTATTTTGGCTGGAGCAAGCGGCCTGCCTGGATTGGATTCAATTTCCCACTAAATCATGTATCTATAACTGGAACACCTCCCAGCGCGACATTCGCCACACCTGGTTTGAGGATGGACTGATCAATGTATCCATAAACTGCTTGGATCGCCACCTTCTCACGCATCGACGAGATCAGATCGCTATCATTTGGCAAGGCGATTCCGAAGAAGAAGTCAGAACGTTTACCTTTAAAGAACTTCATTTAGAAGTATGCCGATTAGCTAACGCACTTAAATCGAAGGGCATCCAAAAAGGAGATCGAGTCTGTATCTATTTGCCAATGATTCCCGAAGCGGCAATCGCGATGCTGGCTTGCGCACGAATCGGCGCGATCCATACTGTGGTCTTCGGCGGTTTCAGCGCAGAGTCTCTAACGCATCGAATCCAGGATTCCGGAGCCAAAATCCTCATCACGGCCAACGTCGGCATGCGCGGCGGCAAAAAGCTGCCTCTCAAAGAAATTGTCGATATGGCTGTCGTAGAAGCGCCTTCAATTGAAACGATCGTTGTCGTAAAACGAACAGACGATCCCTGCCCAATGGGTAAACGCGACTGCTGGTATCACGACATCACGGCGGCTCAGCCAGCCTATTGCGCACCTGAAACGATGAAAGCAGAAGACCCGCTCTTTATTCTGCATACCTCGGGATCGACGGGAAAACCCAAAGGAGTCGTCCATACTCAGGCCGGATATCTGTTACACGCATCTCTATCTCATAAATATATTTTCGATGTTCATGACAACGACGTCTACTGGTGCACGGCCGACATTGGTTGGATCACGGGGCATAGCTATGTAGTCTACGGGCCTCTGGCCAATGGCTGCACGACGATAATATTCGAAGGAACTCCGACATTTCCCGATCCCGGCCGTTATTGGCAAGTGATCGAAAAATTCAAGGTTACGACCTTTTACACTGCTCCCACGGCAATCCGAGCGGCGATCGCTAAAGGAGATTTCTACCCCGAGCAATACGATTTAAGCTCGCTCCGCCTTCTCGGATCCGTCGGCGAGCCCATTAACCCGGAAGTCTGGCTCTGGTATCGCGACGTGATTGGACAGGGAAAATGCCCCGTCATGGATACCTGGTGGCAAACAGAAACCGGGGGTATTCTGATTTCCCCACTGCCGGGATCCCACACCCTCAAGCCGGGCAGCGCCACACGCCCATTCTTTGGAACCGATCCGGTTGTCTTACGTCAAGATGGCAGCGAATGCGACACCAAAGAAGGCGGATCATTATGCATCCGCAAACCCTGGCCGGGGATGATG
>CAISYW010000047.1 GCA_903889795.1 uncultured Chlamydiae bacterium | reverse complement strand
GATTTACTCAATAGGAGAATCAAGGCTATGATTCAAAAAAAATTATTGAAGCTGGCAATCGTTGGCTTAACTGCGGGTCTGTTTCTTTCAGCTCAGACTACCCAGACAAACAAAGAAGTTCCACCGCCAAAAAAAGAAGTTGTCATCGATAATGATGTACAATTGCCAAAAGCAGACACCACCGGCGATCAAAAAGAAGTCGCTATGATGCAAGGAACGAAAGAACCTGTTGGCGAAATGCAAAAATTTGATACACAAGAGTCATGCGGCAAATCTGCACCTTGCAAGACCTGCAATGAGTGCTCACCATCAAAGCCATGCAAGACCTGCAACAAATGTGAACCAAAGCAGTGCAGCAAACCGGCTCCTGCTAAATCTTGCAATGAATGCACACCATCCAAGCCATGCAAAAGCTGCAAAAAATGTGATGAGTCGTCAAAGTCTTGCAAAGGCGCAGCGAAAACAGCTGTAGACGGTTAATCCTTTATTTATTTTGAGGCGGCGGTTTTCTCGCTGCCTCGATCTTTTTTTCTCTTCTTTTTTTTCTCTTTTTTTATTTCATAAAAAAATCAAAAATCGATTCGAAACCGTTGCAATACGTTAGACCTCGAAGTATGCTAAGGCATACCTGCGGTATTATGTTTTTTTTTGATTCACAAATTATTTTCATAAGAATGAGGAATTGATGACCCAAATTATCCCTCCTTTAGAAAAACCGGTTGTTTCAAAAGCCGGATGGAATTCTTCTAAAAATAATGATTTATATTGGTTCCATGGATGGGGGGAAAATTATTTTGATATCAACGAAAAGGGGCATGTCATTGTCCGGCCTGATCGGAGCGGGCAAACCATCGACCTTTACGAATTGGTTCAATCGCTTATACAGAGAGGGATCGAGCCGCCGATTCTTTTCCGATTCGACGGGATTATCAAAGACCGGATTAACCGCGTGTGCGCCTCTTTTGCAGAGGCAATTCGGGAGTTTAATTATCAAAATCATTATCGGCCCGTGTTTCCTGTGAAAGTCAACCAGCAGAAGCATGTGGTTGATGTGATTCGTAATGCGGGAAAAGATAATTTGCTTGGGCTGGAAGTGGGTAGCAAGCCCGAGCTAGTGGCGGTATTCAGTATTCATAATACGGATGGGGCGGTATTGCTCTGCAATGGTTATAAAGACGCCGAATATATCGAATTAGCCCTTCTTTCAAGAAAAATCGGCCGCCGTTCGATTATTATTATTGAGCAATTTTATGAGTTGAATCTCGTTTTGGAGATTGCGTCCAAATTGGGGATCGAACCCGAAATCGGTTTTCGTATGAAGCCGATCAACATGGGAAGCGGCCGATGGGCATCTTCGAGTGGGGATATGGCAAAATTCGGCCTCAATATTCATGAGATCATCAAGGGCGTTGAGCTTCTGAAACAAGCCGGAAAAGATCATTGGCTGAAGCTGCTTCATTTTCATATTGGGAGTCAGATTTCTTCCATCGTCGCTATTAAAAAAGTTCTTCGCGAGTCCACTCGCATGTACACCGAACTGGCTAAGTTATGTCCCTCGATGTCTTTTTTTGATGTTGGCGGCGGGTTAGGAGTGGATTACGACGGAACAAGAACCAGTACGGACTCATCCATGAACTATTCCATGGAAGAATATGCCAGGGATGTTGTGTCTGCAATCGGCAGTGCGTGCGATGAATGCAAACTTCCGCATCCTGCGATTATTAGCGAATCGGGTCGAGCCATTGTCGCTCATCACACAGTGCTGATAACGGAGGTGATGGATGTTGCTCCGATTTTAGGTCCCGTTGGCGAGCTTGAGCCGATTCAGAGCAATCATGAGCTATTGCAGGAAATGCTTAAACTTTATCAATCGGTTACTCCCAAAACATGTCATGAAATTTTGCACGACGCTTATGATCTCAGATACTCTATTTTAGAGAGCTTCATTCAGGGTGAGATTTCATTGTCGGATCGAGGATATGCCGAGAGTATTTTTCGCCATTTGCTAGCTAAGATTCGGCAGCAGTCGAAAGAGCTGAGATATGTTCCGAGCGACATTGAAAAGCTCGATGAAAAGCTGTTGAAAATGTATTTTTGTAATTTCTCTTTGTTTCAATCTCTCCCGGATGCCTGGGCGATACAGCAAATTTTTCCGATTATGCCGATTCATCGGCTCAATGAAGAGCCCAAGGTGAAGGCGACAATCGTTGATTCGACTTGCGATAGCGATGGCAAGATCGATCGCTTTGTTCACCCGAAAGAGCCGGCCAAATCCATTTTTCTTCACGAGATGGATAAAACTCCTTATTATTTGGGCATATTTTTGGTTGGAGCGTATCAGGAAATCCTCGGCGGGCTGCATAATCTCTTTGGCGACACGAATGCCGTTCATATTGATCTGGATGAAAATGGAACTTGGGTCTTCAAGCATGAGATTGAAGGAAATAGCATGAGCGAAGTATTGCAGTATGTGCAATACGATCCGGCCGATCTCGTTGAAAGGCTTCGCCTCTCGATTGAAAAGGCGCTGAAGGAAGGCCTTTTGCAAAATGAAGAATCAGCCCAGTTAAAAAAACGTTTTAAAGAAGCCCTGGAACATTACACTTATCTGGTTGTTTGAGGTTGATTGATGCAAGGGCGCGGGAATCCAAATCATTTTGGCGGACTGTCGGATGGTTCGTCTCTTGAAGAGTCGCAAATTGTCGTTTTGCCGGTACCGTTTGACAAGACCACGACCTATCAACAGGGAGCCGATCTTGGACCTGCCGCAATCATCGAAGCTTCACGCAATTTAGAACTCTATGATATTGAGACAGATTCGGAAGTCTATCGGCATGGCATTTATACTGCGCCGGCGATCGAAGATCAAAACTCATCGGAAATGCTGCGCTCTCTATATGAAGAGAGCCTGCGGTTTTTGCGGATGGGTAAATTTGTCGTTACTTTGGGCGGCGAGCACTCCATTTCTGCGGCTCCGATTCGCGCTCATGCTGAATTTTTCGGCCCTCTCACAGTGCTTCAATTTGATGCTCATGCCGATCTCGCCGATGCGTATGAAGGAAATCCATTGAGCCACGCGTCGGTGATGGCGCGAGTCAATGAAATTCCCGATGTCAAACGGATCGTAGCTGTCGGTATCCGGAGCATGAGCGCAGAAGAAAAAAAGTCTGTGAACCCCGATACCACCTTTTTTGCACACGATTTACATGACAATGACAAATGGATGGATCAGGTTGTCGATCGACTCACTGACCTGGTTTATATCACGTTTGATCTCGACGCATTCGACTGTTCGCTGATGCCATCGACAGGGACGCCTGAGCCGGGGGGGATCTTTTGGCATCAGGCGGCGAAGATATTGAAGAAAGTTGCTCAAAAGAGACAAGTGGTGGGATTTGATATCGTGGAGTTAGCCCCCCTGCCTGATTTGAAGGCGCCTGATTTTCTTTCGGCTAAATTACTTTATAAACTTTTAAGCTACATTTTTATGAGACGATCATGACTATTCATCAATTCATGAAGAAGCATTACAAACATTTTAATGCCGCGAGCTGCGTCGATGCTGCCCAAGGATGGGTTGATCATTTGGATTGCGGAGGCAAGATGTTTTTAACTCTGGCCGGAGCGATGAGTACTGCTGAGATCGGGATTTCTCTTGCAGAGATGATCCGTCAAAACAAGGTTCACGCAATCTCTTGCACCGGGGCCAATCTCGAAGAAGATATCTATAACCTGGTTGCTCATACTCATTATGAACGTTTGCCGCATTACCGCTCGTTATCGAAAGAAGATGAACAAGCTCTTTATGATCGCGGCTTGAATCGAGTGACGGACACTTGCATACCCGAAGATGAGGCGATCCGACGCATTGAACACCACATTTTGAAGCTCTGGCAAAAGGCGCAAAAAGAAAATAAGAGATATTTTCCTTATGAATATATTTATCAGCTGCTTGCCAGTAAAGAACTCGAGCCTTTTTTTGAGATCGATCCGAAAAATTCATGGCTGTTAGCTGCATTTGAAAAAAAACTCCCCATTTTCGTTCCGGGCTGGGAGGATTCGACAACGGCTAACATCTTTGTCTCGCATGTCATCAAGGGAGATCTGGAGCGATTTGATCTTGTCAAATCGGGTACAGAGCTTATGGCTTATCTGGTTTCTTGGTATCGACAACAGAAAGATCCCGTTGGATTTTTCCAAATCGGCGGGGGTATTGCAGGCGATTTTCCGATCTGCCTCGTTCCTTTGATTCGCCAGGATCTGCGTGAAGAATGTCCGCTCTGGAGTTATTTTTGCCAGATTAGCGATAGCACGACCTCGTACGGCTCTTATAGCGGGGCAACGCCAAGTGAAAAAATCACGTGGGGCAAGCTTTCCGG